>NZ_DIJR01000037.1:0-352002 GCF_002421245.1 Sphingobacterium sp. UBA5639
TTCCAAGCCTTTTGTTCTTATTATTTTCATTTTGTCCTTAACTACCTGTAACGGTGCGACATTCTTTTTGTAAAACAGGTGATCGGAAGGCTGGGATGGCTGATCCGGCCACCAGATTTGGCCAGATAGCGGCATCGGGCAACGAAAACATGCTGAAATGCACCTGCCGGGTCTACTGCTCCCCCGACACAGCATAGCAAAGGGAGATCGGAAAACGCAAACATACCCGAACAGAGAACAACAGAAGAATACCGCAGCACAGCAAAAGAATGAGAGCATACACCGCTCCGGATTACCCATTAGATGATCACACTCTTTTACTACTTTACTTAGGGTTTGTTTAGGTATAGCTTAGGTTATAGCTAAATAAATCCTAACCAAAAGCTAACTAAATACTAATTAAAATCTAACTTAAAGAAGAACTAAATAAAAGCGAATAAACATAACATTATGTAAATAACCCTACAAGCGTCCCAGCATTCAACCAGAATCACCATGATATAGGCATTTTTGGAGGGTTTATGGGATCAAAGAAAATGAGCAAGAGAAAGCGTTCAGCTTGTAACACGTTTAGAATAACGACTAAGTTCAAAAAACATAACAACCAAACAAAAGGCTCCGAATCAATTTAGATGATTCGGAGCGTCAGACGTTATTATAGTTTACATGCTCTAATCTCTTAATGCTGTAAGATCAGCCTTAGGCTTGGGCAAGTTCATGTTTTTAATTGCCAGGCGACAGGCATCAACCATTTCCTGCGTCATGGTATAGGTATACTTTCCATAATCGTCGTATTCCAAGGTACCAACAAAAAAGAATCCGTATTTATCAAAGAAATCCGTCAAATCCAATTTGGCCACTTCGCAGGCTGTTTTAACAAAATTCAGTTGATGAACGGCAGGATTACGCTCTCCCATCATCCGATCGGAGCTCCAATCCGAACGCTGTCTTCTCGGTTTATTCATATTCTGCTGATGGAAATTAAACAATGGACGTGTCTGGTGTACGTGACCTACCTCAATTCCGGGACTAAAGTTGAACTGATAAGTAATACCAAAAGGCAAGTTAACTTTTGCGAAGAGACTTGCAAAAAGGGTATTCTGCTTGTTCATCCGGTCATTGTAGGTCATATTTAGAAAAGGATTACGGGCATTCAATCCGCTATCACCTGTCGGAATCCGCCTTAATGTGCCATCCGGATTGTATTTACCACCAGCGCGCCCCACATCTGCTCGCCATTTCAGAAAACCAGAGCCATCGTAAGCACGTTGCTTACGTACTAGCGGAGCTACTCTCCAGTTGATATTCGCCGTCAACACGGGTTTATCGCCTATTCCTTTTTTGGTGGTAATGGCAACTACCCCTGTAGCAGCTTTAGCACCATAAATAGCCAATGAGCGCGCGAGAAAAACATAAGCCACAAATCAGCCACAAAAGGTATTGTTGTTATACTTTACACAAATTGCAGCACTCAATCAAAATGCAACCGTTCAAGTTCGTTGTATTAAAAAATAAAAATAATCTCTTCTTATTCGTTATTTAAACAGAATCCCCCAAAAAGAGTCTTTTTATAATGCTTACCCTGTTGGGTTTGCAAACTGTATCGGCCCAAGAAACTCCAACAGCGATCTCTAAAGGAAAATGGATGGTCGAAACGAATCTCTCGCCACTGACCGGCCTTTCTACTTCCGGCTTTAGCTTTTATTCCAACAATGGCGCCCAGCTCTGGTCTGTAGGCGGTGAAGCAGGTTATTTTTTCCAAGATAAACTAGCTGTCAAAGCAGGATTAGGTTTCACTGGTCAAAGATATGTATTCGATTTTGATGGCCAAAAAATCGAATTGAATTCTACACATTCGTTTATTTATAAAGCGGGATTAAAATACTATATTATCAATCAATTTCCCGTGCAGGTAGATCTAGGTGGTATTAATAGTGGTGGCGAGAAGCTTTCTTTTCTAATGGATACCTTTAAAAATTCTATTCCACCGTATTTTGGAAAGTCCATTACCATCTGCATTCCAGCTCATCCAGGTAAATAATGCTTTTCCGACAATATGATCCTCAGGAACAAATCCCCAATCCCTAGCATCGAGCGAGTTGTGCCTATTATCTCCCATCATCCAATAATAATCCATTTTAAAGGTGTAGGAATCTGTTCGATTTCCATTGATATAAAGCCCATCCGTTTTCTTTTCCAACAGGTTATTTTCATACACTCGTATGGCTCGCTCATAGAGTGGCAAGGTCTGTGCATTCAGTGGAATAGTCATCCCCTTTCGAGGAATAACAAAGGGGCCGAAATTATCATAATTCCATTTGTATTGTGGGTCGTTCGGAAAGGTATTTGCTTCGGCTTCCCCAGGTTTACGCAAGTTCATTTGCATGGATTTGACATTGGACCAGGATTTCACCATGGCTGCCTGATCTTTCGTTAAAAAGATTACATAAACTCCGGGCTGAATAGCAGAGACTTCTATTCCCATATCTCTTAGGCGCTGTTCGTCCAGACCTGCCTCATCTGTGATCACGGTATAATCCATCTGGCTTTCCGGGGCTACAAAACCTGGTTGGTCGTTCACAAACAATACTCCTTCTGTCATGCTGATTTTATCCCCAGGCATTCCCACACAGCGTTTAATTAAATGTTCGCGTTTATCCACTGGACGGGTTTGAATTGTAAATTGTTGATGTACTGCTTCACGTCCCATGCTACGCACCAAGTCATAATAGGGCGAGTCTTGATTTTCGACAGCAACGGTATCACCGGCAGGTGCATTAAAAACGATCACATCATTCCGTTTTATTTCTTGAAATCCGGGCAATCGTTTGTAAGGAATTTTAATGAGTTCGGAGAATGCTTTTCCTCCTACTAATGGCATCGTATGATGTGCAAAAGGAAACGCTATAGGTGTATTTGGAATACGGGGCCCGTAATTTAGTTTACTGACAAAAAGATAATCTCCAATGAGGAGAGACTGTTGCATAGACCCCGAAGGAATCATAAATGCCTCCAATAAAAAACCACGAATCAAGGTTGCAGCGACAGTCGCAAAAACAATCGCATCCGCCCATTCTCGTACCATCGATTTTTTATAGGGATATTTCTTCTTATAGTCTATATACGATTGATGCGCAATTTCCAGTTCAGATTCCTTTGTCGCCAGGCGACCTTCGGCATGCGCTACTTTCAGATTTTTGGCATATAGCCCATTCATAAATTGCACATTTTTATCTCTGCCCCAAAGTGGTAGCACGATAAACGGAACCAGCACAACAGCGCAATTTTCCCAAAACCTTCTTTTCCCAAAACAATGAATAAAATCGAGGTAGAGATTATAAAAGATAAAAACATTGACGATCGGAACAAGCAAAAGGATAAGCTGCCAGGTCTTCTTGCCGAGTATCCGCGATTGGATAAACTGACTATAGACAGGAACAACTCCTTCCCAACCTTTGCGTCCTGCCTTTTCAAATAGCAACCAAAAGCCATAGGCTGCAACTATAGTCAATACAATAAAGATGGTAAGTATCATAAAATTGTTTTAAATGCAGTATCAGTGAATAAAAAATCTCAATAAATAATTAGTTGCTTTCTCTCCTCGGAAGAGATTTTTGAAAGTTGAAGCTCATTATAGCGCATAACGTATTTTATAAAAAGATCATAATCATACTTTTTCTCATTTTCAAACTCAGCAAACAACTCCGGTTCGTCATTGATCAAACGCCCTAAAGCAATTGTCCGCTTTTTTTTGCTGTTGCTAAAAAGTTCGTTCGTATTACTACTTATTTCAATCACTTCACCGGTTGACTTTTTTAATGCATAAGCATATTTAGACTTACTGATTCCAATGGACAACATTGTACCACCACCACCCGTACCAAACATCATTCCTCCGCCACCACCAAGGTTCAAATTAGACACATAATAAACCATTATTTCTCCATCAACCAACACTTCAGCAAAAGTTGGCTCCTCCGTATAATATCGACCTATTTGAAATACTTGTGGAGAAGTTCCCTGAACGGGCTCCAAGCCATTTTCGACATAAGAAGGTGCATAAACTTTTCTTTTAGATTCCCAGTAAGCACGAAACACCTGGCCGGGGGCAAAAGTTAGCTTCTCTTTCTGTTGATTTTCAAATTTGAGTTTGTGATCCTTGATGGAGGAGATTTTTCCGTAAAGGGTATCTGCGTTCATAAGCACCAAGTAATCTAATTTTTTTGCGGCTTCCTGTGCACGAGCTGTCATTAGTATACTGGCGAAGCAAGAAAAAAACACAGCAGTTAAAATTGATATGGCTTTCATTTGAACATTTGTTTTGCACTATTTTTAAATCCCATGGCATGCGCTACTATACGTAAGGTAAAGCTACATAAAAATATGAAATTCAAGTTCGGCCTTCGGAGTTTTAACGTTTGTTAGCATTTTGTTTTGCTAGGGCATTCCTACAATACTGTGCAAAGATTTTAAGATCCCTAAAAACGATCCCTAATAATACAGTCAATACAGCCGTATTTCTCAAGCAACAACAGCTGTACTGCAAAAAACAAAGCCACATCATTTTTTGCTGATGTGGCTTAACTGATTGCTTATTGTTTATGCAAAAAGATTAGCTTTTATATTTACTTTCAAATGCTGTGGATGCTTGATTGACACCATTGCTCATATTTTCAAACGCTTTATTGATATTTTCAAGCAATGCAGACTCTTTAGCAGCATCAGGTGTCTTATTTTTTCGGAGTTCAATCAATTTCGGATAATCCTCCGTAACGATTTTTTTATACCCATTTAAGCCATCAAGAACGGCTTTTTGGAATGTCGCATCGCCTTTGAAATCTCCCAGATCTTCGACTTTCTTGATATCATCATTCAAAGATTTTTCCCAATCTGCGCGGACCTGTTCGGCTTTCGTATATTCGGAGCCATTCATGGCGGCATTCATGTCTGTCACATGTTTTTCACTACTATTTATAACGGTAATAATTGAATTGTTGTATGCTGCAGGATCTTTTTCTCCCGAACCACAACTTGACAGGCTCAGAACCGCTGCGGTCATCATGCCCGTAATAAATTGTTTAATCATATTGATCTATTTTATAATTTGTTTTTCCTCATTTTTCGTAAAAATAGCAACACCACATCATCCATAGGACAAGCTTTAGTGCATCAAAAATCTGTTTAGGTTACGCTAGCAACCGCTATTTCACCAGTGCCTTTTTCTAATTATGAATATCACTCACCAATGCATAACACTCTAAATCAAAGATAATTGAAGCCGAAAAATATTACTATCGCTGAAATCAGGGATTTGTTTCTTCAAGCCTTATAATGCAACTATATTGCTTTTAAAATCTTTTTCCTTATATTTGTTGCAACTTAATTGCAATATATATTAATTGGAATACCATATGTATTGCACGAATTACGCTTTACGAATCGAATCCACATAGATGAATAGGTATATCATTTTTTCACTTATCGCAGCACAACAGCTATTTTTCCCATGTTATGGACAGGAAAATAGTATCGAGCTTGAAGAAGTAAAAGTTGGAGGGCGACGTTATCACCGGGCAGCAGAAGGAGCATTATCGATCCAGCTATTGACTGCCGACTCTATACAAAAATACCAGGCGGGAAGTTTAATGCAGACATTAAGCAGGCTTCCCGGTATCAGTGCCATAGGCATAGGTGCTAATCAGTCTAAACCGCAGATTAGAGGGCTCGGATTTAATCGTGTGGCCACGGTAGAAAATGGCATTAAACATGAAGGCCAGCAATGGGGGTTGGATCATGGATTGGAAATCGATCAATTCAGTGTAGGGAGTGCCGAGGTACTAAAGGGGGCCAGCTCATTTTTGTATGGCTCAGATGCCATTGGTGGTGTCATTCGGCTATCACCGCCAGCGGAACTACAGGAGACAGGTTTTAAGGGGCAGTTTAACCTATTGACAAAGTCAAACAACGCTACTTTTGGCGGATCGCTACAAGCACAGGGCCGAAAAGGGAATTGGGTATTTGGAGGAGGATTCACGCATCTGGAATATGGCGATTACCGTGTCCCCACAGATACAGTCTATGTTTACAATTATGCGGTACGTCTGAAAGATCGGCATGTTCGCAACACTGCGGGACGAGAGACACATTTTCAACTACGCGGCGGATATCTATCGGATCGTTTTTCTTCGATTTTCTACCTGAGTAATTATCATACAAAGTTTGGCTTCTTTGCCAATGCGCACGGCTTGGAACCAAGGGGCGTAGATACAGCACTTTATGACAAATCCAGTCGTGACATTGGTTTCCCAAGCCAGACGGTCAATCACCTGAAACTTATTAACCGCAACTTTATCGATCTGGATAAGCACAAGCTTTGGATAGACTTGGGCTATCAGAAAAATTACCGGCAAGAATATAACAATTACACCGCGCATGGTTATATGCCACCTGTTTATCCAAAAGATATGACTATCCCGATCAATTTGGAAAGGTTATATGACAAACAGGTCTATAGTATCTCTGTAAAAGACCAATTTGATTTGGCCACACATCGACTTACCATTGGCGCAAATGGAGAGTATCAGGATAACCGTATTGATGGTTGGAGCTTCCTTATCCCCACTTTTCGCCAAAAGGCAATGGGCCTATTCGTCTATGATCAATACAAACTCGCGGACGAAACCATGCTATATGGGGCATTGCGTTACGATTACAGCCATATTCAGACATCACCTTATCAGGATTGGTTCGAATCAAAGCTGGAAGATAATCAGTCGGGCAGAATAGTCCGGGCTTCGGCGCTCAGTCGCCGTTTCAATAGTCTGGTTTGGTCTATAGGAGCGGCACATCAATTCGGCGATCTGGAAACAAAAATCAATATCGGCAAGAGTTTCAGGGCCCCCATTGCACAGGAACTTGCCGCCAATGGTGTCAACTATCACTACTTCAGTTATGAAAGAGGCAATCAATCATTGTCTCCCGAACAGTCCTATCAACTGGATTTATCATTGACCTGGAGCCCTAGAAAAGTCTTTGTTGCCTTTACACCATTCTTTAATTACTTTTCCAATTATATCTACCTCAATCCTACGTCAAGCTACGATCAATATTATGGCGCCGGCAATCAAATCTTTGAATATATGGAAAGTCGTGTTCGCCGTTATGGAGCAGAATTGAAGCTCAGCTATCAGCCTCTGAAACAATGGAAAGTAGAATTATTGGGTGAATATGTTCGATCGGAACAACTATCGGGCGCAAAGAAAGGCTATACACTTCCTTTCTCTCCGGCACCTTCAGCTTTGATGGACATCAGCTGGACAGCAAAAAATAGCAAACATTTTAAAGAGACCTACCTTTCCGTCGATTGCAAATGGACAGCAGCGCAGTATCATGTTGTTCCACCAGAAGAGTCCACAGCAGATTATCAGGTCTTCAACTTCCGGGCAGGAACACAACTTCGGTTTTCGGGATCTGTCCTCCAATTACGCTTACAGGTTCAAAATCTCTTTGACAAGAAATATATGGATCATACCAGCTTTTATCGGCTGATCTCTTTGCCTGAACAGGGAAGGAATTTTATGCTATCCATTGGAGTTCCCTTTGGAAAACAGTCCCGATCATAAGATTATTAAAACTAAACCCTTTGCTCCCTATAAACAACCGTTGAGCAATATACGAGCATCGCAAGCTTATGAATATCGCTTAACACATACACAAATGAATAAAATTTATAGATGAAAACACTTCAAAAATACACACTTATTACAGTGTTACTTGCCATGACTGTTGCCTGTAAAAAAGATAAGGAAAGCATTGATACCGAAAAACCGACCATCGCCATCGATTCGGAAACGGCTTTCCCAAAACAATGCAGCACAATTAAACGAGGCACAAGTTTTACTTTCCGCAGTAAGCTATCTGATAATGTCGCGCTCGGGAGCTATAGCATCGACGTACACCATAATTTTGACCATCATTCGCATAGCACTGAAATCGGTGAATGCACGGTTGAGGCGATAAAAACACCCGTCAAGCCATTTACTTTGGTCAAGACAGTTAATATTCCGGGGCAGCCACAGCAATATGATGCCGAATTAAAAATCGATGTGCCAGCAGATATCGATCCGGGTAATTATCATTTTATGATTCAGGTGACTGACCTGGCGGGATGGAGCAGCCAGAAGGGAATCAGCATCCGTATACTCGAGTAATACCATACATATTTATCAACTCAATTTAATTAAATCCATTTTACATGAAAACTAGAAACATTCGCTTCTTCTTCCTGTTAAGTACAATTCTTTTAGGCTTCCTATCGTCCTGTAAGAAAGATAACGAGGAAATTCCAGCACTTGCAAAACCCCAGATAGGCACACTTGAAATCGGCAGTGGCAATAATAAAACTGTCCAAGCGGGATCAGATCTTCATCTTGAAGGTGATATTGTTGCCGAAGCACTGATTGCTAAAATCGAAATTGAGGTACATCAAGAAGGTGGCGGTCAGTATAAGTTTACAAAAGCCTATACGGATGGAAAATACATTGGCGTGAAAAATGCGGCATTTCATGAACATATTGATGTTCCCGCTGATGCTCCCGCCGGGGCATATCATTTTCATTTTACGGTAACCGACAAAGCCGGAAATGCGACTACAGCTGAATCACCGTTGACTATACAAGGTTCAGATGCCAAAGTTGCTTATAAGCTTGTATTTACAGAAGTAGCCGGCGAAGTCCATGGAGACCATTTCCATGATCTTGCCGACAAAGAAAAAGTAGAGCCAATTGCTATCAGCTTTGATGAGAAGGGAACAGCATTGGCTGGAGGACATGCTCACCTCAATCCCGCAGGTATCTATAAAATTGAATTAAAACAATTTGATGCTTCTTCAAAAGAAATCCAGGGCCAATACATCAGCAATAAAGCAACTGCAGATTACTACAAAGCATTCCTTACGGGTGGTTCTTTCGTTTTAAATCCGAATAGCAGTACAGGAAATGGTGCAATCTTTCAAACGAAAGAAACTACCTACGGTGATGGCTCTGCAGTCAATGGAGCAACGGAGACAACAGGAATCATCACGTACTTTACAGCAGGAAAAGATAATGAAGGCGAAAAAAATGTAGTCTTTGTACTTCGCAAGTTTAACGATGCCAGCACAAAGGCAAAAGTTACCCGTACTGACTGGAATTTATCGGATTATGCCACTAAGTTTGCTGGTCAAGACCTCATAAAACTATCTTTTGAACTCCACGCAGAGGAAGGAGAAGATTAGTTAGCGCAATAAACTCGGCCTACTTACCAAAAAAACCTTCATGATTTCGCCGCTATGAGTGCATGTAAAATCATGAAGGTTTTCTTATTTGTACAGAAATATCGGCCTAGTCCCTTACTTTCGTAAGCACATTTCCCTCTGAATCGAGTACCAGCTTCCACTCCTCTTTTCGACTTTTCACTTCAAACGCATAACTCACTTTCTGCTAGGCGGTAATCTTTTTTGCGTCTTCAATACGATATCCCGGAAAATCTCTTTTCACCCGGTCCAGCACACTCTTCGGTAGTTCTCTTTTGTTGATTTCAGTTTTATACCGCAAAAGTTTTCCGTTATGCTGAAACCAAGCTTCCTGGTCAATGCCAAATAAATCCGTTTCAAACTCAGCTTCATAAACATTCCCCTTCAATTCCCAATCTACTTTTTTGGCTTTTGGAAATTTCTGTTGGAAACTATTCACCAAAATCCACATCAGCATGACTAGCCAAGAATTTTTTGCGCAAGTTTTTTATCTGTGAATAGATGAAATCAAGATTATCCGCCTGGTCCGTATTATCTCCCCATACATGTTCTGCCAGCGCACTTTTGCTGACCAGTCTATTTTTGTTCAATAAGAAGTAGTTGAGCATATCGAACTCTTTCCGATTTAACGGCACAGGCTCCTGTGCAATAAATAAGCAGCGTTCATTGAGATCCAGCACGATGTTTCCCATTTCCAATGTATGCTTACCTTCCCGTTGTTTCCTTCGTAACACAGCTTTAATCCGTGCATTCAGCTCAGCAATATGAAAGGGTTTTGTCAAATAGTCATCGGCTCCAAGCTCGAGTCCCTTTAGCTTATCGTCCAGAGAATCCTTCGCGGAGATAATGATCACATTATCGGACTTACCTTCATTTTTGAGCTGATCGAGGATCTGCAAACCATTACCTCCAGGCAACATGATGTCGAGCAGGATACAATCGTAATCATAAACAGCGACTTTTTCAAGAGCTGATCCATAATCAGCGGCAGTTTCTACCGTATATTCTTCCTTAAGTAAAGATGCCTTCACAATTTCCCTTAAATCCGCTTCGTCTTCAATAACCAATATTTTCATCTTCTTAATTCTATTTAGCGGAAAACTTGTGTAAACAATAGTATTCTGTCCATGCTAAATGACAATTCACACACACAATTGTTTCTGACAAAGATACCTTGAATTTGGGAAAGATTTAGGAATACACTGCTAGCCTCCTATTTTAAACTGACATCCAGGTAAACCGAATGACGTCCGTAAGTATCATAAAAAGGTTTATAAAGGACATCATCAATGTAAAATTCCAATGTTTCGGGATTTCCTTTAATAGACTTAGCAATATCCTTTGCATCTAAAGTTACTTTACGCCAGTCTTTTCTTGCTGCAGGTTCCTGAGCTGCCAATAAGATCGGCCCATAAAATAGGCTGGCAATATTGGGCTGATCCATAACTGGCTCCAGATGAAACTGAAATGGCATTTTAAGGTTGATCACATCCCCATCTTTCCAGGTACGGTTTAAGGTCAGGTAAGTGCCCGGCTCAGCTTTAATTTTTTGATTGACTCCATTTATTGCAACAAAAAATCCCTTTGTTGCCCAGCTTGGCACCCGCACATGAAGTTCAAATTTGCCATTCCCCCGTATGGTCAACGCTGTTTGATCCGCTTTCGGAAAACTGGTTTGTTGCTCGACGCTGATTCCCCGTTCCGTCCAGTGTAGGGTAGAAGGAATATACAGATTGACATACAGCGCCTGGTCATCCTTACTTTTAAAATAGATTGTATTCTGCAATTTAGTACTGCTCTCAATAGCCGTACCATTACAGCAGGTAAAGCCTTTCATATCGGCATTTCCAAACTGCTTAATAGATCCCGCGCGTAAAGGCACATGATACGTGTTTGCTGGACTATTTTCTGCAACAGAAGCTAAGATATGATTGTATAATCCACGTTCATAATAATCCATCAACTCTTCGCGCTGATCGAACATAAACAAGTCACTTGTCAATTTCAGCATGTTATAGGTTGCACAGGTTTCGTTCTGCCCACCTGCAGAAAATCCATTTTCATATAATGTCGCCGGCTGACTAATAAAACATTCGGCATTGGCTGGATTTCTGGCTCCAGCCACACCACCGATACTATACATATAATCGTTGGTGGCCTTATACCAAAAGTTGTCCGCAATTTTATAATATTGGGGCTCATTGGACACCCGGTAAAGCTCCATGCTACCCACAATTTGAGGAATATGCTGATTGGCATGTAAGCCCCTAAAAGTATCTACATTTTTGGCCAGTCCATGTGTATGCGCGGCATCGCCGTAGAACATATCAATATTGTCAAATAAGCGGGCAGTTTTTAAATAGTTCTCTTCACCTGTTATACGATATAACCTTGCCATCACTTCATTCATTCCGCCAAATTCACCTGCGATATACGTATTCCACATCTTGATTAATGTCTCTGTCGGGACTTTATTTAAGCGTGTATACACCCAATTGCCCATTCCCTCTGCGATCTCCAATGCTTTTTTATTTCCACTTACCTCATAAACATCCATCAGGCCGGCCAGGATTTTATGCAGCGTATAATAAGGTGCCCAAACCTGGTTCTTCTGCCCGCCATATTTTGCGCCATGTTCAAGCATAATAAACTGATCCGGGGGATAGGCACTGATAAAGCCAGTACCCCAGTTCCAATAATCTGTACGGATTCCTTCGTCACTCAGGTCAGAATCATAAGCTGATTTACCGGGGCCATAAGGTACCGCAGCAGGATCTGCAATAGAAGCCTGTCCCGCTGGTCTCGGTGTACCCGACAACTTTGACAAGGCATAAAGCACGTTGACCATGGTATCCATCTTCCCCAAAAATTTTGATTGGAGTGCCTTATCATAGCCTGTACTCGCATAAGCTTGTGCAATTGCCGTCAGGTAATGTCCTGTAGCATGACCGCGCAGTTTGATATCCTGGCTGTCCCATACCTCCAAAGGTTGCGCACCGATCGGTTGTTTTTGCCCAAACGCGTGTCGAAACATATAGAGGAATGAATTGGGATCCGATTTTGCTAATGTATCAATGAATTTATTGCGATTTTCAATAAACTTCGTTTGATGCTGCTTTACATCCGTATTAAGGGAAACCTGATCCAAGTGAAATGCCTCCAATTTTAAGCTAGGCATCTTGGACTTTACCTTCCCTTTTACTGTAATGATGGCTTTGGGTTTCAGATCTGTCCCGGGAACACGCCCCGTGACGGTGTAAGCTGTTTGCTGCGCGACTGCACTATTGTCGGTTGGCGCAGGCCACAACACACGCACTTTTGGTCCCACCATACCGTCTTTATATGTACCGACGACATAACTCGGCAATCGTGGCAGCTCGCCTATCGCTGTTTCTACGGAGACATCTGCAACCCCTGTTAAGAAGGCATTATAAAGCGCTGCTTTATTCATTGGAAAGCTAGGCAGATCGTCCTCGGCTTTACCTTTAGCACTACGGTCTTCGTGCACACCTTTCAGCGCATTTCCGTATACCGTGCTGATCTGGCTCCGGTTCAGTGGCACACGATAAATGCGAAAATCATGCAACAGTGCATTTAAACTTACATTGCCACCCGACAGGGATTTTCCGATGTATAGTGTCCTCTTGCTACCTGCCTGTCCAAAAACCTCGGTCAGCTCCTGTGGGATGTCGTTAACTTCTCCAGCGGGCATACCATCTAAATATGTTTGCATGGTCCCTGTAGCAATATCAACTACGATGGCCAAGTGCACCCATTTGTTTAAAGGCACAGCCGAAGAGACCGCATTTTTTACTTCGGCCTTCTTTTGCGCGATTATCCCTATATAGCCATTTTGTAGCGCTGTACCTGTTGGTGTTCCAGCAAAATGCCTGGTGATATCTTGTCCAAAATCGAATAAATACTGGCCAGACTGCGCTGCACGTAAATATATCCAACCTGTAATGCTGATCGACTCGAGATCAGCGAGTACTTGCGCTGGAAGTACAACAAAATCGTCCTTTCCTCCAGCGAGAGAAAGCACCTTTGTAAATTGCTTATCTGACACAAATGAAGCTTTTGTCCCCTGGAATTTACCATGTAGCCCATTGCGCGACCAATCCTTAAAATCCCCATCAAAGACATAGCGGGCCACCATGCCTGTCTCTCCAATACCATCTAGGATCTGATCCCCACCCTGTGCCACAGCTACAGCTGTCATTTTGATAAAAATTGTGAGAATTGCTGCAAAATATATCGTATATCTTTTCATATCGCTATCTTTTATTCGCTAATGATTTATTGTTTAAAGATCACCCTCTAGCCCGGTGAAAGCTAGTACCGTATCCTTTTCCTTGATTGTCTTCAACAGATGACGAACAAGAAGAAAAGCAATCCCTATTAATAAGCTTCCAAAATCGAAGAATATTTTCTGTATTGCTGTCTATTTGACATTTATAAAATTAATGACTCTACATCATTATACATAGGTTTATTTTAGCCAATATTCTCCAGATTTTAACTACTGTCCATCGAGTCTACTGTCGTCCACGGGCCCACAACTCCTCCTGTCCCCTAGCAGAGGTAACACCACCACTATACTATGCCCATACTAAGAGCAGGTACCAACACCACTATAACGATGCCCATACAAACCTATGGAAACTCAGCCCGCCATGACCGATTACTCCTCGGTATTTTGTATTTTAGATTCGATATGATCTACTTTGGATAAACGAAATTCAAAAATTTGGGCACCAGTGATCAGTCTGGATGGTTTCCGCAAGGAACAGACTGCAGGGCGCGACGAACTCCTATTTAATGAACTGCATGGCGAACGGCTCATCGACAAACCGCATAAACATGATTTTTTTATCAGAAACTCTGCTCTGGCTCTTGCGGGTGCAACATTTATCCGGGGAATGCTATTTGCAGAAAATCAACCTAATGCGGTTTATCAAGAACTTTTGAGCGGCTACCAAGGTAAAAAAAGTTATACGCTGAAAAACGTGTTGTTGGAAACCGGATTTGAGTACGGTGGTGATGGTAATGTAACCGCAACAAAGACCGGTCTTTTTGTATTCAGATCGCAAACGGAAAAATCAAAAATATCAGTGCCAACAGCAACAGTGCTGATGCGATCGATGCAAAAGGACTTTTGATGCTGCATTCTTTTAAAGATATGCATATCCATTTGGATAAGACCTATTATAGCGACAAATGGCAGGCTGTAAGACGCCGCCCAGGAGGTGTAAAGAGTATGAATGCTGGCGCCTTATCTCCAGAAAGCGGCTAAAACCAATATTGATTTTATCGGTGGGGTCGATCCTTGCATCTCAGGTATACGGCCAGGCTACCGAGCATTAGATCAATTCGTTGCTGGCACGACAAGATAAGAGAAAATGGCATTGACAAAAAAATTATTCAGTGTCAATAATTACTGAATATAAGTTTAATTTAACTCCGCATTGGATTAGTTAAAAATTAGCGAATTGATTATATTGCTTCGTCAGGTTAAAAGCAACTTGACGAATAAATAAAAGGCTAGGATTACTATCATAGCCTTTACAAATCAATCTTCAATTAACTTTACTCAGTTACTAAACGTGCAAAAACAAACCATATACAATTAAAATGAAAACTGACTTCTAAAAAACCTGCAGATTTTTCAATCTACAGGCTGGAATGCACTCATATTTATGAATAATCAAATGAGTGTATCTAATATACGTAATTATAAGTAACAATGAAAATTCATAATTTTTAAAAATTTATGAATATCTTAATTATTATTCTCCAATTGAATAATATTCAAATCCCATATCAGCCATTTTAACAGCATCCAATATTCTACGTCCGTCAAACACAAAAGCTGGACGTTTCATCAGATTTTTTATCAAAGCCCAATCATACGCCTTAAACTCATCCCACTCAGTCAATATCGCTACGGCATATGCATCTCCGAAAGCAGTGTAAGGATCGTTCACGACCTTAAGAAGATTTCTATTCTGCTCAGGCGATCTACTATTCAATCCATCAATATCGCTATAAATTTGCTCTTCTTTCACTTTTGGGTCGTAAACAACAACTTGGGCTTGCTCATCAAGCAGATGATCAGCCACATAGATAGCAGAAGCTTCACGTGTATCATTTGTATCCTTTTTGAATGCCCAGCCTAAAAACACGATTTTCTTCTCATTTACAGTGTTATACATTGTCTTAACAATTCTTTCTGCAAAACGTGCTCTCTGGTGATCGTTTATGGCAACGACTTGCTCCCAATAGTCTGCAACTTTAAAAAGATTATACGATCTCGCAATATAGACTAAATTCAAAATGTCTTTTTTAAAACAGGATCCACCGAAACCAACAGATGCTTTTAAGAATTTTGAACCGATACGATTGTCCTGACCTACTGCATAAGCCACTTCATCAATGTTAGCTCCTGTTACTTCACAAAGCTCAGATATCGAATTAATACTAGATACGCGTTGGGCGAGAAAAGCATTTGCGACAAGTTTAGATAATTCAGAGGACCATAAGTTCGTCGTTATAATCTGTTTTTTAGGTACCCAAGCTTCATATATATGAGCAAGTGCATCAATAGCTTCCTGATCTTCTCCTCCTATCAATACGCGGTCAGGATGGTGTAAGTCGGCAATCGCTGTTCCTTCAGCCAAAAATTCGGGATTGGAAAGAACCTGAAAACTTACGCCATTACCTGTATTATGTAAAATACTTTTTAATGCTTGCGCTGTACGAACAGGCAAAGTAGATTTTTCTACAACAATCTTATCAGATGACGCTACTCGTGCAATCTGCCGAGCACACAACTCAATATACTTTAAATCGGCCGCTTCACCTTTACCCTTTCCATAATTTTTTGTCGGCGTATTTACCGATATGAAGATCATATCTGCCTCCTCTATAGCAGCATCCACATCTGTGCTAAAAAAAAGGTTTCTGCCCCTTGATTCAGCCAAAACAAGATCCAAGCCTGGCTCATAAACAGGAATTTTGCTTAAATCAGAATCGTTCCATGCCGATATGCGCTTTTCGTTGATATCAACTACTGTAACTTTAATAGCGGGATTTTTCTGAGCAATAACCGACATTGTTGGCCCCCCAACATAGCCTGCTCCAATACAAGCAATCTTTTTTATTCTTTTCATTTATTATAATATCACAGCTGCTTCACAAATAAAAATAATTACAGCCCATTTAACACTCTTCTTTATATTGTACAAACGCTCGGGCTAATATTAAAAAACTGGCGCTTGCTTTTCTAGAAATTTAAAGAGCGAATATCCTGACTTAGTTAACGCCAAGATATTCGCCCTTTAAATTACATGAAGGTTCACTACAATCTTCTCTTCGTATAACATGTCTTTCATGATGAATGTCCGTACCCACAAGATCCACTAACCCCTCACTGGCCAGATATTTTGCCATACGCTTTTCGTGCATCCCATAGTAGCCCCTAACAGATAAAAGATTAACCTGCAATAAACAACCAATTTCACGTAACCGCCTGATTTGATCCACATTGCCATGGTAAAATTTATAGCGTTCAGGATGTGCCAAAATGGGATTATATCCCTCGATCAACAAATCAAAAATCATTCGTTCAATTTGATTATATTCCTGCGCATAGGACATTTCGATCAAAATCAAATTAGTGGGCAATGTTAACAATTTCTCATCAGCTTTTAAAAGCTGCTCAAAGTGACTATCAACCATATATTCCGCGGCATATCCCCCAAGAAAACCGGCGAATTCTCCGATAGATAACTGAGCAAATGCTCGTTCTATATGTGAAACGGTATTGGGATACATTTCCTTAAACACATGGGGTGTAAACTATAGCTGCTTCAGATTTAAATCAGCTAGATGGCTCAATATCTTCATACTTTCCGCTGTATTGGCACAACCGTCATCCAATCCAGGCAAAACATGGCAATGCATATCAACCTCCATCCAACTGAGGTCATAAGGTTGACTCTTTCTATTAAAAATAGACCACATGAGGATTTATATTAATTGTTAATTTATATCAAATTAAATATTTTTACTCATCTTTCTGAAATCTCCGGCCGGTCCAACCAATCGGAGTATTTCATCTACAATCACAAGCTTAACACTTGAGGCCTTTATAATATTCCAGATAAAAGATTTGGCGACATTTTGAATCGAATATCCTACCTGAGAATAAATCATCCGCAAAAACTATCAACAGTAATAAATCAAAATTTAACACATGTTCTATCTTTTTAGATTTCAAACAATACACCAGAACAACTTCAAATTTCAATTTAGATAATATATATTCTAATAAAAGCTATTTTTAAAATGAGATAATCTGTTCATCCTCCTTTTGCAATAAACTGAAAGGCTATTTTAAAAATTCAATCTTCGATTATTATAAGTTAATAGCATAAAGCTAGGCTTTTCAAACTGTAAATCATAAGCATTCCGATTTTGAAAAAACTATATTAGCTTTATTCAAAAATGAAATTTATTTTTTACATATCCCAAATATAATCATATATTTCAAATTTCAACATTTATTTTACATTGTTTTTTGTTAAATTGCAAAAAATATTTCAATTCTTTAATTATATTACGTAAATCCCTCTCCATTGTTAATAATTCGATACACTAAGAGTAGAATAATATTTTTCGGCCCCGATCGTATACTAGGATCTTATATTATTATTCAAGGTTATAATCATAATACAACATGAATAGATTAATCTTTTTGTTATTTCCCCTATTTTTACAGCTTGTCTTAAGCTATCCACAAAAATTGCAGGCTAGAGCATACTGCAGATTTATCCATCAGCAACAGCATATTCCTATCGAAATTGATTCCTCACAGGTGAAAGAGTACTATAACAAAGCAAAAGAAATATATCGCAGTGACCCAAAGGAGGCCCAAAATATCGTAGAAAAAGGGATTTCGCTAGCTCAACTTCATCACATGAGTGAAATGGAAGTGGACCTCCTTAATCTAAAAGGCGTCATACTACTAAAACTAAACCAATTTGATGAAAGTATAAAAACACACTTTGAAGTACTCAAAAAAAGAGAAGCTCTCCAAGACAAAAAAGGTGAAATGTTGTCCTTATTGAATATAGGAAATGTATTCAATAAAAGTTATGATCCTGATCAAGCCCTTATTTACTATCTTAAATCACTAAAAATTGCCCAACAAATCAATGACGCCCCAAATCGGACAAACATACAACTGAACATAGGAAATATAAATGCACAGCGGGCATTGAACGGAACAGAACAAAAACCAGCAAATAAAGCAATAGAATACCTTTTAACAACTGTAGCATACAGCAAAAAAAACACACCGCAGATTGATCTGTTCAATTCTTATATATTATTAAGCTATCTTTATTTAAAGGTAGAAAAATTTAATCTGAGCTCACATTATACCGACATAGCAGTCGATATTACGAGTAAGAAAAAAGATCCAGTTGGAGAAAGTTACGCGAGAATTAACAGAGCAAATATACTTGTTCAAGAAAAAAAATTTGAACTAGCCAAAAGGGAAGTTTCAATCATAAAACAAATTATAGCGAGGAGCGGCCTCAAGGAACTTAATGAAGAATTAAGCGGGGATTTTGAAAAGATTGCTAAAGCTATAAAAATGAGCAATACAGCACTGGTATTATCCGATATAGATAGTGCATCAGCTGAATCCACAAAGAACTCGGAATTGATACGCACAAAAATTAGGGAAGAACTTCGTGAAAAATATGAAACGACAAAGAAATAGCTCGAAAACAAAAATTTAAAATTGCACAACGAAGCCATAGAAAAAGAAGTCAAATGGAATAGGTCGGCATGGCTATGGACCTGTGGTTTCTTACTCATTTTTTCGGTGCTGCTTCTTTTACTTTATAATAAACATAAGCTATTGATTTTGGAAAAGCGAAAAGTTGAATTCCAAAGCCATGAGATCGAAAAGCAACATGCTTCTTTAATACAGGCTGATCATTTCCGCTCAAGAATCTTTTCTGTCATATCGCATGATCTACGAACGCCCATAGCAAATTTTAATGCTCTGCTTTCTTTAACAAAAATTGCCTCCATACCCGAATCAGAAATAAAAAGCTCGCTGGTGAGCATTGGACAGGAAGTGAAAACGGCATCGAAAATGTTAGAGGAATTACTTGTATGGTCATCTCAGCAGATGTCGAATGAGCAGATCGAATTCGCAACGATATCAATTTATGATACTGTTATGCAAAGCGTGCAACTTTTTGAAGATAGAATTAGGCTAAAAAAGCTAACTGTTGTTTATTATATCGATAAAAACATCACTGTATACACTGATGGCAAAAGATTGGAATTCATTATCCGTAACATGATCAACAACGCGATCAAATTCAGTTTTATAGGAAAGCCTATTAAAATAAACGCGAAGGAACAAAACGGAGAAGTGATTATCGCCATAGAGGACCAAGGCTCCGGAATAGATGAAATTAAATTAGCCGCCTTAAGGCGGAAAGGACGCATTTTCAGCACTTTAGGCACATTGGAAGAAAAGGGCACGGGCATAGGGCTGATGTTATCACAAGAATTTGCAGAAAGAATAGGTTGTCGGATCAGTATTTCCAGTACGATTGGCCTTGGCAGTATATTTTCTTTACATGTACCAATGTAATTGTCAAAATTAAGTTCAAATAGAACCCTAGGGACTATTTAGTTTACGCATTAATATTTTCATCTTCGCAATAGTAAATTTAACATGTATTATACTAAATTGAATTCCTAATAAATAAAAGTAATGTTCAATAATATTAAATTCCATAAACCAGGTCAATTATTATATTGCTTAATAACAATAGCAATTCTATTAACCAGTTGCGGTTCTTCTAAAAAAACTATATTGACGGAAGAGGATATACTGACCGATACTTATTGGTTACGCAAAAACATGGAAGCGGAATTACTTTATGGCGGTGGAGACAATTATTTGCGTGTCCATTTCCAGCAAGGAAAAATTTATGAAATCGTTACAATGAAAGGAGAACGCTTAACGGGCTTAAAAGAAGAAGGTTCATATACTGTAACTGATAACAAAGAAATAGTTTTAACAACAAAAAAACAAGATCAAAAAGTATCCTATAGATATATACTTGCTAATAGCCGGACATTAAATAAAGTTTCCGAAGATGGCAGCCTGCTGACCAACGACTACGAATCTTACAAAAAGCAATAAAAACTTTTCCTCCATATTATTTCAGGATAGTCTTCAAAAACTACATAAGACCGTTGCAAAAGTGTTTGGTTTTTATTTTATTGATATTCAAGTTTTTAATTTGTTTATTGTTGATTTTCGTTATATTTAAGGTATGGAAAAGACAGAAAAAGTTAGCTTTGTTGATTACATGGTTCAAAGACGGAAAATCAAGCAGGAATTCTTCGATCAGATCAATACATTGGTAAATTGGCGTCCGATTTCAAATATTATCAACAAGCATTACCACAAAGGGGAAAGCAAATTGTGACGCCCTAGTTATTCTGGTCTTATCCTCTTCAAAATGACACTTCTACAGACCTGGTATGGTCTGAGTGACTACGAAGTAGAAGACCGTATAAACGACAGTATCTCCTTTAGTCGCTTTGTTTGCATCAGTTTGGACGATTCGGTTCCCGATCACAGTGTTATTAGCCGTTTTCGCAGCTCGCTGAAAGAAAAGGGTGTTTATGAGAATCTATTCAAGGAGCTGAACAAGCAGTTGAATAAACATAAAATATTGGTAAAACGTGGAGCTATCGTTGATGCCAGTATTGTTGATTCTCCGCTAAAACCAAAAGGCAAAGTTATTTACGAGATCGAAAGTGACCGTAGTGAACATCCTCGCGAAGATTCTGAGCTGGATAAAGAGAATAGTGAACAGTTATTGATCCAACAAGAGAGCCCGGGTGTTGACCATGAAGCTCGTTGGATAAAGAAGGCTGGGAAAACACGTTATGGCTATAAAAAGCATTATGTCACCGATACAGAAGGCCTGGTTCTGGGCGTGGTAATCACTCCAGCAAATGTAAATGAAATTGCCAATCTTCAACAGGTAATATCTTCGGCTGACCTTCCAAAGGGCATCCATATCTATGCTAACAAGGGATATCGTTCCTCTAAAAATGAGGAATTGATCAAATCAGGAAAGCTAAAAAGCAGGATCTTGCATAAGGCAAAGAAAGAAACAGCGTTAACCGAAAGAGAGAAGTTAAGAAACAAACTGATCGGCAAGATCAGGTTCAAAGTTGAACGGACCTTCGGGAGCATCCGGCGATGGTTCAACTCAAGCTGTGCAAGGTATAAGGGGATCGCCAAAATGCATACACAAAATCTAATGGAAGCCATGGCGTACAATCTTTACAGATCACCTGGGATACTTGTGTCCAATGCAATAAAAAACACAAATTAAGCAGTTGAAAAGGCCTCAAAAAGAGGATTTTTCAAGAAAACGCAACTAGATTTCCGAATCCAAATCGGAAAAAACTGCAAAAAAAAGCAAAAATAACCGATCAGAAAATATCAACATTATTTTGCAACGGTCTTCATAGGTTTATTTTAGCCGATATTCTCCAGATTTTAACTACTGTCCGTCGAGTCTACTGTCGTCCACGGGCCCACAAATCCTACAGCTCACCAGGAGAGGTAAAAACGCCAATATGCTACGAAAATGCTTCATGATCCGCGGTTCAATCCGATCGCTCAGCAGATAAGCCAGGGCAAGCATAAGAATGATAACACCTGAAAGGAGCAGGTATTTATTCAGATACAGGTGATTAAAAATAATAAAGCCGATGTGTTGATGGATTAAATACAGCGGATAGGTCAACATGCCAATTTTAACAAATCCGGACGAATTGATCGCCTGGAGCTTTTTACAGGAAACCAGTAACATGAGCAGGTAAAACACAACGATGGTCGCACCAATAATATAAGGTGAAAAGTCACTATGAAAAGTGCGTTCCAGCCAATGAATACGCCCCACAGCACCATCGATGGAAATGTACAAACACCAAGGTAAAGCGACAAAATGCTGGACTTTTGGTCCATGCAGAAAAATCTGGCAGAATATAATTCCCGCAATAAAATACGCACTCCAGTCGAGTAAAAAAGACTCATGGATTGCGTCATAAATTTCCGATGGCCCAACAAAAAAGCGTAGGCTGGACAATAGCAACCAAAAATAAACCAAGTAATCCAAGCTTATTTTTTTAAATCGATTCAGAATTAGAAACAAAGCGATGATCAGGTAAAATTTCAACTCTACATAGAGCGACCAATAAGCGCCATCGACATCCCCCTGTCCCCATAGTTTTTGCACCATGGTCAGATTGGCCAATAGTTGGGTAAATGTGACATGATAGCGCGGTGCGCCCCAAAAATAAGAAACGATAAAAGTCAACAGCAAACAAATCCAATACATCGGATACAAACGCTTGAAGCGGGAATAACAGAACTTACGCAGTGAAAGATGTTTGATGGAAAAAGCAATCACAAAACCACTAATGATAAAAAATAAGTCTACGCCCAGGTAGCCGTATTTAAAATATTCTCCGACGCCATCGAAACCCAATAGCGACATATTTCCGGCTGCATACCCCCGATATAAATAATGATATAATACGACGGCAGATGCTGCGATAAAACGAAACAGATCGATTTGGTAAATTCTTTTGGACTCAGACATTTGGCTGTAAATATAATCAATTATCTTCCCTGTTTGTCCAGCATGGTTTTATATTCGTGAAGTTCATTGTATTTAATAGTTTTTTTTATTTTTACTGTTTTATTGAAACAAACTAGCCATGCATCGTTTAACCATCCTATTATTTTTTACCATATTGTTCTTCACCCATCATGCATATTCCCAAAACAGTGGTTGGGAAAAGGTAGATAAGCAGCTATCGGAGGCAAGTAACGATTCGACCCGAATATTAGCTTATTACAAAGTAGCATCTGAAATCTATCGCAGCAATCCCACAGAGGCGCAAGAAATCGTTTCCAGAGGATTAAGCCTCGCTAAGGACAAAAGGTTTGCGACGTTGCAAATTGATTTATTAAATTTATAGGGAGTTATATATCTGAAGATAAATAACTTCGATGAAAGTGTAAAACCCCATTTCAACGTACTCAAAAAACGAGAAGAACGCAACGACAAAAAAGGCATGATGCTTTCTTTTCTGAATATAGGAAATGTGTTTAATAAGAGCTACGACCCCGATCAGGCCTTAAAATATTATCAACGCGCACTAGACCTTGCAAAGGAACTGCTCGAAACGAGGAATCGAGCCAATATATCGACCAATATTGGGAATATAGATATGCCCAAAACGCATTAAATGGAGAGAAGAAATAGGATGTAGCGCATGCCATCGATTATTTAGTAAAAACGGCAGAGTTCTGTAAAGCCAATGCGCCGGATGTTGATCTTTTCAATACCTACATTTTATTGAGCTACCTCTATCTCAAGACAGATAAACTTGAATGGAGCACCTATTATACCGACCTAGCGACTCCTGATTGATCTTCCCGGCATCAATCGCATAACGCAGATGCCGTTATTATGGCGTCGACGTCAAAGCAATCGCGATGACTTTATTGAAATCAGGTATGTATGATTTTGTGGGCACTGACCTCCACCATGAAAAACATCTTAAAGCCCTTACAGATATTGCTGAAAAATATCCCGTGCGAGAAATGTTGAAAACATCCCCCATTTTGAACCAGTCCCTATTAGATCATATCAGCGATGTCAAATCTCAGCATATCGCCGGATAAGAATTTATTGTCCAAAGCGTTTGACATTGACCTTTTTTGACTTCACTTTTAAGACAAAAGGCTCAAGGACCAAGTCGGCATCAAGTTTTACCGTTCCCGATTGCGCCTCTTGATCGGTAAATACATTTGCCGGGAAGCTCGCATTATCCAAATAGAAACTATAGGTGCCCTCTGGCAGGCCAAACTCAAAATGTCCATCCTTATCGGTATGCATTTCGACGACGCTTCCGTTATTGTCTTTTGCCAACACTTTGTAAATATCCAAATTCAGATCAGTCTCCAAGCTAAGTCCTTGGGTATACTCGACACGAACAGCTCCCTGTACCATTCCACCGCGCTGGAGCGGAATTTGGATTTCTAGATTTGACTGCTGTATCGCGATCACCTTCGAAACCGCCATATACTGCCCCTGCTTTGGCGAAAAAAACAAGTATGATCCATATGGTAATTTTTTAAAGGAAGCATATCCTGCTTTATCTGTTACAAAAAGGATCCCTTTTACCGTAAAGCTATGGTCAACCATCGGAATATCCCCTTTATCAAATATTCCATTAAAATTTTTATCCTGAAAACAGAAAAAACGCGCATTCCCGGTCTTGATTGCTGGACGATCAAGATTTGATCCTTTTAAGTTTTGCCGAACACCAATGCGCAAATTGTTAAAATCATAGTCATATCCGGTTTTCATGACACTATAATTGTATTGAAAAAGACCGGTGAGTAAGGTATTTTTCAGCACACGGTAATTTATGCTCGCGTTCCCTCCAAAACTATTCCCATAACTGCTACTCAGATTCGCCCGGGCATTGGCCACCCACTGTAATCTCTCCTGCAATAGGGTACCACTTACACGGGGCCCTAAAGAAAAACGCTTTCCAAACGAACGTCCTATTAAGAGTGCACTTACCAGATCTGAAATCTGGAAAGCGCCCTGCTGGTAAGAAGCTGAAAGTCCCAAACTTTTGTAGTTGTAATTTAAATCTGTCCGTACCGCGAAAAGCCCATCAACTTGATCGCTCATTGACACAAGCCCCGCCTCAGTAGTTACATTCAAGTTGTGCTGCAGGTTACGCGACCGCACATTCACCGTTGACAATAGACGCCATGAGGTTGACTTCAGTTCACGGGTGCCTGCGGCAAACATATAGGTTCCAATCTCACGATTATAGTTTGGCAATACGGAAAGCGTCACAAATGAACTCAAGGGCATATACATACTTAAATCCCAGCGCGAAGATTGGCTTGCGTAATTGAGAAAACGTGTATTCAGGTAGCTTGGGTTATAGCGGTAAAAGGTATAACTTAGTGCCGCCGATAACTTACCCCAATTTCGATTTACACGTTCGACAAACTGCAAAGAACCACGACGATTGCCTGTATAATAAGGGGAGCTATAAAAATTATCGGAGCTAAAACTCCATTTGGCAAAACGCTGGTCCATTCGCATACCCAATGCCCATGAAGGCATGGATGAGTCCCGTCCTACTTGTTGGCCATTTTGGCTTTGAAGTCCAGCGGCGACAAAACCGCGAAGCACGGTGTTGCCTGCATATTTTTGTTTCAGAAAGTCAAAAGAATTTGCCCATAGCAGGCTCGTTGTACTATCCAAACCATTGCGATCGTAAAAAAGCTGACCTTCATAACGCCGGTGCTCAGGCTTATTTTCCCCCAACACCACCTTTCCAAAAGCTGTATAACCGGGGTCGCTGGAAGAGCTGTAATCCAGCAGATCCACAGCACGTTGCAACAGGCCTACTGTAAAATTGGCGGCCCTTGCCGTATCGATATGGTCAAATTTGACACCTCTTCCAAAGGCCGAAGCCTCCATACTTTCCTGCAAATTTCCGGCCGTGTAGATATTGTTCCCCTTCTGGAAGCTAGCAAAAGTATTGCTCAGCGTAGGCCGATCCATCCCACCCGTTTTGGTCAGATAAGCACTGTATCTTAGCTGTCCACCGGCTAGACGATATTCCCCCTCCGACCTTAAATAAAATGATTTTTGTTCACTTAGCAGGTTATCGAGCTGCAAATCAAAAAAATTACGCGAATACGCGGCCAAATTACCCCGGTTGTCAAATAATTGCTGGTAATTTCGATCGGCTGCAATATTGGACAAGAGCAGCGATAGATTCCCAAATACATCGCCATTCTCGTATAAACCGGTGACATTAACAGTGTACTGCGCCCGGTTTAACATGTATTTCTCCACAGCAAAACGGAGTATGAAAAGCGTATCACGCCCGGCTGGAAGGAAAAGGTCCTGTTCCTTAAATTTGGTATTGCCGATTCGATCCGGGGAGGAAAACAAGATTTTGATCTGTTCGTCCGTTGTACCATTATTTATCACCCGTGTCCGGATAAAGATGGAGTCACCCACGTGCTTCAGATACTGCGGTTCCGAAACATCCTGCAAGATCACTGCTTTTTTGGGTGGCACATCGATAGCCATTATCTTGTTGTCAACTATATGCCCCTGTGGATCCCGAAGCTGAACAACTACTGCCTGCCCCCTGAGCTGTGCAGGTGTCTGACTTTGTAAACGTTGGGTAATAAAGCGTTTTTTTCCCGCGGGTACGGTAAACGCTAAACGATCCGAACCAAGAGCGCGTAAACCTTGAGGCAACACCAAATTGATTTCTCCAGTAAAATCCTTTTCACTCGTGTTGACCAGCTGCAGATCAATACTGTTGAGACCTGCTTCCAAACGCAGCTGATCAGGCAAAATCAGGTACACAGGTTTTTCCTGCTGTGCCCAAACGAACCTGATCAGCAGCAATAACAGCACGAAGACTGTAAATCTAATCTTATGAGAAGAGCATTTAAACACGCGATGGGGATCAAACTATTGTGGAATCAATAAATAAAGGAGAGACACGCTATAGCTTCCAGATTTAGAAGCCGACACCTGATCAGCCGTCAGATTCGCTTTATACTCCGCATTAAAGGTCTGCGCCTGCTTTTTATCCACCGAAGCCGCCGATACAGCAACTTGTTCCTGTGTCGTTAAAAATACTTTGGGGTTGGATCTTATCCTGTTTATTCCCGTTCCCGCAGTTAATTGAAGTGACAGTGTCGACAATGGTAGTGTTCCGCCACCATTGCGAACAAGCTCACTATCGACCGACTTAACACGGAGCTCGTAGTCCGTTATAGAGTTCACGCGGATTGCATTTGCAACCAACGAACTTACTCCCTGCATGTAGTCTTTTTGTGTCGAAAACTGCAAGGTGGCATTAGCGGCATCCGCGGCAATCTCCAAGCTATAATCAGGCTCCATATCGACCATCCCACCGTCAGTCAGACGCGGCGGCAATTGCATTTCATAATTAATCTCCTGCGTCCCCAGCACTTTTCCGCTTTCACTATACAGGGTAAACAACAGAGGAATGCGGTACTTCAGGTACGTATATTGATCAGGACTTAGATAGTCGTCCAGGTATTTACCTTGCGCAACAGTCAGCGCACTATAAAGTTGGTATTGCTGGTAATAGTTTCCATTGGAGCTAATGGGTTGTTTCGCCCGATTAATCAGCAGCACATCGTTACTGTTTTGCAAAATAATCGGCGTACGGCTTGCGCCGATACCATCGAGACGAAAATTCGCTTCATTGTTGTCTCCGGTCCAGCGCAGACTGATCTTGTCGACGGGAAATGTATTGCCACTGCGATTCTTCCCACCGGCAATGGTCCGTATTGGAGCTAGCAGGCGCACGGCGAGCGACCAATTTTTCTCGTTTACATTGAGACCATTCAAATCAAATTGAAAAACATTGAATCGATCCGGCGTTGTTTTGCCCAAGTAGGATGTCACTTCGAAATAGTTGTCCGACCAGACTGAAAAACGCAATTGCGCAACAAGAGGTAAGGCTGAAAACAAGCCCCAAATCAAGAGTACTGCTATTTTAGTTCTTTGCCACATGTTTAAATTCCAATTCCGCGATCTTCACCACATCCTGATCGCCATAAAATGCCAATACTGAAACGAGGTAATTCCCAGATTTCAACGATTTGGGAATTGCAATATACTGTTTACGCTTATCGCCGGGCAAGCAGTAAAAATTAAGATTGTCCACCACTTCTTTTTCACCTGTTTCCTGATTTAAAAACTCGGCACGCAATCTTCCTTCCAACCAGATATTGCCGGTCACATCGTAACTGACCTCCAGAAACTGTCCAACAGAATCCACATCTTTATAAACCAGATTTGTAATTTCAAGATCCGGCGTTTCCCTCCCATTGAAACGATGATAAACTTTTACTCCCGAACGAACGGCCAAACGGATATTAGCTCCTTCCTGTTTTTCTCTTGCCCTAGGGTTCAACTGCGTTACAAAGAGCATTGCCGTATGAACGGGTACTTCGGCCGTGAATTTTGCATCCTTGGGCACCTGCATATTCAGTTGCAATCGTTTTGATTCACCGGGTTTCAGCGAGAAATAAGACTCAGATACCGACAGCCAATTTGCACAGCTCGTCGGCAAGGTTCCCTTTGGACTCAATACATTATCACCATACTCGGAATAAGACCAGTCCTCAAAAGAAACACCCAGTTCGAGCGTATAATCTTTACTAGGATTGGTCACATCAACATATTGCGTTTGTGCCTGGCCGGCATCACCCACAAAATACAAGCGCGGCGGCCCAACGGTCAATCCTGTTTGAGAAAAGGCTACTGTAGCGATAAAAAGCAAAAAAAATGAGGCAATCAGGTTCTTCATAAAAATATATTTGGGATAAAAATACATAAAAAAGCAGGTATCTTCCGATACCTGCATCTATATGATTTTCATAGCGTAGTATACGATCTACTAGTTTGCTGCAATAGTGTACACCACATCGATGGTATATTTTGCTTTTGTATCTTTACCACCATTACCCAACAATTCCTTTACTGTTGCTTCATTAAGTGGTTTACCGATATATTTTACATCCAACTCTTTGTTCAATACCGAAGCTTCTGCTGTACTTGTACTTCCAAAAGGACCGAATTCCATGTTGACATCTGTTGAAGCAGTTTTACCATCTACCTGAATTTCGATTAATTTTTTAGCATCGTACGTATTAGCACCATTTCCAGCTACTTTATTGAATTGTCCATTAGTCAATAAAGTTGCTTTTACTTTGTAACCAGAACCTACCGAAGACACTTTCAATTGTTTTGCAATCGATTTACTTACCCCGTTGGTATAGTCAGCTGCCTTTTCGTATTTCAAGGTTACTTCGTCATTATAACCCGATGTAACTGGACCATCTTGTCCTGCACCGCTACCAATTTCGATAGATTGAAAAGGATTCAATTCAACATTCACTTTTACCTTTGCTTGTGATTGAGATTGAGCGTTTGCTGCAGTTACTGAACCAACGATTGCTACTGCGAAGAAAGTAATTTTTTTCATTTTGTTTTTATAATTTAATATGACTTATTCGTTATTATTTATCCTCTTTGGACAAAACAAAAGTACAGCAGGAAATGAGGCAAAAAGTATGAATTTGAGTCCAAAAAGTATAAAAAAGGGAGCGCGTGAAATGTTGTAGCTGTACAGCTACAAAAGCTTGTAGCGTGATCACTACAGCGCGGGGTGTCTACGGCAAAAGAATTGAATTAAGGGGAATATTATCTTGTTTCGATGCTATACATAACATCGTTTGTAAAAGTAACCGTGTTATTTTTTTCTACGTATTGCATTAAGTCGTCAGCTCCGGGACCAGTGTAGGTAACATCGAACAGTCCGTTGAGGGCGGGTGAATCTGAAGAAATGATGGTTTCCTTATTGGTAGAAAGGACGCTACTAGCTGTATTTACGGCTTGCCCTATATGAGTGGCAGTAGCTCTAACGCGAATCAATGGTGCGGGAATTTTTTCTGTCTGTGCCTGACCGAGCTTTATAAAATCTTGATTGGCCATTTTGACCTTCACTTCATAGCCCGACGTGCTAAATACCGAAAGATGTGCTTTTTGGATAGACTCAACGCCATTTTGATAATCGGCTAAGGTATGGTAGGCCAAGGTAACAATCGATTGATCTGGATTAATAACAAGATGCTGCACATCGTGGAGCTCAATATTCAATCTCACGCCAGTCTGTGCGAAGGCTGTACCTCCTAAAAGAACCAATCCCAAAAACAATATTCCCTTTTTCATAGCCTACTATCTTATCCTTACAATCGCATGAACCATCCATGATATTATGATAATCTGTCCTACAGCCTCATTTCTTATTGAATCTTTATCAAATTTTGACGCCAAAAGAACGTGAATGTTCACCGCGTAAATATTTCATACGCTTTCGTTGCTTTACTATAAATATACCTTTTATAAAAAAAACGAAAGAATAAGAACAATTCTTTTTAATAGGAAAACATGTAATATTTTTAATACAGAAAAGTTATTGCTGCCAGCGCTTACGGTATTCTGTTGGTGTGAGGGATGTTTCTTTCAGAAAAAAGGTACTAAAGTTATTCACGTCTTTATACCCTAATTCCCAAGCTACTTGTTTGATACTGAGTGAAGATTCCACAAGAAGCTTCTTACTGACACGGAGCAATTCTTTGGTGATAAGTTCTTTGGGTGTGGTACCCAGCGTCTCCTTGGTGAGATTGGTCAATTTTTTACTTCCTATATTTAATTGATCCGCGTAGAAAGCAACCTGTTTTTCCTTTTTTACATGTTTTTCAACAAGCTCCTGAAAACGTCGCACCAATGATACTTCCGTCCGCTGCCCCAGCAGTTCGCCCGATTGACGATCTTCTGCATATATAGCCGCCAGAAGCACAATCTGCTTCACGATATTATGTGCCAAATCCCGATAAATTGCCTTATTATAATTCTGCTTGGACAGTTTCAGCTGCATGCCTACAAATTCGTAGTAGGTCGCGTATTCTTTGGGCACGCTAAGTGTTCGATAGGTATATTCACTTTTGTTAAATGACTTGAAGTTTCGAAGGAAGGCCGTATCAACCTCGGTACGTACAAAAAAACTTTCCGAAAAATAGATAATCAAAAATGGGCGCTGTTCATTTGTATTGGCTTCGATTTGTATCCCGCGCGGAATCAAAACTAGACTATATTCCTCAATCTCAGCGATCTGTTTATTGATCTGCATGCTACAGCCGCCACTTGACACAAAAAGAACGACATAGTTCTCTTTTGCTGTTGCATCCTTAATTTCCGAAGACTCCCGTTCTACACCAATAACCCGATGAACTCCAAATTCCATAATAATTATTTACCGCATGTAATGCCTGAAAAACATTTTACGTGCTTAGGCGTGAAGCAATTTAGTAAATAAATCCCGAACACAAAAACTCGCCTCATATTGTATCACAGTTTTATCTGTCTTCATTTTCAAGGCAACCTTACGGTAAGGAAGCAGGTATTCACGTCATCAGAAGCACATTTCATACATTATTTTTCACAAATTATAATTGATAGATCAGCCTCCAAAAGCCACTAAGAGGCAATCCCACAGCCATACCGATAGCCAATTTGTTGTTAAGTCCTAACTTAATCTGGGGATGCAAAATTGTTCTTATCTCATCGGAAGAAATTTCCTGATTGACCTCAATACCGATAAAATGGTCTGTCTGTCCTTCTCCCCCTTCCGCGCGCCAAGATCCCGTACAAGATCATTATATAAAGGTTCGGCATGATGTACTTTATCGGGCAGGGATTTATTTTCTAGGGCAAGGCCAGCAACTGAAGTGACGAGGGCACATATAAATAAACATGCGCGCAAGCACCGAGATGTAAGTTTATTGTTTTCCATATCACAAACCTCGATGTGAAATATGGAAAGACTTGGGAATGTTCTTTTCCTGCTTCAGTAAAGAAATAGCAAGGTATAATTCCTTAAGATATATTGATCATAAGCCCGACCAAACATACAATAATGCAGCGCAAAATGTTGGCACGATTAACCGTTAACACCGATTATCACTTACTTCCTCTTTGCCATCAGCAATCATCGCATTGACGTCGGCCATATCCCCAGCTTCCAAATGTTCAATATCTTCCGCCTGCTCTTCGGAGTAGCGATCAATAAAGAATGTACAGCCCATCGGAAAATGATCAGACCCCACAGATGGATAAATAAACAACTTGTCGATAAATACGGTCGGACTATGAAACAATAGATCCAGAGGCACTCTGAAAAACCAATAATTGGCATGAAAGGTGGAAAGAACGCCACGTCCGATGCGTGCATCGATCAATCTGCTGGTTTTCTTGAACAAAAGCGAAGATTTGGCCCAGGCCACATTATTAAAATCTCCCGTGACAACTACGGGCATTTTGTAATCGCGCACCCGTTTAGCCACACTGAGCAGATCGCCATCCCTTTCTTTGGAAGTTTCCTCTTCTGTCGGACTCGGCGGCGGTGGATGCACAGCAAAAAAGACAAAACGATGTCCATCGGCAGTTTCCAGTTCAGCTTCAATACTGGGAATATCATCTGCTACAAAATAATGCACCTGACATTTGTTGATCTTAAGATTGGTATAAAAATGCATTCCGTAGGTATTGTCCAGCGTAACCTTCTCAAAATTGGGATAAGGCTTTTCCAGTACACGTAAGGCTTTTTCCCATGCGGCACCACTTTCCATGGTCAAAAAGATATTTGGCTTTTCTTCCCTTATAAGGTCAATAAAGCGATCATAAGCCGTATTGAATTGCAGTACATTACAGGAGATCACTTTGATACTATCAGAAGCATCCTTGCCCTTTTCATATTTTTCGCGACGCCAAAATTTGGTGTAACGTATCAATAGATAGGCATGGTATACAATCAACGCCAACTGTACACCTTGCAACCACCATAGCCAGGGGTCTTCAGTCACAAGATAAAAGCCCAAAGCCAATGTGGGCACCTGAAATACCAGCAGCTGCAGCTTCACAAATTCAGCTACCCGAAAGATCCAATGCTGGCTTTGGGCAAAGGGTAATATACTCAGTAAAATTAATAACCCTGAGAAAACAGTATAGAAAATCAGCATATCGTTCGAGCAAACATTTTAAACAAACTTAAACAAATTACGGTTATTTCCAACAGACCATCATTTATCAAGCGCTCCTCAGCTATTAAATACCCAATTGCTCGCCCTTCATATAATCCACGCGTGTCATGGCTAATGCATTCGGGAAGTTCGTGTGGATATACGCAATCATTTGTTCCCGAATATAACAGCTTAGATAAAACAAAGCTAAAAATAAAAAATGATTGCTATTTCAATCATTTTAACTACTTTTGTTTATAATAGCGAACAAAAATAATATATGAGCTCTAAGAAACAAATCATTTTCCCTAAGTTAGCCAAACTTATGGAACAAGTAGGCGAAAATATTAAGTTAGCAAGAAAGCGTCGTAAATTAACAACTATTCAAGTTGCAGAGCGAGCTGGAATTGCGCGTTCAACCTTATACCTTATTGAAAAAGGAGATACAAGCGTCGCATTTGGCGCATATTTAAATGTGCTCCGGGTATTGGGGCTACAAAATGATGTCTTGCAATTAGCAGCAGACGATGATTTAGGAAGAAAACTACAAGATCTCGAATTATTAAAGTAGCAATCAATGGCACACAACAAGTTTGATATATACGTATATGCGCACTGGAAAGGGATGGCGGAGCCTAAACTTATAGGGACCCTCTCAGCACATTTTGCTAAAGGTAAAAAGGCATTCAGTTTTGAATACGATAAAATATGGTTGAAATCGGAGCAACTTCAAATCTTAGACCCTGAAATACAGTTTTTTTCAGGAACACAATATGCTAGCGAAAAAGGAAACTTCGGTATATTTCTAGACAGTATGCCCGACACTTGGGGGCGAACACTCATGAAAAGACGCGATGCTCAATTGGCGAAAGAGCGTGGCGAAAAGCCCCCTTCTTGTATGATATTGATTTGCAGATAAGATTGGCATATCAAGAGCAGAAAAAGAATTAATGAGTAGAGCATTTAAAACACATTTCTAGATCATCCATCACCTACCCCTACTATTTTCAAGAGACCATCATTTATCAAGCGCTCCTCAGCTATTAAATACCCAATTGCTCGCTCTCCTGATAATCTACCCGTGTTCTGGCTAATGCATTCGGGAAATTCGTGTGGATATAGGCAATCATCTGTTCGCGTATATAACAGCGTAGGTCAAAAGCCTGGCCTGAATTGCGGCAACTCACCAGACATCGGATCTCCATGGTACGTTCTTTAAAATCTGTCACCTGAAGCACATTAACTTTCCCGTCCCAAAGCGGATGCCCGGTAAGTAAGGCTGTCAATTTCTCACGCAGTAGCCCTACAGGTACGGTAAAATCGGTATAGATAAATACGGTTCCTAATATCTCCGAAGTCGTGCGTGTCCAATTTTGAAATGGTTTTTCGATAAAATAGGTGATGGGCAATACCAAACGGCGTTTGTCCCAAATATTGACGACCACATAGGTCAGGTTTATTTCCTCCACGCGGCCCCATTCCCCTTCAACAACCAAGACGTCATCCATTCGGATAGGCTGTGTAAAAGCAATCTGAAAGCCAGCAAGTAAATTCCCCAAGGACTTCTGTGCAGCAAAACCGATGATAATACCGCCAACCCCCACGCCAGTAAGCAAGCCAGCACCGATTTTCTGCATGCTATCAAAGCTTAATAGGATTATCGCAAGGGAGATCACGATGATCAGGGTGACGACCACTTTCCGGATAAAGACGATTTGCGTTCTAATCTTTCGTTCGCGCAGGTTATTCTCCTTATTGATATCAAAACGATGATAGAGATAATCTTCAAAAACCTTAATCCCCTGTATCAGCACAACAGCAAAGAAACCGACCAATAAAAGTTCATTGGTTTTGGTCACGACGCGGAGGGTCCTTTCGTTAAATTGTGCGAAAGGCAACAAACTGTTAAAAACAATTAATGGGATAAATACACTCAGCACACGGTTAAAGCGACGGATAAATGAACGGAAAAGGGAATACGATTCCTGTTCAATGGCCTGCCTGCGCAATAAAGGAATAAATATCAGCTTAATCAAAATACCAATCAAAAATGAAAATAGAATTAATGCAATATTCCAGAGCCATGCGGGCCATTTCTGTGAAAGTTGAATTAATGTTTCGTTCATCATACTATTCTTTCTTTGTGTTAACACTTGTCTTTATTAAAGTATAACTGCTCAGCAGGGTTAACGTTTGTTTTATTTTGAAAAAGATTGGCTAAATAAACAGCAAAGAATACGGCCATGCACTTTGCTAAGCACATGAGTGTTGATGCGCCATAATAAAAAGGCATTCACAATACCAAAAATCAAGAATTCTTCAAAATAAAAATTAAAAAAAACAGTAGTACACAATAATATAAAGTGATAAAACAAAAAAACCAATATTAATAAGCATAAACGGAAAAATAAAATGAAAAAAACAGAAATTATATGCTAAAACAAAAGAAATAGAGGTAAAAAGAGGTTAAAAATCAAATAAAAATAAATTTTACCAAAAAAATCAAATAAAAACAGATTAAATTTTGCAAAAACAATAATATACCCTATATTTACAACACCTTAATAGGTTTATAATTGGTTATTTAAAGGTTTTCATCTCCCCGATTGAAAACCTTTTTTTTATTTTATATTTAACCATCAAAAAATATGTTCTTTGAACATTCTTTACAGCAAAATCCAATCAATATCTAGCAAATCACCACAAATATGTCCAAGAATTTGATCCCCTTAACTTAAAGATTCTACATATCGGTGGCACCACAGCCAATTATATGATCGGAATCGGTTTGGCTGTAGAAGCCTTCCTATTCTTTCTAATGGGCTTTAATCCCCCTCCTGCAGAACCAGACTGGACATGTGTCTATCCTAAATTGGACGATAATTTCACTGGGCTGCGTGATTTCAGCGAAAAAGTATCTGTTATGAATAAGCTTTCAGATGTTTCACTTGCGACAGGAGAATTCACCAATAGGCTCCGAACAGCAACGTCTAAGTTTGATAACCTGAGCCTAGCGTTTGAAAAAGCTTCGCAAAACCTAGTCGCCATGTCGAATACCTCTGGCGATACGTCCAATTACCACGAACAGGTAAAAAGTCTAACAACCAACCTAAGTCAATTGAATGCAATGTACGAGCGTGAACTACGCGATTCGGCCTCACATTTACAATCGATGAACAAGTTTTATGAGAACCTACGCTTTACTATGCAAAACTTCAACGAATCGCTGGATGATTCCAAAGCATTTAAAGATGAAGTGGGCAAGCTTGCGAAAAACCTCAATGCCTTGAATGCCATTTATGGCAACATGTTGAGCGCGATGAATCAGCCGCGTGTGTAATTAATTCTTGTATCACTTAAATCAAAAACAATGGCATTAAGAAGAGAAACTCCAAGACAAAGGATGATCGTATTCCAGACACTATTGCCAAGTTTGCTGGTAAAACAGGCGGTTCGATGACTACTGTGCGGAAAACTGGCTAACGATGCGATACATGCGGATAAAATAATCGCGCTCAATGATTTCCCCCATTGGATAGATAATGATACCCATCCCACAGTGCTTCGCGATAATTTAAAATTTCTTTAGCAGCTCCCTGCGTCTGTTGCTGCTGAGACTCACTGAATGCTTGATACAATTAATCGTCTGTCGTAAAGATATTTTCTATCGCACTCGACGCCTTAGCCTCTTGCAAACTAATGGAATTGATTAAAATACCCTGGTTTGGTATGACAATACTTCGCCCCTGTAGACGGCCTATTGCCGCTTTAGCATTTCCCAGTTGCTCATATATTTCGACAGTCTGATAGTATTCGGGAGCTATCGGCAATTCAGGAAGCCCATTCCATGGGGTATTTCTATCGGGACTAATAATATAATGCCATATGACAAATTTACCAAGCTTACCTTAAAAAACACTATATTTTAAGGTAATACCTATTTTAGACCTTAAAGTTGCCATTTAGCAGATTCATCGCCTTAAAAAACATTACATTTTAAGGTAACACCTATTTTAGACCTTAAAGCGGTATTCAGGCACCCTCGTGATCCGCGACAACATAGTAGCTGTGAGTCCAGATGGAACTTCCAGACAGCTCAACACCGTTGCTTTGACGGCAAATTAATGTAACCGACCTACATCTACTTAACAAGCAAATGCCCCTGCGTAGAAACAGGGGCATTTGTTTTTTGTGGTCATTCGCCCTTCATATTTACTGTTCACCCCTCATATTTGCCATTCACCCCTCAATTTACAGCTGTACCTCTGGTAGCATCGTCCGCACGAAAGAAGTATCAGCAGGGATGACATTAGTTCTCGTTCGAACATGAACACAATTCTACCAGTAAAATTTTATGTCTTTAAAATCAATCATTATATTTAATAAAATAAACCATAGTTAAAAACCACTAAAAAGAAATACAATTTGACACCTATTGAGGAGAAGACAATACAAGATGCTTTTTCAAAAGTGCAGGAATTTTATAGGCAGCATGGACGCTCCCCTGTACGCCGTGAAATGGAAAATATCAATACAATTGCCCGGCGCCATTTTGGCACCTGGAACAATTTTATTCTTGCGGCTGGTCTTAAACCCAATGTAAACAAGACGCCCGAACAAATTAAACCCGAACTATTGGCCTTATTAAACGACTTCTACAATGAGCAGGGCCGCATACCGATGAACAAGGAGTTTTCATCAAAAGCCACAAGCATCAATAAATATTTCGGCTCATGGAACAAATTTATTGCAGCGGGAGGTTTTGATCCCAATGACCGTCGGGTACCATCTATCGGAAAACTCAAAAATTCACTGGTCAGATTCTATATCAAACACCATCGCTCCCCAACTATTTCAGACTGTCTCCGTAAAAATGGACTATATAATGATCAATCATACTTTACCCATTTTAAAGTCAATAAATGGGCCGACGTCCTTGAATATGCAGGATTGAACGCCTACTTTAGATTAACCACCATGACGGAATCTGAGGCGAAAGAAAATGTGATCAGGTTGATAAAAAAACATAAAATTAAATATTACAAAGATTACCAACGCCTTAAACCCGATAATTACCCATCCGTGTGGTACATTAAAGAAAAATTCGGATGGAATAATTTATGTTATATAGCCGGAACAAAAATTCCTGTCACCAAATTCAGCATAAAAGATCATTATCTGAGTTTGGCAAAAGAACTGAAGCGCACACCAACGACTAAGGAACTAGAAGCCAAAATGGGGGTTACCTCAGGAGCTATGGTCTGGAAAACAGGCCTTCCACTCAATAAATTTTTGCAGTCCGTTGGTCTGAAACCAGCCCGCCAGTCCCCTTGTAAGTGCAAACTGAGCAAAAAAGAGCTAGCCGACCTCTATAAACGTAAAAGTATCGAACATGGTTACACCAACGGTATGCCACGCTCAAAACTAACCGAACTAACAGGCTACACCAGAGATATTTACGAAAGTCGTTTTTTTAATATGAATGGACTACGTCTGGTCTGCGGTTTCGAACTAATACCAGCAAGAAGCAAAGCATATTCCGAAGAGGAGCTACGAAATATCCTCAAAAAACCACGATACGCAAAAAAGAGTTAAAGATTAAGATCCACCTTAAAAAGTTCATTTTAAGGTGGATTCTAATTCTGGTGGAGTCCAATACAAGCTATTTCTTCCTGAACATACGATTTAACCATCGGCTCAATAGAAAGCTGACGAGTGTCCCGACAAGGGCAGTCAATGCACTGTACAATAGTCCGCCCACGGAGAACGAAGCCCATAGCCCGCAAATAGTGCCGCCAATTGTTGAAAGTTTAACATCACTCCAGCGCATCTGCCCCTCCCTTCCTGCGGGTCCGTTTAACCGCCTTTTTATCCATATCGGGATGATCAGCCTGTGGGCTATAATCCAGTACATCAACTTGGCTCCGTCCGTCCGGCATATTTGCCGAAGCTGTCCGCTCTTCTGTCGCTGGTTCGCCCGTATCCTTTTCCAGGACCGAGTCCACAATACCAAGCCCGAGCGCGATATATTTAGCGATATTCAACGCCTTATTTGGCAACTTAACAGGCGCCAGCAGGATCACCTGTAGGACCTTTGTAATTTTATCTATGATTTTTTTCATATCTCATTTGTATTTAACTCGCGTTAGGCTGTAAACTTGTTCTCGATCGTTAAGGTGACTTGCCCCATTTTTACCTGTTCAATAATTGTCTCATACAACTGTTTATAGGCTTCGGCCGACTGATAGACACCCCAATCGTCATTACTTTTATGAAAATAGGTTCCGACCAGCAGGCAGCCTTCCGTATCTTCATGCGTATTGCCGATATGAATATAAACGAGACTGAAATTGGGGATAGCACTAATTTCGATCATCCCCTCGTGCATATCCGGGAAGCGCTTTTTGTAAGCGGTATTCATCCCGCCCTTCCTGTTGATCCCGAGTTTGTAGGTTCCCGCAGGAATAGCTGTCCGGCCCTTTATCTTTACATCGCGCACGGTGTCTTCAAGACCATAACACTGGAAGGTTCCGTTGATGTAGAGTTCGGACAGGGTACTATTATTCCCCTGCCGAACACGTTTGAGTGTCAGTTCCATACGTTACGGATTGCCATATACTAATTCATAGGTATATTCATGCCCGGGCGTATCCGTTAGGGTTACCCGGTACTTCGCGTTTTCGAAATTCGAATTATCGGCCTGCACCTGGTACATCCAAGATATCCCTTGTCCGTCCATGTCCTGCGCCATCCCTACTTCCAGCTCCAAGTCATTTGCATCGAAAATTCCGACCTGTACTTTCACCACCTTCATCACATCCTTTACCATAAATAAAATCTGATCCATGGCATTGCCTTGGTAACCACTATCGTCCCAACGACGAATGACCGGTGCCGTAAAGTAATCTTTAAAGGCTACATTGAAGGCGGTCTGGTTGATATTAGCCTTGGCCTGATAGGCCGCCTTTAGGTCAGGATCCTGTATCGCCGTACGTGCATACAACGAAGCATCCATAAAGCGATTTTGTACATCAAGCTGTTTAACTGTGGGTGCTTTTTTATTGTGAAAAGTCGGTCTGCGGGCGATGATTGTCTGATCGCCACGTTGCCGAAATACGAGCATCTTGCCTACTGTCCCTGATGCTCCCTCCATGACGACATTACCTTTTGATTTTGCCATTACTTGTGTTTTTAAATGTTAAATAATCTGTTGACTGTCACAACAAAGGGCGCCCATCATTGCGTTGACGATACAAATATGCAGGCCAAATCAAGCCATGTCAATAGCTACAGGTAACTGCGGTGAAATACGGCGGAATACGATGGAAAACGGTTAAAAACGACACCTGCACATGGGTTATCCTTGAGCTTAACAAGGGATAAGGTAGGGTGATCGTTTAGTCGAGGTAGTGTGTTTCTTGTGCCAAGCTAGAGTGGAGCGTAAAATTGCCCAGATCCGGTACTTATAAAATCCGGGCAATTGTCTCTTCCACGCTACTTGTACTTTTTGGGATTTGCCTTAATATAGGCAATGATTTCATTTTTAAAGTAATAATCCTTACCGTCCAGATTGTAGCCCGGGAGCTGGGGTTTGATCTGCCCCAATTTGGTATCCCTGATATGCAGTAATTCTTTTATATCGGTATTATCCAATAGTTCGGACGTTGTATTGATCAGGTTTTGGCTTACCTGGCGCGCTTCCTTGGCGATCACCTGCACCGCCTGTACGAGCGCGCGTAGTTCGGATCTTACTTCTTCAAAAAATTTTTCCATAATCTTAGTTTATTTTGACTATCATTCGGTTTATTAATTCAGTTTAATTCATCCCCACTATCCGTCTGCTCATTCAAACACGTGCAGCTTCTGCCGGAGTTCCTTGATATAGCTGCGGGTCACAGCGAACGAGCGCTGAGGGCCCTCGCTCACCACAATTTTACGCTTCAAAAAGGAAACAATAAAGTTCATATTGACTAGGGTCGATTGATCCACCTGAACAAATTCGGTTGCTGGTAAAAAATCGACAATTTCTTTTATGGTCTTTTTTGCCTTTCGCGGAACTGGTTTGCCAAACACATCCAATTTCATATTTCTTTCAAAAAAAGCCAGTTCATTGTCCCCTTTCACTTTCTGCACGAAGTAAATATCACTAAACTGTACTCTTTGACACATTTTATCGGTCATTTCGATAAAGGCAAATTCAGGCTGTGGCACAAATTTGAGATTGATCGGAACAGCCAAACGGCGAAAAGCATTTTCTAGCGCTCTGCAGACCATCGGAAACGTAGCCGGTTTAGGCATAAAGTCGGCCGCATCCAAATCATAAGAGCGCAGCGAAAACGCTTCATGCTCCGTCACAAATACGACCTCAGGCCTTTTCTTGGCATCGATAGACTGGTAAAGATCCATTCCATTGAGCAAGGTATCGTCGGCCCTTTGGTCCAGCACAACATCCATAAAAAGCACATCATACTTGCCGGAGTTGATTTTCTGTAAGGCATCTTTTTTATTATCCGCCACATCGATAAGGAGATCCAAATCTGTTTCTTCTAAAAGAGTTTTTAATTTTTCAGCATCAGGTCGAAAATCTTCAACGATAAGAATAGGGATTATTGGCATATGGTATTATTTTGTAAAATACTCAGTTAAATCGCTTTCCGGTAGTTTTGGAGCAGCGTAAGCTGGACGCTGAAAATGGGATTTTGTTCGCGATATTCAATCCGATATGTTCCGGGCAATACCGCATCGAATAGTTCCTGCAGCAACTTATTGCCCACCCCTGAATGCCCCTCTGAGCGCTTTCCGCTGACGTAATTGATCATCTGGAAATGCAACTGACCATCTACCCGGGTCCATTCCATGATAATTTGACCCTGTGCTCCCGGAGGACTATAGTTCAGGGCATTTTCAAACCACGAGAGCATGGATGCCGCAATGATAGAGCGGCTCCAATCGGTCGCAAAGAGGACTTCTTCCCCCTTAAATAGCATCAAGCGGTCTGTAAAACAGGAGGCCATCACCTTGAGCTGCTTCCATTCTTCAGCAATAGCTACTTTTACTTTTCGGTTTGCCGTCACTGCGATGATGTATCGAAATAGTTCCAGTGTATCGTTTCGGTACAGCAATTTGTTATGCTGCACGATCTTGATCCATTCTTTCACGAAATGCTTAGAGAGACGTCCCGCCAGCCTGCCGGCATTCAATTCCATTGTGAGCAATTGAAACCTTAGCCAATAGGAACAATCTCTATAAACGACGTGTACAATTAAGGCTGTCCCCAGTGCCAATAAATTGCCTACCATGATCCGATTGTGGAATTGCATCAAATGATAATCCGTCAGCTTTCCGGCAAATGAAATGCCGTGAAGAGGAAGCCACGAGTAGGTATAATCCACCCAGAAATCTATACTCAGGTATTGCCAGCAGGCCAGCACAAGTAATATTACCAGTTTAAGATAAATAGAACTTAATTGCAATAATTTTATGGCCAGCCAATACATAGCGAATGAAAGCAGGTATGGTCCGGTTAAGGCCAACAGATGTCGCATGGTCAATCGATGCCATACCTGAATATTCATTTTGAGTAGCAGCAGCAGCAGGAATCCTGTTCCAATAAAAAATAAGATGTATCTCCGCGTGAAAAACTGGGTTATTTTGGTCCGTCTATCTTCCATTATATCCTATTTAAAACGATTGCGAAATTGTTTTTTCTATAATTGGTGTACTTTGAACACTTAAATTACAAAAAACAAAGCGTAAAGAATAAATTAATTAAAAATAATATTTCGTCAAAAGGAAACATCATCCTTATCAAGAAATTCTATATCAACTCACTTACTTGATTTCATAATTTTTACCCTTTTAGCAAATTATCCGTTTTTAGTTCGAAAAATTGACGGTTTTTCACGTCGAAAAAAAAGGCACGTTCTTGTAAATATATAGGCATTACCCACGTGAGCGCATCTTGTGAAACGACCTTTTTCTCTTCAAGATCCGGACGATAAAAATGAATCAAGGGCCAGTTTTCCCATGCTGTCCATTCCTTCATGAGGATGCGGTTTATCGCCCTGTTTAATTTTCCCTTAAACCTTTTCATATATCCATCAAGTTGCTCCGCTCTTTTACAGCGCAGCCTTTTTGATAAAGCCAGATTCCATAGTCCATTGTTCTCACTTTTTTCCATCAGTAGAAAAGCGAGGGGAATATGAAACCGGAAGGCAAGCTGTGCTATACTCGCGTGGAAATACAGTCTACTAGCTGCGACGGGGACGTTGAGCAAAGATCGGCTCCCTTTAGCAGCTAGGCGATTCACCCCTTCGTCCGCATCAAGGTATACCAGAACCAAACGCTTCTCATTCAAATCGGATACGACATTTTTGAGCACTGTACTTCTTGAGGCGTCGATATAACGTAAGCAATCTGCTTCGAGGTTGTTAAACTGTAGCAGGTGTGCAGCCTCTTTTTGTTCCTTCTGTATAATACTGGGCGAAGCTAGTACAGAGATTTTATAGCCTGCTGCAAGCAGATAGCGCGGTATCAGACGGTATGGGCCATAATGGAAAGAGATGACAATCCCAGTAAGATCAGTTGGAAGCATTTCAAGACAAGAGGCGTCCAACATTCGGTCCAATTGGAAGGGTTGCAGCATCTTGGCAAAAGACTTTCGGTAAGCGCTCCATCTCAGGTAATTTATTTCAAGATCTTCTACCGTAAATTCCGGAAAAAAATTCCATACGTTGGCAAACCAAAACGGTTTGGTCAATTGATTATTGTTCATTTAAATTGTGGTCTAAAAAAAATTAGGTTATTATTCGATCAGTGAACAGCATCGCCTCCAGGCAGAAAGCGATGCTGAATTAGCGTTAAGGTATTTCTACCCAGCATTTTTCATCGTCAACGACATCTCCCATTTCCGGAAATAGCTGCATCATCTGAGGCAAAGTTAACCCCAGTTCGACGATAAGATCACTTGTCTGTATGTTGTCGTTCATGTTTGAATTGAATTAAACATCGGCCTGCAACGATACGGGTCAGGCCACTCCCGCTGGCTGTACATGCACTAAAATTGTATTAGCTAACGATCAAATATGGCTGAAATCCTTAAAAAAGAGGAAAAGAATGATATGTTACCCAAAAAGAAAGCTAATTGCCTTCGCCGAGGTAAGGGATAAGAAAAGAGGTCAGATATCCTTGTTTTTTTGCATGATTTCGATAGAAATCGGTCATCTATCATTTTTTTAAGTATTTCTCAAACCTCGATTTTACTTTTATAAACATGGATTGAGCCTTTTATAAAACCTGATTAACTGCATATCCAATGATCAAAACTTTTCATTTTATATTGCCCCAGGTGCCCCAATTTACCAAGCAAGTAAGAGCATTTTTGCCCAAGCTTCCCGATTCACAGTTACAGCGCTATGAGGATGCGAGCATCCAATTGCTAGAAGAATATATTGATTACCATAGCGTCCTATTTTATCGCGTGCAGGCCCAGGTACAAAGAACGTTTCAATTGTCCGTGCAAACCGATAAATCCGATTATCATCTGCTGTATAATAGGTATTCCGTTTCGACCATTAACATAGAACATTCAGCAGATAATAGTCACGTGCAGTTGCCTTCTGGATATGATACTTATGCCTACATTCCCAAAGGGAAGATGCAAATTCTTCTGGTGCAGGGAGAATATTTGATCTACGGAGTTCTGGTCGATATAGGGTATATTCGATCAGCAATATTTAAAAAAGACCATTTCCTCTTTAAATTCAGTACATCACATTTACGCGACAAAAAGCGGCTCTACCAAAGTGCACTATGGCCAATCAAAGAAAAGACAAGCTATCAGCTTTCTAGAATTGAAGAGCATTTTTTCAATTATCATAAAGACAATGAAGCTATGGCTGTAAAACTTGTCTATGACCTATTTGATATCGCCATTTATAAAAATTTTGAACACTATGAAAAGATAGATTCCGTTCAATTCCTAGCCGAAAGGACCGAGAGAATGATTAGGGATCAGGTGACGCAGACTTTTAGCAGCTGCTCCATTCATGCGATTGCAGAACAGCTGCAGGTAGACATGAGCAGATTGAACAAAATCTATAAAGCCATCTATAGTGAAAGTCCGAAACAGACCTGGACTAGGCATCTTATCCTTAAAGCACAAGAGTTATTGCTGGCAGGACATTCGGTTAAAGAAGTCAGCAATTATTGCGGGTACGGATCCCAGCAGAATTTTTCAGCTTTTTTTCGGAAACATACGGGCGTCTGTCCGAGCGCATATAAATAATAAAACCGCCTATTTATCCCCAATATTCGGCATTCGTCCCTTGTATCAGACATTTCGTCCCAAAAATGCGCTCTTCCACTAAAGAATAAAAATACAAACTCGAAGAAAAGACGGGGCACCACCGCACAAAAAATCATACAACGGCCTACCTAAAATTCAAACATCTTTCGAAAATTACTGCGCTAACTTTAGCATAAGATAACAGATCGGAGGACAGGGAGATGCCCGTCCGGTCATTAGGAAACACCTCCACGGCCGATCCAGGAGGATAATAAGGATAAGCAAAAATAATAAACTTAAAAACATTAGAAATGAAAACATTAGCAAAAAGAATCATCGGCACCATGAGCATTGGTGTGATGGCATTAGGAATTTCGTTGAGTGCAAATGCGCAAAGTATTCAAAGTGAAAAAGAAGTTAAAGGAGAGAAAGAAGTAAAGATAATAGCGGCGAATCAGGTGTGGTCATACCATGGCACGTCCTCAGACTCTCCTACCGATCCCAGCAAATACAGCTTGGGGCCAAGTGAAGAATGTGAAGGTGCTAAACAAACTGTTTGTCAGATCAATGCCCCTGCCAATCCATCAAATCCCTCACAACCCGATATGACGGCACTTGTTACCCCATCGGGATCATCTACACCAACAACTATCGCACTTCGCATCAGCACTGCCAATAGTAGTAAAACACCAAATGAAACTGTCACCGATTTCAGGCCGTTTTAATGTAAGCTGGACATCAAAAAAGTAGCGAGGGAAATTTCCTTCGCTACTTTTCTTATCTATTCTATCCCAGTTATATTTTTAACCTCAATGGGAATATTAAAAATATAGTCTTTACTAATGGGCTTCAGGCTAAATTCTTGAATCTTTCCGTCAATCGTGACCTTGCGAACGATTTCCTTTTTAAAACGTTCGTCTTTATTTAGCCGTCTCAAATCCGACCACCTTAGCCCTCTGCGGACCAATTCTTTGCGCCTTTCCCGAATAACTGTCTTCAATAAGGCTTCGATGTTACTTTCCGTTATTGGCACAAAGAATTGCTTCTCAATCCGATTTTGTAAGAGCTCATTGAGTTGTTGCTTAGCTAGCGTCGCATTGCCCAGTCGCGTATTACTTTCAGCAGCATTTAATAAGACTTCAGAAGTTGTAAGTCCAACAAAGAAAAGGTAGGTTCCCGAACCTACGTAATGACCCTTAAACGTGTAGCGTCCATCGGTTCCTTTTTTATAGTTCGCCCGAAACCTTAAGTCATGAGTATCATACTTACTCAATAAATCATCAGTCATATAGGAGCCTCTGCTTCCACCAAACATGGTTGTACCATTTGAGTACGCAAAAAACAAAGTTTCTGCATTCATAGCTGGATAAGGAAAAGATGCATCTACACTCATTGTATTGAGATCCATCAACTTATCGTACCGTATCAAGACCAATTCAGCATATTTCTTTGCATTTTCGTAATCTTCCATCGCCATGTAGACTCTTGAGAGTGCAGCATGAGCCGAAATTTTATTAGGTCGTGTCACTATCCCTAATTCATTTGGAAGCAAGCCAGCTGCTTCCTCCAAATCCTGAATAACCGAACGATAGCATTCCCCTACTGTTGACCGCTTGGTTTTGTCATTGATATCTGAGCTTAACTTGATGGGTATTCCCGGTACATTATTATTGCCTTTTTGATCAAAGGGTGCAGCATATATCTGCAAGAGTATAAAGTGCATAAAAGCTCGATGGAATAGTGCTTGTCCTTTAATATTGTCAGGATCGAGGCCCTTTAAAATTTTAATATCCGACAATTCGTCTAATACAGTATTGGCAACAGCAATGGCCTTATAAGCATCCCGCCATAATATCAATTTCTCCGTTGCCGAATATATTTCTGGATTTTGAAAGGTATACACCTGTCTGTCAAACACATCAAGATTATTATAACCAGCATCCGTAAGGAGAAAATCGTCCGTGCAAGCTTCCAAGAAAAAAGGATAACTTCCGAGATTCAGCTGATTTCCTGCATCTAACAAAGCTTGCAAATCCTCCAATGTGGATGGCACTGTACTTGTTTTATTTGTTTTATCCTCCAGAAATTTATTACATGAAGCCATACAAAATAGGCTTACTATGAGTAGTTTGTAAATATATTGTCTCATGTCACAAGTATTAAAAATTAATATTCCCACCGACTGAAATTACGCGCGGAGCAGGCAAATCCAAATAATCAGGATCGAGATTTTCATTATTTTTTCGCCAGATCAATCCCACGTTATTTGCTCCAATGTAAAGTTGGCCTTTTATCTTACTGTTGCTTATCGCAAAGCTGTAGCCGAGTCTAATATTTTGCACCCTAATGAGATCACCTTTGACGATATTATTCGAAGAGTGCTGATAAAACAGATCGCGATTACTATCGTTGGGGTATTGCATCGCTGGAACTGTTGTCACCAATTCGTCTCCCGGCTGCTGCCATCTTTTGGCAAAATCAGCGTGTCCATCCCATGAGTCAAATAAACTACCATAGACAATGGATTTCTTCTTAAAATAGTGTCCAAATTTAAAGAGCAGACTAAAATCTAGATAAAACTTGCCATAGCCGATGGTATTATTCCATGCTCCGTATATTGGCGGTAAGGCTGTACCATGATAATTTAGGTATTGCAGTGAATCCGTGGTCAGCGCCTGATAATCTTTCGATATTTCGCTATTTTTATATCCCCTTGGATCGCCATTGACGGGATCCAGTCCAGCGGATTTATAAGAGAAAACAGGGTACAGAGATTTACCCAATAGCGGCATCAGCGTCCTCCCCCCATCCAGATACAGGCTTGTCGCTCCGATGGTCCCTCTATAATCAGTCACTTTATTTTTACTATAGGAAAAATTGATGGAAGACTGCCAGTAGCCTTTTCCGAACCTACCATTTGAGGCGATGGTCAAATCGATCCCATGGGTTGCTATTTTACCAACATTTTTTGTCAACAGGGAATAACCTGAAGTCGGATCAAAGGGGTCATCAGAAAGCAGGTCGAAAGACTTTTTCCGATAATAGTCTAGATTAGCCGTTAATTTACCATCGTATATTGAGAAATCCAACCCAAAATTTAAGGTACGTACAGTTTCCCATTTGAGCCCGGGGTTTGGCGGGCTTCCGATCAAGGCGTAAGGTAGATTTGAGTATTTAGCATTGCCGACATAACCGATCACAGTTTTATTGAGGGCTCCAGCGGGCTGTACACCGCCGTAGCCAAAGGTTGACCGTAGTTTAAGATAATCAATCCAATCTGCACCTTGCATAAATTTTTCCTTTGCCACCTGCCAAAGTAAACCTGCCGACCATAATGGATTCCATTGGCTGTTGACATTCGTTCCGAACGAATTCGCAGCATCCTTACGGGCAGAAAAAGAAAGCCCGTATTTAGCCTTATATTCATACAAACCATTAAAATACATTGATAAGGTTCTGGATAATGTACCCGAATAAGCATCCAAGGGTGTCATATACCCATATCCCAGACCTCCATACAAGTTATAGATGGTGTTGTAATCAACACTTTTGCGGCTGAGCACTTCGGCATTGTAACCATAGGAGCCCGAAGAGCGCTGGTCGATATTCCTGGTATACAGCTCTGTACCGATCAACGCATTCAGGGTATGCTCGTCTCCAAAAGATTTGTTGAGGCTCACCTGCACCCTTCCCCGATGCGATTGCATCTCATTATCACCATTTCGCAGTATAGCACCAAATGGAAAATCGTACAGTTTTGCCCCATCGACAATTCGCGTATACTTATTGATCAAATCCCGCACCTCAAAAGAATCCTCTCCGGAAAGCGATTCTGATTTGCTACTACTATTCTCATAACCATAGATCACATCGGCCTTTAAGAAGGGGAGGATGTCATAATGCAAGTTAAAATTTAAATAAAGATGCCGATTCCAGGACTTGTAAGTCGACTTATCCCGATCCGCTAAAGGTCGGTAGGTCCAGTCCAATAGACCGTCAGCATTTGCCCTTTCAAGAAAAGATGAATTATAAAATCTCGGGATCGACAGGAAGTTACCTTCGTCATCCACTAGCGAGGCATAAGGATACAAATTATTTTTTCCACCCCCGGGAATCATCGGATAGCGTGGTGTCGAAGAGAAAACCCGATCCCGTCCATTGATCAGAGAAATCATATTTTCTATAGACAACTTTTGTCCGAGTTTCCAGCTATTTGTAGCCCTCAAAGTTAAACGGTCATTATTTGCTCCTTTTGTATCCCCTGTACCGCGATCATAGCCAACCGAATAGCGATTTCTATTGGTTGCATTACTTGCGGAAATATCCAAAAAGTACTGTTGATTTACCGCAGCTTGATAAACATATTTCAGCAGGTCATTTCGGTAATCGTTCCTTTCTAGCGCTTTCAATCGCGTATTCAGATCAATATCCGACAAGCTCCCCGCTTTATTTGCATACAGCATGTCCACGACAGGCGAAAATATCGTCGTCTGATTATAGGCGCTATTATATGCATCATCATAATACTTATTATCAAAGAGAAAACGCTCCACTTCGATAAAATCCCTACTATTGATCGTCTTGTTATAGAACAGGTCAGGCTTTCTGCTGACCATTGTTGTCGTTGTAAAATTGATAATCGGCTTATTGCCTGCCTTTCCTTTTTTGGTCGTCACGACAATCACGCCATTTCCTGCTCGGGACCCCCAAATACTGGAAGCAGCCGCATCCTTCAATACGGAGACAGATTCCACATCATTAGGATTAAGATCATCCAATGTACCATCGTAAGGGAAATTATCGACCACGATGAGGGGTTGGGCCGCTATTTCAGAAAAGGTGTTTATCCCCCGTATATTTAGCACCGACTTTCCACTCCTTCTATCAAACTGCAGTCCAGAAACTTTACCTTCTATACGGTCCAAGATCCCTCTGCTCGGGATTTTACTGAAGTCTTTATTAGATACCAACCCGAAGCTACCCGTCGTCCGGTCTTTCGGGATGGCCTGATATCCCGTATTCACTTGTACCTCATCGAGTCTATTTTCTTTTCTATTCAATATGATGGTTCGATTTGTCACATTGGTATCCCAGTTTATGTTTTTGGTTTCAAATCCCAGCGCCGAAACTGTAACAAACCTTATCGCATTGGAAGTGGAGAACTCAAATCTACCCAAGGAATCAGTCCGATAAGCAGCGGCAGTTCCATCCAGTTTAAACGTAGCGAAAGCAATGGGATTATGATCCTGATCAATAACATTTCCTCTATATTTACCCTGCGCAAAGACTGATTTACAGCAGACCATCATTAAGATCAAACTAATTAGACTTTTCATAGAGACGATTATATTTGATAAATGTTTCAACATTTTCCATTTCAACCAACCGTTTTAAGGTTACTGCTACCACTGTACCATTTTGGTCCACCCAAACATAAAATGGGAACGTACGATGAGGAAACAGCTTTATCAGATAATCATCAGCATACACAGTGCTGAGGTCGTTTGTTCGCAGAACATCGATCGGCATCTTGTGAATACGTTGATAGGTGTCTAATTTTCCATATGAGTTTACGAGCAAAACATTAAGCTCCTTTCCAAAACTCTTTTGGATTTTAATCAAATCTGACATACCACTAATACAAGTACCACAGGTGGTAGACCAAAAGTCAAGAAGAAAAGATTTGCCTTTGTATTTGGATAGTTCTACAAGTGCTGTATCCCCTTGATTATAGATTTTTACTTTTCTGGACCAGAAATCTTGGGGTAATTTATTTCCGACGAGTACTGGCTCAACGATATCGGCCCCATCCGCCCCGCTGTCCTTGCGGGGCGTCTGAGCAGATAAACTAAACATAGAAACCAAACACAGCAGTATCGCTCGTGCTCGTTTGCTCTTAAAAGCCTTGTACAAATTATATAGTATTGTTTTCATCATCTTAAGGTTTTGGTTGGTTAATGGATTGAAAAAAATCGGTGATTTGTTTGGTCAGCAGGAGTTCCTTCATATTGGCTTTCAGAGTTGACAGTTTTAATTGGGTTGTATCTAAATGGCGGCTATGCGTTAGGAAATACGCCATCAGAGCACGTAGAATATCGGCCAAAAACAGCGTTTGCTGTACAGCCTCTAATTTGCATTCGGTAGCTTCGCCGAGGGTTTTGCATTTGAAATCCAAAGCATATAGGTATTCGCGTATCGTGACTAGCGGATAATTATCCCAAAAGCTTTCGATACATTTCAATGGATCGTAACTGTCTTCATGGATCTCATAGAATGGCCTGTCAAGATGCAAGAGATCTTCATAAATGGCTTTCATGTGTTTAGTTTTTGGCTGTAACCATAGCACATAGCTCTCCCTGTCCGACCGAAATCAGTTTTTTGCGGGAACCTGAATGAACTCAGGTCACAGCGGTGAAAAAATAAGAAATAGGTTATCGGGCGCGGTGCAGGACAGTTACACGTAATTTGATAGAGACGATACCGCGTCCGTTGGTAAAATAAAAAACCGACCTTATATATAGATAATCTACAATCGTATTTTTCTTTAATCTTTGCTTTTGATTTCGGAAACCCTTACTTTTAAAGTGCGAAGATAAAAGAGAAGGGAGCCGTGCATTTTTGGGGCATAGATCTTAAAAAAGTACCGGTCGGCAAAATCAACAGTGGCGGTGCTATCCACAGGCCTTTGTTGGCTTTTGTATGCACATTCCTCATCCGAGGTAAAGGGCCATTGCTGATTTTAAGCTTTTGAGAAGCTATTCTGGCGGGCAGTATTTGTTCTTGATGAGCAGTGATACTGCAAGCCGACGAAGCTGATCCTTGATCTGCCGTCGTTCTGTAAATGTTCTTAGCTCTTTTGATCTCATAATATTACAATATGGTTAACAAAAAGAGTCTCAAGGGGGGAAGATATGAAAGGCATGGCTAAATATAAAAGGGGCGAGCCTCACTATCTTCCACCGAACATCGGGCACGGCAAAGAGCCTTGACACAGTTTCCAATAGAGAGTGCTCGCCCCTCCTTGTTGTAAAGATACAAAAAGCTGGGGGGTTCGCAAACCCTACATCTCGTGTCATTTGAAATTTGCCGTTTCGATATCCGAGACTAAATCAGATTACCTGATTATGATACAAATATAATTAAATAAAAATTATCAACAAAATATTTTGTAAAAACAACAAATAAAATTAATGAATATCGGAGAAAAGATTAAGGAAATCGCGGATAGAAAAAACTTGTCGCAGAAATTGGTTGGTGATCTGATAAATGAAAACCAGCAAAATGTTGGAAATGATTATAAAAGATCTTCTCTTTCCATTGATAAACTATTAACCTATTCAAAGGCATTAGACCATAATTTCATACAATATTACTATAACGATGAGCCATTTAAAACTTATCGAGAGGAAGAGTATAAACAATGGAATGAAAAAATCAATTCTCTGAACGAGCAATTAGATCAGGCTAATCGATTAATCTCTATGCAGGATGAAACTATACATACTCAAAAGGAATTAATTTCTACACAAAAGATATTGATAGAGGCCCTATCTGATAAAAAATAGAAACACATCACTTGGTATTGAACGTGTAGGCTTAGCCAATGACGGGTACGGAAAAATTCACAAACCAATGAAAGCTTAAGTAAATTCGCTAAGGTAATTTTCGTTGCCAGCCGTAAAAATAAAGATATGACACCGAAAATTGGACCTCAAGTGTACCCAATAAGAAAAATCCGACATGAAAATGATGATACCGGTTTTTACCCCTATCAAGTGTATGCTTTAGCAAAAATATTACAAATAAAACCAAGTCAACTTTTTGACTACTTCCACGGCGATGACGAGCGACCAATAATTGGGTTAAGCTAAGCCAGCCAAAAAAAATGGAGAAGCAGACATAAAAAAATATTTTTATTTTTCCAATTCCAAAAAATTATTTCTATATTAGATCAGCCGGTTGAAATATACCAACATCTAGCGAAGCGCCTTATTTATTAGGGCGCTTTATTATTAACGATAAGATTTTTCATAATTTAGATTTATAAAGTTTCTCCCCTTTTATCAGCGACGAAAGGGGAGTTTTTTTGAGCATATAACATCTTTAAAATGAAAAGCCACTCCCTTTCGGAAATGGCTTAAAATAAATATCTATAAACTTTAAAAGTATTTGATTACAGTTTTTCGATTTCTTCGATCGAAAGCCCGGTTCCTTTGGCAATATCAGCAATAGGTAAACCCATTTTCTTAAACTCTAGTGCAATGGCAATAGCTTCTTCACGCTTACCTTTTTCAATACCAGTCTTAAGACCTTTTTCAATGCCTTTCTGAATTCCTTTTTTTTCAGCTTTATCTAATAAAGCGGAGTTGAGTGTTTAATTATCTAATTGATCAAGGTCAAATAAAATTTTCTATTTTAAATATAGGTTGCTTCCGTTACCAGAAGCAACCTATGTTTGGAAACTATTTTCCTATATTGTACGCAACCGGAATCGGATAGCCCTTTCCACGTAGTGCGGCAATGGGTATAGCCATTTCCTGCTGACCGATGACTTTCCTGGTCACCTGCCCCTTTTCCTTCCGGTTTTCTTTGTCCGCATCTCTTTTCTGCGCACTGTCTCCTTTTGTGGCCTGATCGGGATGATCAGCCCCGGCAATTTTGTTGCCACGCGCATCGGTATTCATTTCCGCCAAGGCTTGGGTCAGGCTATTTTTTTCCTGCTCACTGAGTTTTTCAAATTTGACGCCATAGTTATCGAGTACACGGGTCGCATTTTCGACAGTATTGGTACCACGCTCGTATATATCTCTATAAATATGCAGCTGACCATCTTGCGCAACGATGGTTTCATAACGCAGTTCTACCAGCACCGGCTGTGTAAGTTTGACCGATTCTGTTTTGGTGTTTTTCTTCTCATAGTCGGCAATTTTCTCCGCTGAAATTGGACTTCCCGATACTTGAGCAAGCTGCTGGGTAAAATCCTGCACCTGTCCATCCGTGAGGCCCACACAACCATGGGAAGCAAAAGCACCAAGTTTGGACACATCTTTTCCGCCATGAATCAACGATGGCATGCCAATGGGAATTTTGATCGGTCCCAGTGGATTTAATTTGCTTCCGGCAGGTACTTTCTCACCAGGACTTACCTTGCCCTTTACCCAAGGTTCATCCGGTGGTGTCCAGGTCGGATTAAAAATGATATTGGTTGCCTTACGTACGCCTGTCGGCAATGGAAACTCCGGGTAGCCGACACCCACCTTGTAGGTTTTGATCAACTTGCCCTGCTGAAATACATCCATACGGAAGGCAGGTGCATTCACAACTACCCGTGTATCTTCGGGTACCTGATTGGGTTCTAAGGGCAGTGTATTCTGCTCGTCCGTATAACGTGCTGCAATAAAATGAAAGAACTGACCAGCTTTCTGTTCACCAAGGATCCGGACAATCTCTGTTGTCGCCTGTTTGATAGATTCTTTAAATGATTTGGTCGAGGGTTCAGCGTCCTCACTTAGCTTTCCAACAGCGGCACTCGCCGCCTCTTTTAAGGCTTTGATCTGTTCTTTATTGAGCTGCAGATCCGATTTTAAAGCGGGCTCGAAATCTTCTTCATAAAAAAGAGCATTGAGCCAGGCTAGGGTAAAGTCAGTATTTTCCGCCTGCTCGGTCATTGTCTTTTCTGCTTTACTTTTCGGCTGCTGCTTGGCATTACGGTCATGACAACCCGCCAGCATAACAATCGCGAGGAAGCTTCCGCATACATAGGTGGTAACCCACTTTCTAAGGGGATAGGATAACATCATATTTTTCATATACTTTATCAACAAGTCTGCAACAGAAAAAGTTTAGCCTTTTTAAGCTCACCCAAGGCACATATAGATTCGTTAATGTATAATAGATTATTAGGAATATAACTGGTCTCCTTTAAAGTATAGCTTTATTCGTACAATATAGTAATAGGAATTGATTTGAAAGTACTCATATTAAAGGTTGTGTTTTTATATAAGATCACCAGATTGTACTGGCCTGAAGCCCATTGACGTTCGCCATTAATTGGATTTCCCAAACCGTCTTTTTCGGCACCGATCATGATATCATCTCCACTCAGCGTTCCATTGACCAACTTATAGGTATTTACCTTAGCTGCGGGTCCCAATTCCCGATGTTCAACCAGTGGTGCTGTCCCAAAAGTGGACTAGGCGTAGCGGCTTGCCGTTGTATTTATTGCAGGCAGCACCGGATAGCTCAATGAGCTCATCCTTAAGGATCCCCTTTTCCATGAGTGCTTCACTCTGATAGGACTTGATAACCTTGTACTTCATATTAACTTTACTCCTGGTAACGAAGTAACACCCCCTGCTGTCCAAATCCCCAAGCCAGCTGTAATCCACCTAGCCACGGTCCACTACCACCACGCTTCCCTTGGAAAAACTGTAACTACCGGCTCGCTGGCTCTCATGTACTTTTCCATCGGTAATCTGCATAAAAACAGGTAGGCAGCCATCATAATCCAAGACAGTGTGCAGCTTTACGGCACCTTTGGTGCTCCTGAATTTAGCCCAGTCAAAAATATTCTTGAGTGCCCATTGTATCGCTCCTTCCTATTTTTGATTTAATTTCTTGCTCAAACTTAGATAAATTGTATACAAAAAGCAATTTATCGATCTCTCCTCTGCCATTGAGAATTAATATATTGAGGAAATATACTTAAAACTTCCTCATTATCAAAACTTACGTAGTAAGTAAGGAACCGCAATGAGCTATGCTCATTACAGCATCATTTCCTATTAAAAAAAATTAAATCAATGATAATCATATAGCCCCTGTCGGGTATCCTTATCCATCTTCCTTTTCATCATCTCATCATACAGATCATGTTTTATTTCTTTCAGTCCATCATCGGTCACTTTCTTGTTTACTACAGCCAAAAGTGCAGTAAGGACAATCACTGAAAATGGATTCTCATTTGCTCGCAATTCCGATTCTTCCTGATCGAGGATCTTATAGCTATTAAAATCGTAGCGTAATGAAGTTCCCATAAACTCCTGGCTATATACCACTGGTCGATAGCCTTTGTTTTCATCTGCCAAAATTGCAATAGCTGTAATTGGAACTTTGTAACGATCCCATATTCTATAAAAATAGCGAAACATACGCTCGGCCAAATCTCCCCTGCCTTTATTGCTCTGAATCTCACATGGCAGAGTACGAACTGTTCGCGGCCATCCTTTAAAAATACCTTCACAAGCTTGTCTACATAACGGACTCCCCTGCCGTTGTTACGGATTTAATCCAGACAACTTTGCCAGCGGCAAAGCACATGCCGTTCAGCTGGAAAAAGAAGTGCAGAACTTTCGGCTGAAAGGATTGCAGCTCGACGATATGATGCGTCTAAAGAAGGTAAGCCAAACCATGAAGGCCGATGCAGCCGGCCTGAAAGCCGCACAAGATCTAACGGCTATGAAAGCGTCGTTTTCTGCAGTCACACAATCCCTATTTACCATTATGGAGACGATGAAATGTACCGATGAGGCGATGTACCTGCAGTATTGCCCTATGGAAAAAGGCTATTGGCTAAGTTACGACAAGACGATAGAAAATCCGTATGCAGCGTCGATGCGCAAGTGTGGTGAGCTGGTCAAAGGAATGGCAACAGCCGATTACCCAGAGCCCGTAGCCTGCCATTAATTTCCGCACAAACGCGGTAATCTCATACAGATCAGGAGCTGTCCAAATAGATTGGGCAGCTCTTTACAATACAATTACCCAACAAAAATTCAGAAGCGGTTTTAACATTATCACTCCATGGTCGGAGCAGGTAGCGGTAGAAAAAAGATTACATGTAGTTAATTTCTATGCTTGATTATACCAATAAAAATAATGGTGTCAGCCCGCGCGTTTTTACACTGGAAATCGAGTCAGAGCAACGAATCGCAGCAGCATCTCAGCCTCAGCCTTTTCAAAGTGTAGCACCACAGGAATCGTGGACTGTTGTCAAAGACGACAACCGAACCATAGGTTGGTAATGGCGAAGATCAAATTCGATGCAGATATACGATTTTTTCACCGCGGTTGATATAATCTATCTATTTTTTTTCTATTTTTAGATACACAACTTTTTACTGTGTATAAGTATACCCATGAATCTATATGCTTAGTGTAACTACCGAAAGATCCGATTTCGACCGGGCCATATTCGACCTAGTCCCGCTACCCATGTGGATCTATGAACTAGATACATTACGTTTTCTTGCTGTAAATAAAGAAGCCATCCATCACTACGGATATAGCGAGGAAGAGTTTAAGCAAATGACAATTAGAGATATTCGCCCGCAAGAGGATATACCGAAATTGGAGGAAGCTGTAGAAAGAACCAAAAGCCGGCTAAAAAAATTTAAGAAAAGTATTTTTCGGCATCAGAAACGTGATGGCAGTATTATGTATGTACAGATTAAAGGCAACACCATCAATTTCAACGGCATTCAAGCCGAAATCGTTACCGCCACCGAACTGACCGAGCTCTATGAGAAAGAACGCAACTTAGACAAGGCCTACAAGGAGCTTTCATTCAGTGAGAAAAGGTTTCGATCATTAATCGAAAATGGTCGGGATCTTGTGGCCATTATCGACCTCGACGGCAAATACAAGTATGTAGCCCCTACATCCACTACCGTTCTGGGGATGGATCCTGAAGCCTTTGTGGGCAAAAATGCCTTTGAATTCATCTATGAAGATGATGCTCCCCAGGTCAAGGCGCAGCTCGACAAAATGAAGGTATCGAAGTCGGCTTCCATTGGCGCATATCGGTTTCCCGATGCAAACGGCGATCTGCGCTGGTTTAAAACCGAATTATCCAACCACCTAAACACGCCCCTTATTGAGGGCATCATTGCTAATACGCAGGAGGTCACCGCCGAAATCAAAGAGAAGATCGTCAACGATCTTTTTACCGAGCTGACCTTAACCTTTGCAAAGTCTATTTCCCTGATATCCTCACTAGATCAAGCCCTTCAACGATTGGTGTTGCTTCCCAAGATACGTGTCAGCGAGATCTGGTTGGTCGCTCCAGACCACAGCGAGTTACACCTTGTGTCAAAATCGTCGCAGCAAAGTAAGTTCGCGCTATTTCACCAACAGACGCAGGAATTGACTTCCTTTACAGAAGAGGACGGGCTCGCAGGTAAAGTATGGAAAGAAAAAAAGGTGGTTATTTGGGACGATCTCGGCGCAAATAAAGATTTTCTACGCGCAGAAGCGGCCAGGGCGGTGGGTCTTTCCACGGGAATCGGACTACCGATTATGTATGGCGATGAATTTCTGGGCTGCATCGTATGTTTTTCGACGTCTGCGCCAGAGAATCTTGTCGAAACGATAAATTTACTGACCAATGTCAGCGAAAAGCTTGGACCACTCGTCAAACAAAAAGTGACAGAAGAAGAGTATCGTTCTATTTTCAATATTTCTTCAGATCCGCTGTGCATAATTGGTTTCGATGGTTATATCAAAAAATGCAATAAAGCTTTCAGCCAACTGCTGGGTTATCCTACAACATATCTATATGCTACCCCCATGTTTGAACTCATCCATCCCGAAGATCGAGAGCGTTTAGAAGAAGGGTTATCGTTATTGATGAGCGGCCATAACACCGAGCGTTTTTCGGGTCGGTTTTTAACATCCTCCGGTGATATGAAATGGTTGCAATGGTCGGCTACTGTAGCAGCAGAATCCAAAACGCTTGTTGCTGTCGGGAAGGATATCACCAAACAAAAGCTTGCCGAGCACGCGTTACAAACAGCTTATGAACAATTAAAGACAGCCCAAAAAATTGCTAAGCTCGGGTACTGGTTTAGAGCTATAGATTCGGATGTCTCGGAATGGAGTGAGGAGATGTACAAAATTTATGAGTGTTCGCCTAGCACCTTTATCCCCAGCTTAGAAAATATCAAGCAGACTTTGCAGCCCAAAGACCAGCATATGCTCGAGGATGATCCTTTATTTCACGTAGAGCCTGGAATTATCAAAAGCTTTGAGCATGAAATCATCACCTTATCGGGAAAGTTGAAATGGGTGCATCAAGAAGTGCGATTAGTCACTGATGAAACGGGTAATACGATTAAAATTGAAGGCACAATACAAGATATTACAGCTTCCCATCAGGCTATGGAACAAATAAAGAAACAGAACGAGACCCTCTGTGAAATCGCCTGGCTGCAGTCTCACAGTATCCGCGCTCCACTAACACGGATCATGAGCCTAATTTACCTTTCAAAGGAATTAGATGGCGGCGGAAAATCTACTGCTGAAATTATGGATCTGATTATGGATTCCGCAAAAGAATTAGATGCGGTGATTGCGCAAATCACCGTTAAAACAAACCTTATTCATCATTAAAATGGAACAGATACTACTTATAGATGACGACGCTGTCATCAATTTTGTACATACTAAAATCATTGCTAGTGTCTATCCCGATGCGACTGTGGTCATTTTAGAAAATGGAAAGAAAGCGGTGGAATACATACAGCAAAATCAACAAAATTCCTATCTCGTCTTCTTGGATATCAATATGCCGATTATGGATGGCTGGCAATTTCTGGAAGCGATGCAAGATTTTCCCAATAAGGACAACTTGCGCATACATATGTTAACCTCTTCCGTAGATTTAAGAGACCAGAGTCGCGCAGCAGACAACAACATGGTGCTTTCTTATCTTTCAAAACCCTTAACAAGAGATGTTTTACGATCGATACCGTAACAGGTGCAAACATCGACAAGTGCCGTATGCTGGATGACCCAATAAGGCCATTGCCGGCAACAATAGTCTGACACAAAATCCAGGTTATTAAAGGACGTAAAAAACCGATTTAAACGAATAGAGCCCAGTCTGATTTAGTAAACAGGCTGGGCTCTTCAATTTTACGCTAAACCCTTCGTTTTAAAAAAGCGTATTTTTGCGTTTTTATTCAACAATACATGTATTTTCACAAAAAAACCTCTAAAAAATTTTAAAAATTGCGCTTTTATGCTATATTTGATATAAAACATATACAAACCGATTTCTAACCGCTATAAATTTTTATGAAATAGCACAATATTTATGTTGCCCAAGCACCAGGTGTATTGGCAAAACCTAAGTTGAACGAAACTAATCAAACACAATTTTATTATGAAAAGAAGTATGCTCATACTAGTGAGTTTACTGAGTACGTATGGTGTCGCCCTGGCCCAAAAAATCGTTACCGGTAAAGTCACTACGACAGATGGGTCGGCATTAGGCGGTGTAACAGTTCTCGAAAAAGGCAAAAACACGCAGTCCATCACCACCAACAGTGGAATGTACAAGATCACCGTACAAGAAAACGCCACCTTAATTTTTAGACATGTCGGTTATAACCAAATCGAAAAAGCGCTCATGGGGCAGTCGGTAATCAACATCAGCCTATCCGAAAACAGTTCGTCCCTCGACGAAGTGGTAGTTACCGCTTTCGGAGTCAAACGTGATCGAAAAACCCTCGGATACTCCACACCTATCGTTGCCGGATCAGATGTATCCGAAACCCAACGCGAATCGTTTTTCCAAGGTCTCCAAGGCCGTGTACCGGGCCTTTCAATCAATAGTACAAGCGGTATGCCAGGTGCATCGGCACAAATCGTACTGCGCGGCTTTGCCTCCATCTCTGGCGACAACAATACCCTTATCGTTGTCGATGGCGTACCCATCAACAACTCCACACTGAATGAAAATGACCTGGCTAGCAATGGAGCAAATCGAGATCTCGATTACTCCAATCGGGCAATGGATATCAATCCAGACGATATCGAAACCTATACCATCCTGAAAGGCCCAGAGGCGACAGCCCAATTCGGCAGCCAAGGTGCAGGCGGAGCCATTCTCATAACAACCAAGAAAGGAAAAGCCGGTAAATTTACCGTCAACTATTCGCTCTCAGGACGCGTTGAAACGGTCAATAAATACCCCGAGCGGCAATATGTTTATGCACAGGGAACCAATGGTGTATACGCCGCTAATTCGGTCTATTCAATGGGACCAAAATATGCAGAAGGAGTCACGCTCTACAAAGACAATGTCAACAACTTCTTCCGCACCGGATATAATCAAAAGCATAATCTTTCTTTCGAAGGCGGATCAGAAAAAGTGACTTACCGCTGGTCCAATGAATACAGCAACAATACTGGTATCGTCCCCAATACCAGCTATAAGCGCTTTTCGACCCGCCTCAATGGAACAGCAAAATTTAACGACAAACTCGAATTTAACACCTCTTTCAACTATATCAATTCACAAAACGATAAAGTCCGTAAAGGCAATAGGCTACCTGATTACCCTGATGCGTTTCAACCCGCTGTTTGATGTGAGGGACTGGATCGATGAAAAAGGGAATCGTGTACTCCACAGCACCGATATTTACAATGAGCTGGATAATCCCTTCTGGGATGTATACCGCAACACCGCCAATGATGATGTAAACCGCCTCCTTGCCACTTCCAACATTACCTATCGTGCTACGAACTGGCTAAGCCTCAACGGGATCATCGGCATCGACTTTGCCAACACACAGGGACAAAGCGTTTACCATCCTCAATCCTACTCCGGATCAGGGTCTTCGACCAATGTACGCAATGGCTCCATGAATGAGTATCAAGTCAATGCACGCGTGCTCTCGGGATCATTTATGGCGACGGCCAATACAAAAATCGGGCGCGACATTAGTTTTAGAGCAAACTTGGGAACAGAATTTAAAGACTACAATACCCTTACTAACTCCCAATATGGCGAGGACTTTTACGATCCCAACTTTTACAGCATCAACAACACCTTTCCGAGCACGCGCCTGGCGCGATCTGTTGCCAATAACTTTCGTACAGTCGGATTTTTGGCACAGGCCGGATTTGGATATCTCGACAACCTCCTGTACCTCAATTTAACAGGTCGATTGGATGCAGCCTCCCGCATGATGCCCAACAATCCCTATTTTGGCTATCCATCGGCTTCGTTGGCCTTTAATTTTTCAGACCTGTCTTTCTTCAAAAATAAAGTACAATGGCTCAGCGACGGAAAATACCGCATCTCTGTAGGAACGACCGGAAAAGCACCCTTCAAAAGCTACTATACCCTATCCAATCTAGAGCCAAAGCTCTCAACAGGAGGCGGATTTGCTTACGGTGTGAACGGCGGTAACCCCGACCTGAAAGCCGAAAAAACCAGAGATTTTGAAACAGGCGTTGAATTTGGCTTTTTTAAACGCCGCCTCACATTTGATTTCAGCTATTTTAATCGATTAAGCACCGGACAGATCATTCTGCCAAGATTGAGCTATGGCTCAGGCTTTGTACTACGGATGATGAACGGCGGCGAAGTCAAAACCTATGGTACCGAATTGCAAGTCAACGTCAACCCGATCAAAAAAGAAGATTTCAGCTGGGATATGACCTTCAATTTTACCCAATACAAAGGAAAAGTACTATCGCTTGCTGAAGAATTGCCCGAACTCTATGATTCAGACACCTGGGTACTGAGCGGCGTACGTTCTTCCGTGATGCCAGGCTATAGTATCGGTACCCTAACAGGTACGCAGTTTAAAAGAAACGAGCGTGGAGACATTTTGATCAATCCACAAACAGGCTTACCCATTGCCGGCACCGATAAGTATTATCCGATAGGCGACCGCATTCCCGACTATACACTTGGCATTGTCAACAAGTTCAATTACAAAAACTTTTACCTCACGTTTTTATGGGATCTCCGCAAAGGTGGCGATGTGCTCAACGGGCTAGATTATAGACTCTATACCTATGGGCAGTCTGTGAAAACATTAAATCGGGAAGACCCGCGGGTAATTCAGGGCGTATTGGAAGACGGGCTTGAAAACACGGCCAATCCAACAGTAAACCACATTGCAGTAACACCATATTCCGCATCCGCCTACTATATGACCAATATCGAACCGCAGATGTTTATCGAGAAAAACATTTATGCATTTAGGCTTCGGGATGTAACTCTTCGCTATGCCCTACCCAAACATCTGACACAACGCATCTCATCACAAGCCGCACTTAGCGTATTTTTTACGGCCACCGATCTCTTCCTGTTCACCAATTACACAGGGCTAGATCCCGAAAGTAATAGCAATACAGCAGGACTAGGCGGTATCGGCGGATACGGAATCGATTACGGGAATATGGCTAAACCCAGAGGTTTCAATTTTGGTTTAAACATGAGATTTTAGGAGGAATACACCATGAGAACAACGCTTTATATACTTATTTTCTTAGTCCTCACCGGATTGAGCAGTTGTAAAAAATACCTGGACATCAATGAAAACCCGTCCAACCCACAGCTTGTAAAAGCCGAATTGCTTTTAGCTCCGATTATCTATCAAATGGCCAATGGTTATGCCAATGACCAACGTCAGATGAACAAGTTCAATCAGACCATCCTTGGCGCCAGCACCGATGAGTCCTCCCGAATCTGGGAGCGGCATGGATTTCCACAGCAAAGTGATGTTGGCGGTGTGATGTGGCGTATGGTCTATTTTGATCACGGACTAAACCTGCAGTTGATGATCAATGACGCCATAGCCAATCAGAAATATGAATATGCCGCAATCGGCTATGCCGTAAAAGCCTGGGGCTATCAGATGCTGACCGACTATCACGGCCCCATTATTCTCGATGAGGCCTTGCGTACGCAACAGTTATCTTTCAGATACAATGACCAACCAGAAGTGTATGCTAAAGTACGCGTATGGTGTGATTCTGCATTATATTATCTGGATCAAAAAAGCCCCGTCGATTACAGCGCCAACCTCAATTCAAAAAAGGGCGATAATCTCTTTCGGGGCAATATGGACCGTTGGCGCAAATTTGTCTACGGCCTAAAAGCTCTTCAGTACATTCACTTGGTTAATAAACCCGATTTTAAGGAAAAGTATGCCGACTCGATTGCCTATTTTGTGGACCGCTCCTTTGATTCACCATCCGATGATGCAGGCGTTAAATTTGACGGCGACAAATCCGAAACAGCCAATGTGGTGAGCTCAAAATTCGGCCTTTATACCACATCCTATTACAACAGAGCCGGTAAGCCTATTGTGCGCTACCTAACCGGGGGATTGCGGGGCGAACCTATTGAAAATCCAAAAATATCGACAGACCCTCGTCTATCGCGTATGTTGATGATCAATAATCCTGTTGACAGTATTTACGTCGGTGGTGAGCCCAATGTGTCCAATACCACCGTTCCAAATATCCTAGGCGACGTCAGTAGCGGTGTAGGCAAATTCATCTTTAGAGACGCCGCAGATTTTCCATTGATGACCTATGCGCAGCTGCAACTGGTCAAAGCCGAGGCCCTCTTTATCAAAGGCGACGCAGCAAAGGCCTATGAGGCCTATATCAAAGGTATCTATGCCCACATGAACTTCGTCAATAAGTACATCAATACAACCAATGAAAAACCCATTACTGCTGTTGAAATAGATAATTACATCAAGGGAGGAGAAATACCGCTATCTGCTGCTGATCTAACCCTAGCCGACATTATGGGACAAAAGTATATTGTGCAATGGGGCTGGGGAGGTCTTGAACAATGGTGTGATTTAAGAAAATATCATTATAACACGGAAATATTCAAGCAGTTTATTCCATTGGCCGGCAGCCAGCTGACTTACAATGATTATTGTTACCGCGTCCGGCCTCGTTATAATTCGGAGTACGTATGGAATGCTTCAGAGCTTGAACGATGGGGCGGATTAGAGCCGGAGTACGTGATTAAGCCAACCTGGTTTGTTACAACAACTTATTAACGTATTAAAGGAAACATTATGAAGATATTCAAAAACTTAGCATTTCTAGCTTTAGGTGTCTTTGGCCTATATTCATGCGAGAAATCCATTCAGGACTTTGGAAAAGTAGATTTCCTTGGCGCCGATGATGTCATCGTGAAAATCAATATGGCATCGATATATCCCGATGACCGCTATATGTATGTCAAATTTGACGATCAGCGCGTTACTTCACTCATTCGGGGACGCGAGCCCTTTCCCGGCGGCGGGTATAATACCCGCGGAGATTCACGGCCTGATTTTTTAAAATGGAAAGCCGGCAACGTAAAGGTACAAGTTGCCCTTCCACATAAAACCGACGATGGACGCGACTCCATTATCTTGGCCGAATCATCCGTTAACCTGAGCGCAGGCAAGCGCTATACCATTCATATTACCGATACGGCGCAGAACACAAAAATGATCCTCAATGAAGAAGACCTCACACGGCCCGACAGTACACAAGCAAGGTATCACTTTACCAATCTGATGCCCAATGTTCCATCGATCGACCTTTACTATGGCGCCGCGGCCACTGGAAGCGCAGATGCCATCGCCGTGCAAGACTCACTTGTCGCCAAGGACATTAAATACCTGGAAACAAGTCCATATTTCCAGCTCAACCGCATTGCCACCCGTACCTGGAAGATCCGCAAGGCGGGATCTCCGGTAACAAATGGCACTGTAATCGCGTCCTACAGCAATGCCGGAGCCATCCTGGACCGCAGGTCGTATGTCATTTATGCTTTGGGCTATGATGGATTTACCAGCACCATCATGAAGCCTTATGTTTCATTTTTCTTAGTTCGATAGATATGAAAAGAAAAACCATATTAAGAAATGTCCTTTTGTACATCACGTGCATCAGCATGCTATATTCCTGCAAGCAAAGGGATGATTATCCCAGCTTTGACGATAAAGAGATAGTAACTCCGCCCACCGATATTATTCCAGAAGACAAGGAAATAGAGCCCATCACCAAGCAGCTCATGGCGCAGACCGACCTCATCAAAACATTTCTGGTCGATTCATCCGTTACCCTAACCAATGGACTTGTACGAACCCATATTCGCTACCAGAACAAGCTCGATCAACGCGTGAGCCTTCAACTGCTCACTGTAGATCTTTCATCAAAAGCGGTTTTTCCTTCAATCATGAGTGCATTTGATGATTACCTATATGTGAGCCAGCCGATAGGTGATATGGCCAAGTACTGCGAACCACGCGCAGGCGGCGAGATCCTCGCAGCAACAAATGCGGCGTTATCGTCCACTTATTCCTACATTAAAAACGGGCGGCAGATCAATGTATCCACGAGCAATATAAAGACCAAAGAGAAGACCAGACCTTTCTTTGCGATACACAAGGATGGCATGCCTTACATAGGCAATTGTGCCGATACCACCAAGTTTGCTTTTGAGCCTTATGATTTGAATCAATTTAGCGGGCTGGTATCCGGCACCAATTGGGTCCGATATCGAGGTTATAACGTTTTGACTACAGCAGCAATTGTTCAAGCGATAACAGCCATTGGCCTATCCGCAGATAATAAAACGATGTATGCCTTAGTTGTCGACGGAGGCGACACCAATTTTTCAGTAGGCATCAGTTTAAATGATGTTGCCGTTTTGATGGGAGCCTTAGGCAGTTACGATGCATTTGTATTGAACGGCGGTTCCACCAGCGTGATGGTCCAAAAGACCAATACAGGAAACCAATTTAATCCCGTGGTCTGGAACACCGTATCCAAGCCATTAACGGCAGGCGGATCTGCAAGCATCAGCGGTATCGCATTTGTGAAGCGATAAATTAGAAAATCAGCTACTCAACAACGGATTTTGAGTAGCTGATTTTTTAAATTTAAATTTGTTTACGCTGTTATTTCATCTTGCTTGCAGCTAAGCAAAACACGATTATTTCGCCCAAGAAAATTCAATCACAAGAATTTTATTTTCCTCATGCCCGAAATAAAACTTCCAGCCGAAGTTAGTATTAGGTCAAAAGTTGTTTAGGCTAACGTTCGCGATGAAACTGGAAAAAATAAGCGAACGACGGTTCCTTTGTTAAGTTCGCTCGATAAATGAATCGTCCCACCGATACGTTCCATGAGATGTTTAACCAATGCCAGCCCGATTCCCGATCCAGCAATCTTGGCAGTATTACTCGCCCGTTCATTTGTAAGAAAAACCTTCTGCAACTCGTCTTCCGGAATCCCGATGCCATTATCTTCGAGATAATATACGACTCCTTTATCAGCTTTTTCACTATAAATATGTAAAAAAGCCTCGCCTGATTTTTTTGCATATTTAACGGCATTACCAATTAGATTTATAAAAACCTGATAAACGATTCCGCCATCCGTATACAAAGGAAATAGATCTCCTAATTTGATTTCCATTTGTTTGTCGGGATATACCAGTTTAATTTCATCAATACAATTCCTTATTTTTTTATCCATTGCCACACACGCGACTTCTTTCTCGGCAGTGCGTATCTTGCCAAGCTGCAATGTCTGATTTATAATACTTTCTATATTTTGAATAGATGCCGCAAAGGCTTCAAACCACCTTTCACTTACCTTAACCGAAACACCCACATTTTTCCTCAGAAAACTATTCCCAAGTTTCAAAACAGACAATGGATTTTTTAGATCATGTGCCAATGTGCTGGCGAGCACGTCCAATTCGCGGCTAAACATAAGCTGCTCTTGCTTTTCCTCCACATTTTTGTAGGCAAGATGTTGCTCAGTCACATCACTTGCCGTATGCAAAATGGCATAGGTTTTCCCCTCCTCGTCAAGCAATGGCCTATATTCAAAATTAAAATACCGCAGTGTTTTCGTCTCTTCATGAACAATATTTGCGGGTGTACGCTCAGCCTGATAGACAATTCCTGTTTTCCAAACGTTTTTCAAAATAGATGAAAAACCTTCTTCTTTAAAATGAGGAAAGCATGCACAAAAACTACGCCCTAGGATGGACCGATCCACACATAATATATCCAGCATACCTTGGCTAACAAAAGCAATATTTAGGTCTATGCTATCATAAATTGCGATCGCACTATGGGACTGCTCCAAAATAGACACCAGAAGATTAGCTGTAGTTTTCATCTACGCTAATTTAATCATAATATTTTACAACAGATAAATCAATAAGGGAAAATCCGAAAAACAAAAAGCTAATCACGAAGTTGACCTGATGCATCTTGACAGAGAAGGCTTGAACCCCATGATGGCCCAAGAAAAGATTATGAAGTACATTGAATCTCTTTACGATCTTGCCGATTTCTTCTGGACACTTTTTTTCTTCGCTGCAGTAAACGACCTCTTTTTCAACAACAATGCCGGTAAATTCTAAAGGCTTTGAACGATAATGGATACAAGTGAATAAAAATCTATATTTTTAAGTTTTAGAATGTATGGAAAATAAAAAGATTTCAATAAATGACATTGCGAAACACTTAAAAATAGCAAAGTCAACCGTATCGTTGATCATTAACGGAAAAGCTGACGAAAGACGGATTAGCAAAGAATTACAGGCTAAAGTACTGGATTATGTCAGAGAGGTTCGTTTTTACCCGCATCACTTAGCGCAAAGCCTAGCCACAGGCCGAAGTAGCAGTATCGGACTTATTGTTGAAGATATTTCTGACTCATTTTTTGGACCAATAGCGCTCATGATCGAAAATCTAGCCAAAACGAAAGGGTATAGGATAATGTACAGCAGTACCCTCGGTGATACCAATACAGCCATTGAGATTATCAATTTTTTCAGACGGAGCCAACTGGATGGCTATATTATTGCACCAACCAAAGGAATAGAAGATGTCGTTAAAGAAATGGTGGATGAACATATCCCAATTGTTCTATTTGACCGGGATCCGGTCGAAGGTGTGGATTTTGTCGGAACCAACAACAAGGAAGCAATGATTGAAGCTTGTATGCATCTATATGATAAGGGGTTTCGTCAGATTGGATTCGTTACACTCGAATCTACACAAAGCCAAATGCATGAACGATTATTAGGTTACCAAGAGACGATGGAAAAATTAGCTATTGACCCTAAAGTAGCCTTTATACCCTTTGAATCAAAAAAAACAGTCAAACAGCAGCTTATTAAAGATTTTCTTGAAAAAAATCTGGAATTGGACGCTATCATCTTTGCAACCAATTATCTTTGTCTTGCAGGGTTGGCTGCAATAAATAAGCTAACGGCTAAAAGGAAAATGGATTTCGGCATCGTGTCCTTTGACGATCATGAGGCGTTTAACCTGATCTCCCCAACGATCACCGCCATACGTCAGCCCTTGGAGGAACTAAGTAACAACATTATAAAATTATTGCTAAAGCAGATAGAAAAACCAACAAAAGATAATGCTAGTCATGTCGTGTTACCCTCTGTGATAAAGGCAAGAAAGTCATCTGAAAGAAAAAGCAATAATCTTCTGCCAATCGGTCGCAACAACTGATCGGCAGAAGATTACCGAAAAAAGAGTGTCATCATTTATTCCACTTTCATGGACGAGGCCTTATCATTGGCTGTCGGTGTCAATTGAGAAAAGAGTGGCGTATCCGTCGTCAGCACCCAGTTGATCCCCGAGAAATTTTGGTGTTCGTACAGCGTCAAGGTAACTCCGTTTGGAACGCTCGCGGAGGATGCCCAATCGTTTTCGATACCTCTGGCATTCAGATCTGCCAGATTATAGCTTCCTTTCGGCAAGAAGACACCCTTCCCGCCATAATTAGTATTGAATTATTCAGACTATTTAATATTAAATGTTCCTACAACTGGAAAATGGTCGGATTCTTTGTCTGCCCAAAATTGAACCGCATAGTCCTTTACTTCAAAAGCCTGCTGCGGAGCATATATCAACCAATCACAAGTATATGTCGGTTTTGGTGTAGGTACAGTCCATTCACAATTCGAGGTTTGACAGGGCAGGGAAAACCATTTTTGCAAAGCCGGCATAGTCTGCGAGTTGGGCCGTGAATTCAGATCAGCACCCAAAATGATCGGCTTCTTTAAATTTTTGATTTCCGCCAAGATCTCATCGATCTGTTTTAGACGGGTGGCATCATCCTTTTTGTAGCCCAGGTGGGTCGTCGCAAAATAAAATTGTTTGCCTTCCTTTTCCAACAATGCATAGCCAAAGGATCGGATGTCATCTCCATCATTAGCAACCCCCAAATGGATAGACTTTGTCTCCAGTAGCGGATATTTGGAAAGGATAACATTACCATAATCACCTTTCTTCAACGTTAATGCATGTGCAAAATAATAGTATTGCATCCCTGTCAATGCAGCGATTTCCTTCGGAAAATCCATTGGATTAATAGCTGTATTGCGTTCCACTTCTTGCAAAGAAACAACATCGGGATCAACTTTTTTGATCACCGAAGCAATCGCTTCAATGCCCATTTTTCGAGCACTATAGATGTTGTAGGTCATTGTTTTGATCTCAACTTTACGATTCAATTTTTGGGCGGAAACTCCATTGGCGTTAACTGACAACAGCAGAGCGGTTATTAAAACAAACAGCAGGGGGCGCAAGTTTAAATGTCTTGCTTTAGACAAAGTTATCATCATGATCCTATTCTTTAATGTAAGTAAGAATTAGTTAAATTATATGGTAGTTACTCTATAACGATCTTTCGAATAACGTGATTCCAGGTATCAGCTACATACAATGCTCCGTCAGGACCGAACTGTAGACCTTCGGGTTCGTAAAATTTTGCTGTTAAGGCATTCCCATTCTGGAGACCACTGGTGCCGGCAATTCCTGCATAAGTAGTTACCGTACCATTGGTCGTGATTTTACGAACACAATGGTTTTTACGATCGGCAACATATAAGTTTCCATCCTGATCCAGATCCATTTGTGCAGGTGTATTGAATCGCGCAGACTCTCCATTTCCTATTGCATTCCCCGTCGTATTGGCATTTGGTCCAGCAAGTACTTGTACAGCACCGAATCTTTTGGCCGCAAGGTCATAGGGTACACGATAAACACTGTGTGCATTGTAGGCTCCTGATATAAACATAGTTTGCCCATCTGGAGAGAAAATAATATCCATAATATTGACATTTTTTGAATTGACTGCAAATAGCTGCTCCAGCGTACCATCGGATTTTAAACGACAGATCTTTCCGCCTGAGTATATACCAACAAACACTTCATCTGTCACGGGGTTCGTTGTTACAGCCGTCAATCCTGCCGTTGCAGATAGGGCCGTTAAATTGCTATATTTACCAGAAGATTTTATCATCTTGCCAAAGCCCATGGATCCATTTGCGTTGTTATCATTGCTAAGGTACAATGTATTTTGGTCTATTGAAAAGTCAAAAGCCCGGAGCCGCTCGAACAAAGGGTTCTCAGAAGCATTAAGTAAGGTACTTACTTGATTATTTGCAGCAACACGGAGTGCCGCAAAATTATCTCGGCTACTCGCCCCCTCTTCGACAAAATAGAGCATATTATCCTTACTCCATTTCAAATAGCGTGGCCCGGATAATTTAGCCTGCACATAATCCCCGTCAACATTATCCTTAGTCGATCCTAAATAGGTATACACGACGGTCTGATATCCGTACTCAAAATTTTGCTTATAGGTATATTCTACGCCGTTAATAGCTAGTTTGACTTTACCAGATCCCGCATTCTGTGGAATACGTGCGGTAATGACCCGTCCATTGGAACTTAATACACTCGCTTCCTTCTCATTTATCGTCACTTTGATTTTTGCGAGATCCGTTCCAAAATTACTCCCATATAGGGATATTTCGGTAGATGAGCCTCCAGAAATAGGTGTATATTGGGTAATTTGAGGTTCATTAGCCTTATCGGGATACGTCATGTCGCCACCAATCTCTTTGGTGCAACTGAGTAGACCCATTGCGAAACAAAAAAATATCCCGATGTGAAGATTTCTTATTCCTGATATTTTAGAAAAACAAATAGTTATCATGGTTTTGCTACGTAAAATTTGTATTAGTTTTTGATTAAAAAATTCGCAACAACAGGAAAATGATCGGATTGCGAATAGGAACTATAGTCTACATCATATGTCTCCGTCAAGACCCCGTCTGCCGGTGCATACATCAGGTAATCTATGGTTCCATCAGGTTTAGGTGTTCCGGCTGTAAAGCCACAGTAGCCATTTAGGCATCCTGATGTAAACCATTTCGTCAACATTTTATAGCCTTCTTCTGTAGGCTTGGCATTGATGTCTGCAGACAGAATGATAGGTAGCGTAATATCTTTGGTATATTGGTGGATTAGGTCAATTTGATGGAGCCTATTGGCATTATCGGCCAAATGGTCCAAATGGGTTACGGCGAAATAAAAGTCCTTATTTTCTTTGGTCACCTTAACAGTTCCGAGCGCCCTGATGTATGCATTTGCTTCCGAAGTTAATACATCTAATAAATACGTTTTTGTCTCTTTAAGCGGAAATTTAGATAAGATTAAATTTCCGTATTCTCCTTGCGCTAGGTCGCGCGCCTTAACAAAATAATAATAAGGCATGCCCGTGAGTTCCGAAAGCCGCTTACCCGTATCAAAATTCATATTGATGGAGTTAACCTCCACCTCCTGCAGTCCCACCAGTTCGGGATCATTTTTCTTGATCACTTCGGCAATAGCCTCTATGCCCTTTTTTTGTGCTGAATAGATGTTATAAGTCATGGTTTTGACAGATACACCAGTTACAGGCTGCTCTTCAACCTTGGTTTCATTTTTACTGCATGATACCAATAAAAAACCTATTATACTTAATGTTATGATTTTTTTCATCAGTGACTCGTTTTTAGTTTTCACTTTGCGTGCTATGTGATCAGTCATTTGCTATCAATTCTATGGTATCACTATAATTGACGACTCCGTTTACAGTCGCACTTACCCTGACGTAGATTTTGTTGCCATTTGCTTTGATCTTGTAAAAGTTTTCGACAAACTGTTTATCATTGGCCAGTTCAAAAACATGCGTACCTTCATCTATTTTGCCTTTAGCAATCTTTGTGACATAATTAGCATTATTTTCATCTACCCGTGGCGTATAGTTCCACATGACAGATACGTTGGTAAATGTAAAGGAGTCGTCCGCCTTATCAACCTTAAATGCTATTTCGACCCGGTTTCTTTCGGAAATAGTCGCCGAAGCCGTAATACGGGAAAAAGGAGTTGCCTTCAAATCGAACTGCGTCTCACCATTGACCGTGGTATAACCTTCACAAACCCCTATAAAAGGGCCATTTACGGCCACCCTGTACTTCCCATTAAACACTTTATTATTGGTATAAGATCCATCGGCATTCGCCCTGAAATCGACAGAAGCAGTCGCCTTTGTGCCTATTTCAAATAAAGAAACGAGCACACCGCCCGATCCCTCCACAGGCAGCGGAATAGGCGTGTTAGTTTCCATGTCATATATGGTACCGTGCAGTCCGCCATTCGGAGCCTCCATATTATCGATCTCATTTTCACAACTGTTCATAACAGCAATAAGCATAACACCGAGCATAAAAAAAATATTCTTCATACTTATCATAATTGTATACATCTAAATTAATTACCGTAGCCCGGATTCTGAACCAGCTGCGGATTTGTGCTCAAGTCCGTAGGACTGATGCGGATATAGTAGTTTCTTTCCAGAAATAATCTCTTTTGTTTTGGAGGAACTCCAGTTTCAAAAGTATACTTCTTACTTTTGACATTGTACCAAGGATATAACGCTGTACCCCTATAGTTAGTAAGTCCTCCCTGGGATTCATCCAGATGAGCCACGCGCCACCGCTTGAGGTCCCAGAAACGGAGCTTTTCAAAAGCAAGTTCGACCTTACGTTCTTGTCTTACTTTAGCAGTAGATATCGTTGCAAGAGGTTGAATTCCGGCGCGTGCACGAATGTTATTTACAGCCTGAAGAGCTTCTGCATCTTTGCCACCAAGCTCCACGCAGGCCTCAGCAAAATTGAGGTATATCTCACCAAGACGAAATACCACCCAAGGTGTCTCCGAGCGCTTAGCATCAATATTTGTCATATCCGTGAGAGTTTCATCAAAAAACTTACGCATATAAAACCCCGTTTTTGACGCATCCCCAACGTCTGCACCGCCATCTTTACCCGAAGTATTGTACCTCACACCATCAATTGTAGCCACATTATCTTTGTCCGGCTGATTCTGCGCCTGATATTTTTGTCCCGAGCCGTTCTGTCCGTTAATTACCCCCCGTATCCATTCGACCTTACTGCCCTTTAAAGGAGCTCCGGGGACGTAGATGGAAGCAAACAATCGCGGGTCTTTCCCGACAAAAAGATCGTAGGGACTATCAAAACTACGAGGTGTCCCATCCGTATTTTTTAAGGCTAATTTACCGGCACTACCATCACTGTATTCAAATGCTTCGACCATTTCGAGCGTAGGTGTTACACCGCATCCCCACCCGTCACCTCGATAGGAAAAAGGAGCATTCATCTTATCCCACATGTGACCTTTTCCCGCTGAAACATTGAATGTTTTCTGAAAGATATATTCCCCGTTATTCCCATTTACACTTTTGGAAAACAGTTCATAAAAATTCGCTGCTTTGTCGGCATTTTTGTTATAAAGGGTATAAGTGCCTGCCTCCAGCAATGCTTTTGAAGCATTATACGATTCGGTAAAATACCTCGTTGCCTCATTGGCTGCTATACCAACATAACCGCGCGTTACAGCCTCTCCACTTAAATTTGCATTTGAACCATATTTAGCGATCGAGCCAGCATACAGCGAAGCACGGGACCATAAGGCAAGGGCTGCACCTTTGGAGGCTCTATATTTACTTTCTGCAGATCGCGATACCGGAAGTATGTCGCTAATCGCCTTACATTCACTGATAATAAAATCGTAAACTTCCGATTCCTTATTTCTTGGAACCTGTAATGCCGAAAAATCGCCGGGCACATATTCTTGTGGTGTCGTTAGCAAGGGGACACCACCATAGCGTTTAACCAAACCAAAATATTGCATCGCTCGTATCCACCGTGCCTCAGCATCGACTAGGCGCTTCTCCTCGTCGCTCAAGACTGTAGTCTCGCTCAGTTTCTTTAAAAAGTCGTTGGTACGCCGTATCTGCACATATCTAGTCGCAAACGGATCTTCAAATACATAATCACTATACGTATATATCGAATTGGCATTGCTAAATGCATAATCTTTTTGATAAGCTCCTGTGGCTTCATCCGACAAGGAGGTCAAATTAAGCAGATTGGATTTCCCGGTAAACCAATCGTCAAATTCATCTAATCTTAATCCTTCATCGTACATGGTGACCAATACAGACTGTATCGCCTGCGGACTTTTCCAGATGAGATCAGAGGTGATAATTCCACTGGTGAGCTCCCGGTCCAGGTAATCGTTACAACTATATAAACTCAGTGTAAATGCACAACTCAGAAGAAGTGGACTGAAATATTTCATTTTCATAGTATAGGGTTTTATAAAACTATATTAATACCAAAATTGAACGTTTTCAATTGTGGATAATAGCGCAATCGGCTTTGATTGCTTTCAGGATCTATATTTTTCAATAACGCATCACTCCCCGTGAAAGTCAGCAGGTTATTGGCATTAAAATAGACTCTGCATCGGTCAATCTTTAAAGACTCTATCCATTTTTTTGGAAGAGAATACCCGACTTCCAATGTTTTTAACCGTAGATAATCTGCTTTATGTAAGGACCATGAGTTATCAGATCGGTTGTCCACCTGACCTGTTACCCGGGCTGCGGGCATTGTGCCGGCAATCCATTCACTATTGGGATCAGCAGGATCTGCCCGGTGCCATCGGTCGGTCATAAATGCAAATCCGTTACCTAGGCCCTGTTGGATAAACGGATCAAGTATATCGCCACTTATATAAATATCATGGCCTGCAGCTCCCTGAAAAAATAAGGTCATATCAAATCCTTTATAATTCGCGCCGAGATTTAATCCATAATACATTCTTGGTGTTGCACCATGACCGATTGGTTCCACATCGTTCCCATCTATAATGCCGTCGCCATTCACATCTTTGAATTTCAAATCTCCGGGAAGCAGGGATCGATTTCCATTATTATCCTGCACCGGTGAATTTAAAATATCTTCATACGAGGAAAATTGACCCAAGACCGTCTTCCCCCACCGGATATCCTTATTTCTATCATTACTGTTGTTCCGCCAATTATCATACATATTGGTTGAAGCTGCACGTTCGACGTAGCCATAGCGGATGCGTGTTACAGAAAAATTGCCGGATATATTATAGGCAAAATCACCAATTTTATTTTTATGGCCTACAGTCCATTCAAAACCGGTATTGATATCTGAATTTAAATTTTCCTGTGGCATAGACTCGCCGAATGTTGTCGGGAAAGTGCCTTGTCTTGTCGCAGGAAGCCCAGAGCGTTCGCGTCTAAACCAGTCGAATTCCGTATTGATCAATCCGTTTTTAAAGGAAGCCTCAAACCCTAGATTCATGATATTAGACTCGTACCATGTCAACCAAGGATTGGCCATCCCACTGCTTCTCAGCCCAGAAGACAAGCCTCCAGTTCCCAGCACATAACTCCCTCCATAGACATATCCATCGAGGTATTGGAATGCCGAAAAATCACCCTCATCACCGACTTTGGCATAGGAGCCCCGGATTTTTACGTTATCAAAATGAGCAAAATTTTCTTTGAAAAATTTCTCTTCCGAAATCCGCCAACCCGCTGAAACTCCCGGGAAGAATCCCCACCTGCGGTCCCGCTGAAATTTATAAGATCCATCATAACGGAAATTCAATTCAAGTAGATATCTTCGGTCATAGGCATAATTAAACCTTCCTACCAGACCTGCATGCGCCGTTTCCACACTTTTGCCACTCGTATTTTGGTTTTCGGTGTCTCCTTTACTGATGTCGTCAATGATCCCGATTGAAGATTCCCTAAAACCCAATATATCGGTCAAACGGTCGTGATAGGCCTCCCATAACAATAAGCCACTGACATCATGCTTTTGTCCAAATACACGGTTGTAATTGATCGAATACTGCTGCGTTGGCATATACAGATTTTCCATCTTGGACTCCAGGCTTGCTTTTTTTCTTAGAGCGACCTCGGTATATTGTTCATTCGTCTGATTGTACTGGTAATCGCTCAATGCCTTTTGCCATGTTTTCCATTCACTGTTCTTATAGTCATAAGCGACCATAGCACGTAACGACAGTCCAGCTATCCACGGTAGCTTCCAATTTAGATCCAATGAACCGTTAAACTCTCTTCTCAGGCGCGATTCGTATCCACTATGCTCGATATAAGAGCTATGTATAGGGTTGGCCATGTTTCCAATGGCCTGCCAATAACTGGGATTATTGTTGGCATAAATTGAATAAATAGGGATGGCCATCTGTGCCTGTGTAAACAGATCGTCACCTCCATACGGTTTTTCACGATCTTGTAAACGACCTGTCAATTTAAATCCGACGGTAAAATTTGGCGTAACATTCAGATCAATATTGGAGCGTAGATTATACCTTTTGAAGTTCCAGTCATCTGACCTCAAAATACCACCCTGGTCAACATATCCCACCGAATTATAATATTTAACTTTGTCATTTCCCCCATAGATGCTGACATTGTGTGAGCTCTGTGGAGCATTGTTACGCACGAGGGAGTCCCACCAGTCAGTACCCTGTGCTCCATTTTTGTAACTATCGAGTTGTTCTTGACTGTATGCTGGTACCCCAGTGTACGGATTAGAATTATAGATCGCTTCATTATACAGCGACGCATATTCATAGGCATTCATCATACGTGGATATCGCGTCACCTGCTGGATTCCATAATATCCATTGTACTCCACTTTAGTTTTTGAATTGCTTCCTTTTTTTGTGGTCACCAATAGCACCCCGTTGGAACCTTTAAATCCGTATACCGCGGCAGCAGCATCCTTTAATATTGATATAGATTCGATATCATTCGGATCGACCTGTGCAAAATCTCGCTGTACGCCATCCACGATAACGAGCATGCTACCGTACCCGCGGATATCCACCGACGCTCCGTCATCTCCGGGGGCACCGCTACGCTGTACCGCACGAATCCCCGGCAATCGACCAGCAAGCATATTTGTTACGTTTGGCGTCTTTACCTTAATCAGCTCTTCAGCCTGTATGGATGCAACTGAACCTGTTACCGAAGCTCGTTTCTGCACGCCGTATCCCACCACCACAACCTCGTCCATCATCGCTACACTATCTTGCAGAATAATGGATAAGTTTGTTCGTCCCCCAAGCAGGATTTCTTGGCTCTTATAGCCGGCGGCGGATAGCAGCAGTGTTTCATTAGGATCTGTTGTAATGGAAAATTTTCCGGTTCCGTCCGTACTGGTTCCGATGGAGGGTGTGCGCTTTATTTGCACAGTGACCCCGGCGATCGGATTATTGGCAGCATCCGTTACTTGTCCGGTTATCCGGACGGGTGCTTTGGCCATAGCCATGAGGACAAGATCACTGTCCCAACGCTCATGACCATAAGCCGCGGATGTCATTAGTGCGATCCCTATCAAACTTGCCTTTAAGGCGCTCTTATAGGCTGCATTTAAATCACGCTGTATCATTTTTTATAAAATTTATTTTTGGTTAGTAATTCTTTATTAAAAACGCTTACACGAATCACTTTGGCTTTATACATCTATACCTTATTTTTCATTAGGGATGGGATCCAGTGTAGCAGGATGTTGCGGATCAAAAATGGCAACACCAACCTTTGAATCCGCACAGCCATAGTATAGAAACCATTTCTGTTTAAAATAAACCAGGCCTTCAATAAACACTGTGCCGTCAACATATTGACCACTTTTTTCAAAAGCTTCCATTGGTCTTAGGAAAGGCACGTCCATCCTTGCTAATACTTTACCCGGATCTTTACTGTCGAAAAGAACTTGCCCTGCTGAATAAGTACCTTTATTAAATCGCTTATCTCCTTTTTCAGGGTGGTTTTTACCATTATATAATAGTAGAATTCCTTTATCTGTCAGGATGGCCGGTGGGCCACATTCTGTTAAAGAGCTATCAAAATATCCCTCTCGAGGTGAGATGAACGCTTTGAGTTGACCTTTCTCATCTACAACCGGTTCCCAGTCAATCAGATTATCCGACGTTGCGCCATATACACCATGCTCGCCCCAGTACATCCAATACTTCCCATTTACTTTAGTAATTAGCTGCTTACCATTTTCCAGTTTAGTGACAATCGATGCTGATTTATGCGATTTATTGACGAGCTCAGGCAGTATGTTCGATTTTTTAAAAATAGGCCCATATTTTGTCCAATTTTTAAGATCCTTTGAGGTAGCTACCCCCAGGCGAGGTACTTTTCGGTTCCATTGCGTATAGAACATCACATAGGTGCCATCTTCGGATTCCGCTATACGCGGATCCTCCGTTCCACCGGGCCATTCAAACTCACGCTGGCTATCAGCCCCGGGATAAAAAACAGGCGTTTTTTGTCGGTTGAAATGTGTTCCATCAGCGCTCGCAGCAAGCCCTAGACGTGAAGTACGATGACCAATTTTTATCCCCGTCTTATCTTCAGCACGATAAAGCACGTAGATACTATCTCCTTTTACCACCGCTGCCGGGTTGAAGGTGTCATTATTCTCCCAATGCACAAGTTGCCCATTCATGGGATTCATAAATGTGGTGGTACTATCAGGTTCGATTACAGGGTTTACCCCTGCTGGACGAATGAAACCGCCCATTACCCAGTCTGGGGCGAGATGGCGCGGCTGTCTTTGCGCGCTACAGCCCCAAAAAGTCACCGTAATCGCAATTATGGAAAGAGGCTTAAATAGCGTTATTATTTGTTTCATATGTCAATTATTTTAATATTATGGTATTACGAAAATGTTTCTTTAGTATCAAAAGCGCAAAATTATCTTAGAAAACCGGTTTTGCAAAACGAAATTAATAAGTTTATAGATCAATATCGCTTTATGATGAGGATTTAATAATTATTTAATATGGGAACTTTAGTTTATTTCTTCCAATACTTTGCCCTTCGTTTCGGGCATACATAGAATAAACACGAAGGACGCGATAACCATCAGGGCATAGAATAAAAACACATAATATCCTCCGAGTACGCTACCTTCTACAATAATTGGAAATACCCAGGATATTATTGCAGCAAATAGCCAATGGGTCGTGCTCCCCAAGGAAGAGCCTTGGGCGCGAACCTCGTTCGGGAAAATTTCCGCCAAAAACACCCAAATCACGGCACCTTGTGATAAGGCAAAAGATGCTATAAATCCCATGATATAGAAAAGTAAAAATTGTGCGTTTACTCCTTTTAGGCCAAAGGCTGCCAATAACAGAAATAAGAACATGCCAATAGCGCCTGTCAAAAGCAGTTTTTTTCGCCCAAAACGATCTATGATGCTCATGCCAACCAGGGTAAAGAGCAAATTGGTACCACCGATAAAAATAGGCTGAAGGTAGGCTAATGCTGCACTAAAGCCCGCCATTTCGAAGATCCGTGGTGCGTAATATAGAATAGCATTAATTCCGGTCATTTGATTGAAGAATGCTAACAACACCGCAAAAAGTATAGGTTTGGCATACCGTTTTTGGAATAGGTTAACATGCTTACCAGATGTTTGGGGCTGATTGACCTGCACTTCAAATGGAGTTGCAAGCCGAAGATAACTTGCACGCGCTTTTTCAATGTGTCCCTGCTGCAATAGCCATCTTGGACTTTCGGGAATAAGATTCAATAGAAGTACAAATAATAGAGCAGGCACAGCCATGATACCGAGCATGTATCGCCATCCGCCTGAATTTACGCTCATAAAGAGAAAATTTGTCAGATAGGCCGTAAAGATTCCCAGCACGATCATAATCTGAAAAGTTCCTGTAAGTTTACCGCGATCTTTTGCGGGAGCAATTTCGGAGGTATATACTGGTCCAACAACAGAGCTGATCCCCACAGCAAGTCCACCAAATAATCTGAACAACAGGAAAAGCTCCCAGATGGACGCTACTGCACAGCCCAATGCTGAGAGTAAATATAAAGCTGCAACGAAATAAAGCACGGGTTTACGCCCATAACGATCGGCCATACGTCCGGCGATAACGGCTCCTATAATGGTTCCGATCAGCGAGATCGATACGGTAAGTCCATGACGGACAGCATCCAAGTCCCAGAGTTTTTGTATGATTTGTTCAGCACCCGATATCACTGCTGTTTCAAAACCAAACAAAAAACCTCCCAACGATGCGATCAATGTAAATTTCCAAATGGGTTTCATATACTAAATGTCTTGAGGGTTAATCCGAGAAATAAGTTGCGTTCATCAAATGATGCAAGGGATAGCTCCGTATCAAGGGTACAAAGGAGCTTATCAAAAAAATAATTGTGGGCCTTGGCAATACTGCCTCCGATTATAATTGTGTCTGGCGTTAACGGATAAATATATTCTTTAATGAAAGTAATCAGTTGCTTGCTTAGGAAATCAAAAGCCTCTTTTCTAAAAATTTCCAGATCTGGGCGTTCAGCTATGTCTTTTATGTTATCAACGGGAATATACCCAAATTTTTCTGTCAAATGAGCTAAGACCCCTCGGGTTGAAATGAAGTCTTCTACAATGCCGTTGCTGAAAACTGCTGACCCTAAATTGAGATCTACGATTGTTCCATTTTCGTAAAGCGAAGAACCCAATCCGGTTCCTAAAGTCAGGCCTATAACGCGCCTATTTTCCATTTTTTTATTGACAACTTCGCCCAATAAAAAGGCTGCAGCGTCGTTATAAAAGTAGATCGAACTTAAATCAATTCCTGTGATATTCGCAAAAAATGTTTTTAGATTAAAGCCTAGTAGCGACTGATACTTATTCATTCCGTCCATTAAGGATATTCCGCTTTCGTAATCGAATGGGCCAGGGCAAGATATGAAAATTTCGGATGGTAAATGCGTAGTTGAACTTAGGGTCTTATCGATGGTTTGTTTTATGGCCGACAAAATCTGTACTCTTTCTGCGTTACTATTTACATTCCCGCGAAAGTACGATCCGTCCATGACAACTGCAGGGCTCCCATGCACAAGGCCTGATGAGCAATGCGTACCACCTAAATCGACACATAAAATTATATTTTCGGTATGAGGCATTTTTGTTTTTAAAATTGGTTATTAATGATAATAAGCAAAACCGGTTTTGCTTAGATAATACGAAGATAACACTTATATTTGAAAATCAAATTTTTAATCTAAATTTTTATCTTCCATCCGTCTTACATCCTCTCTTAAGTTTAGCGGTAGCCCCCTATTTTGTATGTGCCATAAAAAAACTTTTAAAACCGAAGATAGAATTTAGGTGTTCTCCTAGAAAAAATAATAGCTATATGGCACATTTAGAAGTAAAACCTAAAAGCGGAGCACCATGGTGGCTTTGGCTTCTACTCGCACTTATTGCATTGGCAATAATCTTGTTTTTTGTAAATCGTAATAACAGTGCATCCGATGTCGCTGATGCCAGGGACAGCACCGGCATGGTAACAGATCAGGGCGATATGGGCGGGGATACCCTTGCAACAACGGAACCAAGCTGGAATTCAGTAGATTTCAATAGTGCTGAATCTTCGGACCCGAACATCACGGACAAAGATATTCGCGTACGCTCCAGTGATGGCTATACCATTTACTCGCTTGGCGAAAATATATTATTTGCCACTGACCAAAGCGCCATACAAAGCAATTCCGAGGCGAAACTTAAACAAATTTCATCGGCTTTGAATAAAGATTTTCAAGGTGCCTATGTAGGCGTATTTGGGAATACGGATTCTACCGGCACGGCATCCCACAACAAGCAACTGGGCATGGAACGTGCTACTGCCGTGAAGGACTGGTTGGTTAGTCAAGGTGGAATTGACCAAAGCAAAGTAAGCGTACATTCACGTGGAGAAAATGCTCCTGTGGCTGACAATGCAAGCGCAAGCGGAAAAAATCAAAACCGAAATGTAGAGATCGTGGTTTTTCGCAATAAATAGAAACCTAAAGTTTTGAACTCAAAAATTTAAAGACATGGCATTAGAAGAAAAAAAATACAACCATTTAATCGAATTAGGAGGAAGCGATTATGAAATCGTTGATGGTGAACCAGATATTAGAGGCTGGAAGGTGAAAAATCAGGCCGGACAATCGCTAGGTGAGGTGGATGACCTCCTTTTTGACCCTCAAAGCCAACAAGTACGCTATATTATTGTTGACCTGAAAGATGCAGATTTACCTATTGAAGACGACAAAAAGATATTGGTGCCCATTGGCGTAGCTGCACTTTATGACGGGAAGCGTATACAGGCGAGTAATGATGAAACGGGTACCGTGGAGCCCATCGACCGCAGCGGCGTACTACCGGTAGATGAAATCGATCCCGTGGAACCTGCTACAGACTATCGCTATAATCCGGCCGACGATGGTGAAGTCGTGGTAGTACCGGTTACTGCCGACCGTCTGACCAGACTACCGGCCTACCGTGAAAATAACCTGGATCCGGATACTGAATTATCCATTCGCCATATTTATGAGGGAACAGGTGATGTCGGATTTACGGTAGGATCTAGTGTATATGACCACGATTTTTATCAACATCCACATTTTAATGAAGATACATTTTATAGCCCGGGATCAAAGGCAGATGAATTTGCTGCGGAGCGCGAGCGTGCCCGACGTGTACGTGCGAGATACGATAGAAATTTAGATGGTGATCCCAATGATTTAATCTAAAGAATTTATCAGGTTAAGATCTTACCATTCCAAAGGTTTTCATTCTTTACAGTTTGAAAACCTTTTTTTTTCCGGGAACCTAGTCCTTAGCAGCTGCAGGCAGATCCTCCCATATTTGGCATTCGCCCCTGAAATTAGACCTCTCGTACCAAAAATGAAGACCGGTCGCCATCGCACAAAAAATCATACAACTACGTACCTAAAAGTCATACATCCAGGGCAGATTACTGCGCTAACTAACGAAGGAACTACCCTTCGCTAGTTTCTTACGATTATTCCATACCGGTCATATTTTTAACCTCGGCTGGAATATTAAAAATGTAATCCCTGCTATTGGGCAAGAGTTTGAATTGTTCAGTTTTTCCGTCAACGGTTACCTCACGGACAATTTCCTTTTTAAAACGTTCGTCTTTATTCAACCGTCTCAAATCCGACCACCTTAGCCCTCTACGAACCAACTCTTTACGCCGCTCCCTAATTATTATTTTCAACAAAGCTTCGGAGTTAGTTTCCGTTACAGGCACAAAGAATTGCTTCTCAATCCGATTTTGCAACAGATAATTTAACTGTTCCAATGCGCTGGTAACATTTCCCAATCGTGCGTTACATTCAGCGGCATTTAATAATACTTCAGAAGTCGTCATACCTACAAAAAAGAGCCCTGCCCCCGTTCCCATATACTGCCCTTTAAATGTAGAGAAGCCATCTGTTCCTTTTTTATAATTTGCCCGAAGTCGCAAGTCATGCGTTTCATATAGTTGAAGTAAATCCATTGTCAAGTACGACCCTCGACTCCCAATAAACATGGTCGAGCCGTTTGAGTATGCAAAAAATAACGTTTCAGCATTCATCGCTGGATAAGGATAAGCTGCATCGACATTCATTGTATTGAGATCCATCAAAGTCTTATAACTGCCCAATACCTTATCCGCATAATTTTTTGCTTGCACATAATCTTCCCATCGCCAAATACACGCGTGAAAGTGCAGCAAAGGCTGAAATCCTGTTGGGTCTTGGCAGTATACCCAGTTCATGTGGCAGCAAGTCACTCGCTTGTTCCAAATCTTCAATAACCGAACGATAACATTCCCCAACTGTTGACCGCTTGGTTTTGTCATTGATATCAGCAGTCAACTTGAGCGGTATGCCAGCCCCATTATTATCACCTTTCTGATCAAAAGGCGCAGCATATAGCTGCAAAAGAGTAAAATGCATCAATGCCCGATGAAAAAGCGCCTGTCCTTTGATATTAGAAGGATCAAGCCCTTTCAAAATTTTAATATCAGGAAGTCTATCCAGCACCGTATTTGTTACAGCAATAGCACTTCTAATTCTACCTTCAGGATCCATCAGTAGATACCTCGGAATTCCATTAAACTTAAATAATTCACGCAATGCTTTATATTCATCGGCAGAAACCCGATAGGATTCAAACATGCTATTTTTAACGATATAATCTTTATACAACTCCATATCTGGAGTTCTATCGACGTCGGTCACAAAAACAAACGCCAAATTCGGATTATCTTTGAGTTTTAAGCGTTTCCCTTGCGACGATTCAATACCGGAGCGGCATGGGGCGCACCACTTTGCCCAAAAGTCCACAACTACGACTTTACCACGGTATTTATCTGTCATGCTCTAAAAAGTAGTTGCAGCAGCAGTAGGAGGCAGCAAATAGCCGTTTTTGGATTTCTTCACCCGTTCAGCTAGTTGGAGAGCTTCATACCTTAAATCTCTATTTTTTAACACGGCCAATAATTGTTCTGTAGTTTTTGTTATCCATGCTATATCAGCTGCACCATTTAATGCAGACTTCAAGGTACGCAATTTGGCAACTTCAGAAACCAGCGTATTAGCTATCGTTGGATTAGACTTTCGATTTGCCGAATCCAATACCAAATATAAATTTCCTTTACGTTCACTATTTAAGGCATCATAACTAAAAATCTTTATACGACTTTATTGAATTTATCTTCAATATTCCTACTAAAATAACTTAATATATGGATCAAACATAAATATTTGCCCTCTTTTCCCTCCAGTCATTTCTTTTAAGATATGGTATTGTTTCATTTCATCAATTATTTTGTAGGCATTTGGTATAGATACGCCAGTAAAATCTAACACCTGTTGCGCGTTAATGATTGGGCGTTGATATAAGTGGTCTAAAATATTGAGTATATGGTGACTTCTTGTGCTATTCTTCTCAATTATTTCTTCTTTTTCCTTTTTTAATTTGAGAATTGCATCAAATGTTGCAATTCCATTCTTTGCAGTTTCTATAATGCCTACCAGAAAAAACTTCAACCATTGCTTGATATCATTGTGCGTACGAACACGCATTAAATTATCATAATACAAACCTCGGTTTCGTTCAAAAAAAATCCGAGAGATATAAAATAGGCTTTTTAAGAATTCCTTTATCTACTAAATAAAGCGTAATCAATAAACGCCCTACACGGCCATTACCATCAAGAAAAGGGTGGATAGTTTCAAATTGGTAATGAATTAATGCAACCTTCAACAAATCAGGAAAAAAATATTCTTTATTATGTGCGAACTTCTCCAAATCATTCATTAATTCAGGAATAGAAGAATGTACTGGTGGTATAAAAGTAGCATCGTTGATAGTGGCTCCACCGATCCAATTTTGACTTGTTCGAAATTCGCCAGGTAATTTGTGCTCACCACGCACACTGTGCAATAAAATTCGATGGGTATCACGAATTAATCTTGATGAAAAAGGCAATGCCTTTAGTTTTTTAATTGCTTGGTTCATTGCATCAATATAATTATGAACTTCTACCCAATCGTCTCTACGTTCAACTACTAAATATCCTTTTCTTAGATTATTCACCGATCGCATAGTAATCAAATCCTAAATCCTTTAACTGGGTACGATCCAATATTTTGCGTCCATCAAAAACAAAGGCCGGCTTTTTCATCTCTTTTTTAATCTTCGCCCAATCGTATTCTTTAAACTCATCCCATTCGGTCAATACCGCAACAGCATGTGCACCCTGAAATGCTTCATAAGGATCATTGATTACTGTGACTAAACGACGATTTTCACCTGGCGAGCGTGTACCGAAATAATCCAAATCTTTATAAACCTGCTCTGAAGAAACCTTAGGATCATAAACCACCAGATGGGCCTCCTCTTCCAACAAATGATCCGCTACATAAATGGCCGCAGACTCCCGGGTATCATTGGTATCTTTCTTAAATGCCCAACCCAAAACAGCGATCTTCTTACCATTGACCGTGTTATACATAGTTTGAATAATATTTTGTGCAAAACGTGATTTTTGGTGATCGTTTAAAATAATAACCTGTTCCCAATAATCTGCTACGGCGGTCAGATTGTAAGAACGCGCAATATATACCAAGTTCAAAATATCCTTTTGGAAACAGGAACCACCAAAACCGACTGATGCCTTTAAAAACTTAGGGCCGATACGGCTATCTTGACCAATGGCCCGCGATACCTCATCCACATTGGCACCTGTAACCTCACATAGTTCTGAAATGGCATTAATAGATGACACACGTTGAGCCAAAAACGCATTGGCAACCAGTTTAGCTAATTCCGAAGACCATAAATTGGTCGTTAAGATACGCTCGCGAGGTACCCAAGCTTCGTAAACCTGTACCAAGGCTTCGATCGCATTTGCATCCTCCCCTCCGATCAATACACGGTCCGGATTGTGCAAATCTGTAATAGCAGTACCTTCAGCAAGAAACTCAGGATTAGAAAGAATTTGGAAGTTGACACCATTACCCGTATTGTCCAAAATGCTCTTTAAAGCCGCAGCAGTACGAACTGGTAAAGTGGACTTCTCGACAACTATTTTATCGGATTTAGCAACAGCAGCAATCTGACGAGCACACAACTCGATATACTTTAAGTCTGCCGCCTGACCTTTACCTTTACCATAAGTCTTCGTCGGTGTGTTGACAGAAATAAAAATCATATCGGCCTCATCAATTGCCTTTTCCACATCGGTAGAAAAGAAAAGATTACGCCCGCGCGCTTCTGCTACAACCGTATCGAGTCCAGGCTCATAAACAGGTAGTTTTTCTAAGTCAACATCGTTCCAAGCATCGATACGCGCAGTGTTTACGTCGACCACAGTAACAGTAACATGTGGATTTTTCTGTGCAATGACCGACATGGTAGGCCCTCCTACATAACCCGCCCCAATACAAGTTATTTTTTTAATTTCTTTCATTTTATCTGTTTCAAATTAATTTTTTATTAATTTCTTTTTCTTCACATTAATGCAAAGTGCCTTGCTGTAAATGGTAACTAAGAATGCAGCATAATTGGTAAGTTGGAGTGCAGCATTTTTGGCACTAATAAATACACAATCCAGTCCAAAAGTATGCTATAAAATTTACTTGTCCAAGAACGTTTTTCTATTCTGCATTCGATAGCTTTCCCTATTGCCCAAATTAGCCCAAAATTTCTCACATCTCCTCCTAAACCATGGATAAAGGATGTTCCACAACCTCATGAACCCTCAATTGAAGCGATACATTTAATTTCTCGCAAACTTCTCGTTTGGAATAACGCTTCTTTAACAATTGCATGCGCTTACTTCCAATCTGGCACATGTTCTAAAGTAGAATCATGCCTATCAGGAAACCTTCTTTAGCAAGGGAAGATATAAATCATCAATAGAAAATGGCCGGGACCTTGTCGCCATCATTGATGCGGTATTGCCTTATTGGCTTTGATGGATATATTAAAAAGTGTAATAAAGCATTTTTCAATCTATTTGGCTACCAAAAAGATAGATTGTATTCCACATCACTTTTTCAGTTTATCCATATAGCGGATAGAGAACGTGCCCGTGAAGATTTCGATTCTTTAATCAGCGGCCATTCTATGGAGCCTTTTGCAGGAAGGTTTTTGACCGATAAGGGGAATTGAAATGGTTGTTATGGTCTGCCACTATTGCAGCTGAATCTAAAACTGTCATTGCTGTTGGAAAGGATATTACCAAACAGAGACATGCCGAACAAGCATTGCAGACGGCTTATGAACGTTTGAAGACGGCTCAAAAAATAGCTAAACTAACACAGAATCCGGGTTACTAATAAATAATTAAGGGGCTACTAAATCTTTTAGATAGCCCCATTTTAATACAATAATCTATTCCGTACACAACATCATTTTAGCAATACTTAATAGGCTGACCAAGGAACTACCTCGCAACCAATTAAAGGGCACTAAATATCAATTTATTGCTTTCTATTTTTAAAGTAATCCAAGGGATACGTGTGATCATCGTTTGCCGCATGTTCAATTCCATAGTCGGAATATACGAGCAATTCACTATCAGGTTCCATTGCTTTGAAAGCAGTACCGTAGCCTGCAGGGACGTGTAACACACGCAATTTGCTAGCAGGCATAATCATATTATCGACAGGAAGATCTGGTGAGGCTACTTCCCAATTGTCAATTTTCACCAAATCTACGGAAAATGATCCAGAGAGTACATAAAACCAGCGTTGTTCGATCTTATGAGCGCGCCAACCTCTTACCAACTCTGTATCTAGATTCTTGATAATATAAAAGCGCTTAACAAGGCTCATGTCAAAATCATTGACAAATCTTATTTGTCCTCTATGGTCTTTGGCGACTCCCCCTTGTATTATATTCATCATATTTTTCATTTATCTAATGTCTGAAATACAGAATTCTGCGATCGATATTCGGGCACAATTAGCTTTATCAATCTTACAAGTTCCATTTTATCTGCACTAGGATTTGCATCTTCTACATATTGACATAGATATTCAACTCTACTTTTCTGCATATCTAAGTCAGCGGTATTTACTTTGGCAATCATAATCTTTTCATGATACGTCTTCTCGGTATTTTCTCCATTTGCCAAAAGTTCCTCAAATATTTTTTCTCCAGGTCGTAACCCCACCACCTTAATATCAATATCCTCTGGGTAATTATATCCTTTTAGGCGGATCATCTGCTTGGCAAGTTCCATAATTTTAACAGGTTCGCCCATATCAAATACAAATATCTCCCCTCCTTTACCCATCACTGCTGCTTCCTGCACCAATTGGCAGGCTTCGGGGATGGTCATAAAATACCGCGTAATATTGGGGTCTGTAATGGTCAACGGACCTCCATGGAGCATCTGTCTTTCAAAAAGTGGGATAACTGATCCATTTGAACCTAAAACATTTCCAAACCGTGTGACGATAAAATTAGTTTTAGAATATTTATTAACTGTTGATACGGCTATCTCTGCCACACGTTTTGTGGCTCCCATTACATTCGTTGGGTTGACAGCCTTATCGGTGGAAACCATTACGAATTTAGAAACTTCATACTTATCTGCCAATTTGGCTAAAGCATACGATCCGCACACATTGGTCAATATGGATTCATACGGATTGGCCTCCATGAGTGGTACATGCTTATAAGCTGCTGCATGAAAAACATAAGTAGGCAAAAATGTTTGAAAAACGGTTTCCATAAAAGGTTGATTCCGGATATCCCCAACAATAAAGGTAAAACGGTCGAAATTCACATTGGAACTAAGTTCCTGCTGAATTTCGTAAAGTGCAGATTCTGCCTGGTCTACAACAATAAGTTTCAACAGATCGGTATGTGCCAATTGCCGAACAAGTTCGCTGCCTATAGAACCCGCGCCACCAGTTACCAATACAATTTGGTCTTTCATTTCCGATGCAATTGTCGGATTATCGAGATCAATCGCTTTACGCCCAAGCAAATCTTCGATTCGGAGACTTCTAATCTGCCTCGTGGCAACTTCTCCAGCAAGTAATTTAGCCGTGTCAGGAATTATCTTTACAATAAGTGGAATTGGTTCTGCCAACTTGAAAACATGCTCTAAACGTTGAGGATTATGGTCGTCAATCGCAATAATCAATTCATGTGCGTTTCCATGCTTCTTTACAAAAGCTTTATTAAGACAATTGATATCCCTAACTTTAAATCCTTGAATGCGTTTTCCAATACGGCTTGGCTTGTCGTCCAGAATGGCCACAATACGATATTTATTGCGCGAGGTCGTGTGAATAAAGTGAAATGTCGTATTCCCCATATTCCCAGCACCAAAGAGGATTACAGGTATACGGTTATCTTTCTGATTCCACACAAGTTCATGGTATATAGATCGATAAAGAACCCTAAGGAAAGTCATTCCAAAACCAGCGATGAGAGTATGAAAAAGAAGTTGCGTATCCGAAAAAGGCACTATACTTTGCAATATGGTATTCTTAGGGACTATCCATTCTATTAATTTACTAAGTAACTCAACAGAAATATAAGCCAAAACAAGCGCAACAACAAGTTGCTGAAGGTCCCGTATTCCTGTTTTGTGCATGACACTTTTAAATGTCCCGAAGATCAAAAACCAAACAAGGTAAACTGTGCATACGATAATCAACTGACCAAATAAATTGTTTAGGTCAACGATTCCTCTATGTTTGAAAATAAGGATATAGCTCATACCAAAGCTAGTGCTTACAATGAGCATATCCACTAATAGGACCATCCACCGAGGCTTGTTCAGTAACAGCCCCTCCCTCCAAAGGTTAATCATTTTTGTAAATCAAAAGGTCAAAATAATGCTTTCAAGTTCCCCTTTATTTTAAAAAAATTTCTACAAAATTTAGAAAAAAAAAGAGCTATTTTACATAGCTAGTAATAATATATTTTTTCAAAATTAAATATACAACACTTAAAACAAAAAGTAGGCCAAGAGAGAAATAAATTTGAATATCATAGCTCTTATTTGAAAATTCAATGACGGCAAGCCCAATTCCAAACTGAGTAACTCCATAGAGAAAAGAAATCAGTAACTTATTGATACCAGCTTCATTCCCCATATACTGATATAAATGAGAGCGATGAGCTTCAAAAATATTTTCTTTTAACGTTAATCGCCGTAGTATCGTCCAAACAGCATCAATGCCATATATGGACAAAAATAGGATGTAAATTAAATTGCCTGTTTTTAATATAAGAGCTCCTAGAGCAAATAATAAGATATAGGCTATCGCCACAGAACCAACATCACCAGCGAAGCATTTCGCTTTTGTACGAAAATTAAAGAAGGTAAATACTAAAACGCCCAATAAAGTAAATACTAGCAATTCTTGTGGTATAAAATCAAGCTGCTTGTTTACAAGCATAAGGAGCCCACCAACAGCTAAACTATAACAGGCCGTAATGCCATTGATACCATCCATAAAATTGTAGGCATTAATCACACCAACCACAATGATAAAGGTTATGATCAAAAAATACCATGGCATTGCAAATACATTCAGTTGGTAGGCCATTAGTAATACCGACGCAAAATGCACCAGCAAGCGTATCTTGTTCGATAGCGTAAATACATCGTCTAAAAAAGACACAATGGTCATCATTGTTAGCCCTAAGAAAAACCAGGGGAATTGAAAACCAGACCAGATAAAGTATGCCAGCGCTCCAAAATAAAAGACTATGCCACCACCACGAAGTGTTATTATTGAATGGGAAGAACGCTGATTGGGCTTATCAATAATATTAAAGCGATCCGCTATCTTGAAGTAGAGCAGTTCGAGGACAAAAAGTAGAGCAACAATAATTAGATACAACATGTCCTATTTAGATACTTTAAATGATAAAATAGTTTTGATAAGTCCTTCCTTTGCTGACAAAGGCAGCTTGTCAACACCTAAAGCTGTTTTAATTTTTTGATTTGAAACCACATACGATTCTGTCAGCTTTTTTAGACGTTCTGAATTTAGCGGTAGTGGTAAAATATCTCCTATCCTTACCATTGATTTAATAAAACCGGGAGAAATATGCCATAAATGTTCCTTTTTTCCAAGAGTAGCTGCAATTAATGAAACCAAATCATTTGTCGATAAGGATTCATCATCGGCGACGTTATAAACACCAGATGGTACAGATTGGTCAGTAAGCATTTTGTAAATGATATAAGATAAATTATCTATGCTTAAGAAAGAACGCTGATTATGAAATGCCGATAATGGCCAAGGAATATTTTTATCAACAACCTTATATAATAAATTTAAATTCCCTTTATTTCCTGGTCCATGAATCATACATGGCCGCATAATAAAAAGTCGCTTTCCTAGAGGCAGGGTCTGGCTTAATAGAAATTGTTCGGCTTCTAATTTCGATTTGCCATAGGGTGTCAAAGGTTTTGGTTGCACATCTTCAGCAAGTACACCGTCAACTGTATCGGCAACTGCTTTTACAGAGGAAAAGTAAAAGAAGTCGCAAATATCAGAACTTAAGAATTTTTTAAAAAGTTCGATTGTCAAATCCCTATTTACTTCGAAATACTCGTCAGAACTCGAAGTATTAGACGTATCGTGTGCCTTGCCAGCCAAGTGAATTATTGCATCGGCTGACACAGGTATATGTACATGCCAATCTTTCTTTCTTAGGGAAATTCTCTCTATTTCGATTCCTTTTATTGATAGATATCTAAAAAGATTTTCTCCAACGAATCCAGACAAGCCTGTTATTTGTATTTTCATAATATAAACATTATATAAAATCACTCCAATAAGAACTGTCTTCATCCAAAAATAAATTGTAGAGCCATCCGGATATTGAAAGCCTATGATAAATCTCTCTATCTATAGGTTGATAAGGTTTATCCAACCACTCCAAATCTACATTTATATTATCACGATCCAAGACAAATATATTATCACTATTGAAAAAGTCAAACTTCACAATTTCACTGTTCGTTGTAATTAATTTCTTTTGCGCTCCAATCGACTCAAATGTCCTCATAGTAAGTCCCTTTTGCATAGGGTGATTGATATCCAAAATTACATTTGACTGTTCATAAAGGGATAACATCTCATGAATTGTAAGAGACTTAAAACTAATTTTTTTGATATCAAAATTCTTAAACGTTTTATCAAATAATCTTTTGAAATGATAAACCCATTTACTATGCATAAAATAGTAACAAAATGCTGATCGTCCATGATTCTCAAAATACTCTTTTATTTGAGAGCTTATGACATAACGATCAGAATGAGCTGTACCTAAAAATAATAGATCATATCTTTTACTAACGGATCCACTAATTTGGCTGTAGCTATCAATAAAATAGAGTGGTCGAAAATTAATACCAAATTTTTTTGCATCACCAGGATCAAAAGAAAATTTTCTATCGTACAAGTGGAGATGATTTGAAGTATTGGGAGTATTTCGAAACGAATCCCAATTATAAAAGATTAAACAACAAGAAGGATGTTGTTTTTTAAATTCTTCCAAAAAAAATACAGGCACTACTTCTCCCCGGACAACCAACAAATAGCTAAAATCAATATCTTTTGTCTCAAGAAGAATTCGCTTATAATAACGCTCGATTTTTGATTTATAAAGACTTTTCTTTACGCGTATGATAGCTTTTGTTAAGTTAGTGTCCTTAATTCGTTCATCATAAAAAACAACATCAGCACCATAACTTTTGAGTTTTGCAATAATTTGGTTCTCTAAACCAAATGTTCTCACACATAAGAAAAGAATCTTTTTATTCTTTAATTGATTGGTTATCATTTTTACTTATATAATCCTTTTGCTTTCATTTCTTCTATAGATTTCTGGTATTGATCCTCTTGTATAGATTGAGTATTTACCCATTCAGTAAATTTCTGTAAACCTATCTCAAATGATACTTTAGGCTTGAAATTTAATAAACGATTTATCTTACACAGATCAGCATAATTATGTCTAATATCTCCCAAACGATAATTCCCAGAAATGGTGACGGGAACCTCAATGCCATAATTCTTGATCAATTGATTCGCTACAGTCAAAACATCTGTCGCTACACCAGTACCTACATTAAAGACATTATTATTTGCTTCATCTTTTTCCAACCCCAAAATTGTAGCATCTACAACATCATCAATAAATACAAAATCCCGTGATTCGTTACCATCTTCAAAAATATTGATTCCATTGCCATTTTTGATTTGTGTAGAAAAAATAGATAAAATTCCTGTGTAGGGATTTTTTAGAGATTGACCAGGACCATAAACATTTTGATAACGAAATGCTACTGCTGCGATTCCAACCGTCGGGCAAACAGTCATTATCATCTGTTCCTGATTTTGCTTTGTTATACCATAAACTGAAGAGGGATGTATTTTAGACTCTTCATCAGTACCAACCAATCGAAGTTTAGATGCACCATCGTACTTTACATCAAAATCTCCCATATCCATATAGCTTGCCGTCCTTTGGGTAGGATAAACTGCTCCGAGCTCTTCACTTATATATTTACCTTCTCCGTAAATAGATCTTGAGGAAGCGACCACTACCTTCTTTATCGTGTGTTCGGTATTTACTAATAAATCTAGTAAGATCGACGTTCCTCCAATATTAACATCTACATACTTTTTTACTTCATACATTGACTGACCTGTACCAGTCTCAGCAGCATAATGAACGATAGCATCCTGGCCAACCAAAGCAGCCTTCCAATCAATTTCACTAGTTACTGAGCCAAAGATAAACTTAACTTTATCTTTGATACTCAGATATAATGAAGAATTCTCTTTCGGATTATCACCATGAATTTGAGGTGATAAATTATCTAAAACTGTAACATTATACCCCTTTTCTATTAGTTTTAAGGCCAAATTTGATCCTATAAATCCTGCCCCACCGGTAATTAGTATATTTTTCAAAATTTTATTTATTTGCATTTTATTTGTATTTTATCTATTAATATTTTTTCAAAATTCCTCTGTTCATCTTCGAAAACTAAATAAATGCTAACATCACTATTTATTTTCTCATTACCTACTTCTAGGTGTATAAATTTACCTTCTGGTATATCTTTTGCGTCATATCTTTTCTCTAAAATCGTTCTATTTTTCCTTTTATCAAAAATTCCAATCCTTAACATAGCCGATTTGTTAACACTATTTAATGGCACAAGTTTTAGTCGAACAGATATATTCGCCATTTGATTCGCTAACATTTGGATATTATCTAGAGGAAGCTGCAGCGCCCAATCATTTGTCTTTCCAAAAATTGATGCAACCAACATATTTTCTGCATCAAGATCGGTTTCCAAATTCGTTAGGTCTCCTTTTCTATACAAAACAAAACTATTTTCCTCAAAATCAAAAAACTGATTATCAACACCTTTTACCTCTTTAGAATTAATATCATTTGGCAAACCATTTCTTGCAAAAGACAATATAATATCTCCTAAATATCGTTTTATAGAATAATCTACATATTGATTGTCATATTTCTTATTATATAAATCCTTAAAAAATTCGTTCATCCACACTTGTTTTTTTAAACCGAGATAAATTTGGAGAAGATTAAAAGAAATTCTTTCCTTCTGAACCCGCTCTCTTATAACTGAAGATTGGGCCTTCTTTTCAGCTTCATCAAAAAGTGTTTCACCACTTAAAATGAATTTAGCATCAATATAACTATAGTTATCCTCAAAAGAATTAAGCTTCAGCTTAGATTCAAAGAATCTCTCTTCAACCATTGTATAGTAATCTAAGAGTGGTTGTGCAGCTTCTTGATAGTAAGCATTGAAAAACTCATTGATCAGGTCTTCACGATCCAGCTCAGGATTCCATAATAGTTTCCCCATGACCCATGCTTGCATGTCTAAAAAGAAACCATAGCCCTCTGACGGATTTGTATTATCTTGTATAAATATTCCACTAAACTTATTTTCTGCTAAGTACCTAAGATCTTCACTACTTTTTCTTAAACTCGGATATGGAAGAACAGGATATTTGAAATTCGTATTGTAGCCCCAAAAATACATTTGCTTCGCTATTTTAGACCAAGCAATGACCTTTTCTTTAGTTTCCAAATTCCGTGGATTATTAATAGAATATCCCATATCCCCATCTATAGGAGCAAACCTAACAATAACATTTGAATTTGGTTTTACATTGAGCGGAGGTGCCTCTGTCGAATAATAAGCTAATGTCTCAATAATTTTTTGGGGATAATACTTTGCGACTTGAGTGGAAATATAATTTACAAAATTAATTAATTCATCAGATGCAGAAGATTTTCTATTATAGACAGGGAAAAACTTATTATCATTCTGTGAAATAGAGATAATATCTTGATCCGGAAACCGCTTTATCAATGAAAGAATATTTTGGGTAAAAATGTTCCTTACTTCCTTATTCTGAATATCGGGTTGCACAGATTGCCCCGAAATGTTTGTTTTGTACTCGATAAAGCGCTTTCCTGTCTGAGAATCAAAAAACCATTCTGGATGGACTCTTCCGTATTTTTCATAAGGAAAAATCGAATCAAAAGTATGACTCCAACCCAAAATTTTATTTATCTTACCCCAATTAATATTTGTATGCTGAAACTCTCCATTTTGCTTCAAGATTGCAGCAAACTCTTCATTATAAATAGCATTATATATATGATGACTTCTGTAATAAAACGGCGGAGTAAATGAATAATCATTAATATCTATTTGAAGATTATCATTTGAGTACTTTGGATAAACAAAATCCTTTGGTGTTAGAAACTTTATTTTAATAAACTCTTCAAGAAATTCGTATACACCATAGAGTATCGCACGGTCACCATTTGCATTTATATATAAATTATTGTTTTTTAATTTAATAACAATCCCGTCTACCCCGACTATATCTCTGATATTTCCAAAAAGACTAGTGTAAGATTTTGAATTCCCAACAAAAATCTTACTCAAAACACTAGCTTGGCTTTCTCTCTTTATCAAAAAATCTCTTTTTCCTAAATTATATAAGTGTCTACGAAGTTGATTTGCCGCATTTATTTCGACAAAGCTAGCATTATCCGGGATAATTATATCATAACATACTTCGCCTTTTATTACCAAATCGATTTTTTTATCAGCAAATACACTTAAAGAAAAAAGAACCTCAAGTACTAAAATTATAAATTTTACACTTTTTCCCATATTTTAGAAGTAAAATTATATTTCTTAACGATCCTTGCAGGAGCACCAACAATTACACAATAATCAGGAAATATACCACGAACCACAGAATTAGCTCCAACTATACAATGTTTACCAAGAATTGTTCCAGCTTGTATTGCAGCCCCAATACCGATGAAACAATTTTCTCCAATGCTTGTTTCTCTTATAGACATTCCCTGTTCTAAAATAGGTTTATCAATTACATTGTATTCATGATCGATGTTAGTAATGAATACGTTAGCTAGTATTGTTGAACCTTTACCAATAATTAAATCACCGCCTGATGTTATATGTACATTTTGGGCAATACCCACATTATCTTGTATAATAATGCGTGAATTTTTTCCGTGTACTTCCATTCTATTATTAGGGAAAATACGCACTCTATTCCCAATATAAATTTGATGAATATTGTGTATAAATATTGGTTTTCCCAAATAACTGTACAATCCAAATTTACCGAAAAAAAAACTGTATAATAAACCTCTTAAAAACCAAAAAATCTTATAAATCATGACTTAACTCTTAACTTTATCTTTCTAACAAAAAATTTAAGTTTTGAAAATATTTTAAAGAACAAAAAAGAACTGAAATTGATATACTTTAATTGTCTCATTTCTTCAATATTTTTCTGAACGCCATCTTCCATAGCATTGATATTTGCAGACAAACCACTATGTCCAACAGAAGGCTTTCCTCCTCCGGTTAAAACTAATTTCTCATTTATAATTATCATTTTGAAATTTTTTGCAATTTTCATCCAATAATTTGCATCCTCAGAATATCGCTGGTTTTCGTCAAAGCCTCCTAATTCTTCAAAAATATGTCTTTTAAAAACTGCAGTAGATGTCTGACCAACTACTTTATATAGCAATTGCGTTAATGTTACGTATGAAAAGTTGTAATCTTCGACCCTATATGGCCAACTTAAAATATCATCATTTCGCAAACAACTAACGAAGTCTCCGAATCCATTGTCAAGATATGGAATTTGACAACTTAACTTATTTGCCATCCACTCATCGTCTGCATCAAGGAATGCTAAATAGGCTCCAGAAGCTATTTTAAGTCCTGTATTTCTTGCTTTTGAGACGCCTCCATTCTCTTGGTTTATTAATTTTATATCAAATAATGAATGTTGGATTTTAATTCTTTCAACTACCTTTACCGAATCATCTTTGGAACCATCATTTACAATTATGACTTCGATATGCCCACAATAATTTTGATGAATAACAGACATTAAAGCTCTTTCAACTGTAAATTCTGCGTTATACATCGGAATTATAACCGAAATTGATTTTAACTCAATATCCTTTTCCATTTTTTTAATATATTTTTTTCAGACCATCGCTCACTAGAAATAAAAGATGCTTCCCCAAACGATATCATCTTTTCTCTATTTTTTATCAACTCTAAAGTTGCTCGCTCTAATTCATTAAAATTATCCTGTTCAACTAAATATCCATCTTTTTTATTTCTAATCATATCTCTCGGGCCAGAAGGGCAATCATAACTTATACAAGGAACTCCAAATGACATAGCCTCTAAAATAACCATGCCAAACCCCTCTGACTTTGAAGTCAATAAAAAAAAGGATGCGTTATTATAATAATCCTCAACTTCCTTTTTGGGTGGCAAAAGTTTGACATAGTTCCCTATTCCTAGATCATCAATCTGCTGTTGCAAACTTGATTTAAGATTACCATCACCTATAATATATAACATCCAATCTCGAATCTGATGAATATTAACTATTCTATCCCATAGATTAATTAGTATCCATTGCCTTTTGGCTTGCGTCATCCTGCCAATGCTAATAGCGGTATTTTTATTCTGTAGGCTTCTTCGATAAGGTAGATCTGATCTAAAATGAGGAATATAAATCGCTCGATAACCTAAAGTACTATATTTTGAAGTATCTGTTTTAGTTGGCACTACATATGCTTTCGCACGGTTGTATAGAAGCTTTTTTATTCTTTTATAAAAAAAATTATAAGCATCAATATCTCCATGCTCTGAAATTACAACTTTATTATCAATTCCTCTAGCTATATGAAGTTCCAATACATTCATAGGATGTGCAACATAATAGTAGTCGTAAGATTGACTCGTCAAAAATTCTCGGAGCTTTCTCTGGCTAGAGATAAAATTTTTACTCACTTCCAACAATCGACTTAACCTATTATTCATATTAAAACGAATTTCATTTTCCAAACTGAGCAAAGTTATTTCCTCCTTTAAATAATAATGGCTAAATGCCTTATCCTTTACCAAAATAGTAACTTTCATAAATTCAGAAAATTTATTAGCAAGAGTGGCTATCACCCTTTCTATGCCTCCCGCAGGAGTCATGCTATTAAAATAAAAAAGTATAGAGGGTTTATTCATTTGATTAAAATATTGGCCATACGAATGGCACATATGGATAAATAAAATCTTTAAAAATTCCACGTTGCGAAATTGAATCCAAGAAACCATATAATGTATAACAATAAAATGCCACAAATAAAATATACAATGGAATAGTCTTCCTTTTATTAGATTTTGACCAAATACGAACAATTTCAACCAATAATATTACATCGGCCCATAAAAAATAAGACTTGATACGATAAGCAAACTGAGGAATATCATTTAGAAAAGTCGCTATTAAAACCCCTAAAATATATGCATTTAATAAAGCTTTTAAAATACTATTTGACTTAAACTTATCAGCATAAAAAACAAATAAAAAACCTAATACAAGCTGTTTAATTGATAGAGCCGCAAATTCATCATCTAAAGAATATATATCCATCTTTGCCGCAGCAAATCCTGGTAAAGAGACAAAAGACAATAGATAATCTAAAAGTCCAATTTTAACTTTTAAAATATTAATAATAGAACAGACAACTAAAAGACAAAACATCAACAACTTAGAGAATGATCGATGCATTATAAAATAAAGAGGTACAAGAACTAGCGCAGATAAATGAAATAAACTCGCGATCATTATCAAAAATAAATATATTGATATTTTCCGCTCTATGATAAAAGGGATGGATACCATAAAAATTCCGATGGCGATAGCTTGGCGTATAGCAATAAAATCAAATAAAAAGAAAACCGAACAGTAATAGAATGCAAGCACGATGAAATAATTACTGCTATGATTCTTAAAGAAATAAAACTTTGGAACTAAACTAAAAATAGCACAGAAAAAAATCACCCATTGAAATCCCAATCCAAGAGAATGCATAACTACGTTAAACAGATAATAACCAATCTCAACGTTTGCATTGATAGATTGACCTGCCTTATCATAAATATCCTTGTAACTAATATAATCTGGTTCAATATCCCCACGCAAGCCTGCGAACAAGATCAAGATAATTAGCGAAATACTAAACATCACACTATGCAAATGCTTTTTATCAGGATATTCATAACGAATTCCAAAAAGCAACAAACATATAGGTATAAGGAAATAAATCATTTATTCTTAAAAAACTTTGAATTCGCCCATTTCATCATCGATTTCCAATATGCAATTTTTTCCCTATTGTTTATTAGTTTAAACAAAAAAAACCTCTGCAAAAAAACAACATAATTAACTAAATTAGAAATATGGTATTGCCAAAATCGACCTGTTTTATTGAAAAATTTTAATTTGCTTTCTAAAGTCCAATCCAATGCTCGTGATTTGACCTGCTCTGAACCTCCCTCCAAATGAATTACTTTAGCCTCAGGATGATTGATTAATTTCAATCCTGATCTCATAATTCTATGAGATAATTCTGTCTCTTCATAGTACATAAAAAAATCCTCATCAAACCCCCCTATTTTATTGAAAACATTACGAGAAACCATATAACAAGCTCCAGATATTGTTCCCCGAACTCTAATAGGAGAATTAGTCACATTATAATTAACACAGTTTCGATAGAGCAGTTTACTAAAAATATTAAAAAACAAATAATCAAAATCAGCTAACAATGATGGTGGAATCTGCGAAAATGATGTAGCATATTCACCTTCTTTTGAATATAAGTTCGCACCACATACACCTACCTTTTCATTATTCTTCATATAAGAATACAATATTGAAACCGCATCATTAATAAGGAGAGTATCAGTATTTAAAAATAGAACATATGAACCCTTTGCATACAAGACCCCTAAATTATTTCCACTACCGAAGCCTCTATTGGAAGAGCTTTGAACGAATAAAACATCTGAAAAAAGATTAGTTACATTCTCAATGTTTCGATCTTGTGACATATTGTCAACAATAATAATCTCATATTTTAATTCAGAAGATGTTTTTTCTTTTATTGATGATATACAGCTTAAAACAAGTTCATAAGTATTATAATTTACTAATATTATTGATACATCCACCATGTTAACTTAATCTTTTGTGTAAGTCATTTACCAACTCTTCCCATCTGTACGAAGTGATAGCCTCTTGTTGATTAATCAAAACTCTACTTTCTAAAAAAGTATCATCTATCGCCAATTTTTTAAACAAACAGCTTAATGCAGCGTCATCATCAATAGGATAAACAAAACCATGGTGACCACTTTTTGTAATATCTACTGCCGAATGGAAATCTGTAGAGAGAATTGTACAACCATTTTTTAATGCTTCTAAAAAAACCAAAGGAAACCCCTCAAACTTAGATGATAACACAAATAATTTTGACTCTCTATAGTAATTCTCTAATACTTTTCTATCATACACAGGTCCCGTAAAAGTTACTAGTGATTTAATATCAGAATAACCGTCAAATAACGTATCAAAATCTCTTTGAATTGTACCCTCAATGGGTCCAACCAAAAACAATTTCCAATCTCGTCTACCAGTACGAATGCAGAAATTTTTAAATGCCTGAAGGAGAACATGATTGGACTTTTGATAAGATCCTAATCTACCTACTGTCAGTATGTAATTCTTCTTTTCAGAATAAAGAATAGGGTCGGCATTTTCACAAGTAATTCCATTGGGCATATATAAAATTCGCTTTGCAAATAAAGGGTCTTTAGACAAAATTTCATAAAAAGTTGTATTCTCCACCGAAATCAAATCAATTTGTCGTATCACCGCTCGCTGCCAGTTAGTTTTTGGTAAACTTTCATCCAAATCTGCTCCAACATCCATCTTAAGATAAGTCTTTCTTCTGCTACTAAAAAAAGTCAATAACTTAAAAAAATAAATATAAATGAGTGAAGATTTCATTAAGTGAAAGCACTGTAATAAATCTATTTTATATGCGTTGAGCAGGAGAAAAAACAATACATCAATAGTCGGTATACCAGTGATTTTTTTTATAAAACTTAATTTCACTCCTTTCACCTCCGTCTCAAGATATGGATAATTGCCATTTCTGTATGTGGCAATTATTACTTCATAATTATGATCTTTTGCTAGATGAAATGGAATCATACCAACATCTTTTATTAGGTGAACATTTTCGCACAAAGGAAATAGCGTACAAGATATTTTCTTTTTCATGATAATGAACGATTTTTATAAAAAAGCTTAATTGCCTTGATGTTTGTTATGAACAAAAGAGGAATTAAGATAAGTATATAACACAAGGATTTATTAAAAATATTAGCAAATTTATCAGAAGGAATGAATATGAAAAATTTTTTGACTGTATAAAATAATATTATTGTGAGCAAAAGCGAAATAATATACTTAACTATCGGCCAACAATCTTGAATTACAAGACGCCTTCCTAACAACAAAATCATAACAATAGCAGAAAAAGTATGAATTAAAACATAAGAATAAGGAAATATATATATACCCACAGATTTATATCCAAGATAATTAATAATTATAATTAATGCTTGTGTAAAAAATCCAATAATGGCATACCTTTTTGAATCATTAGTTGACAACATTGTCATACCAAATAATACATATAAAAAAACACCTAATGAACCAATAATATAAATCAATAGAACATTATTAATTTCGATCAAATTTACTATAGATAAAGATCCACGGTCTAGCAAAAAAAATATGAGCTCTTCGGAATAAAAGATAACAAAACTAATAAGAAAGGTAAGTACTAACTGACCAAAACTTAAGAACTTACTTATCTCACCACTCACCTCCAGCTTCTTTTCTCCAAAAAATAATGAAGATATTGTAGGAACAAATAATGTAGTAACAACACTTGAAAGTACGTTGACTGGTATGTCAACAAATTTACGAGAGTAGTCAAGATTCGAAATAGTACCTGCTCCAACCTGCATAGCTAAATACTTTTCCAAAATTGCTGATAATTGCCCTACGAAATAAGGGAAAAAGAATGGCAAAGAATATAAAAGATATGGTCGAACCTCTGCAAAGGAGAAAGATTCGTTTCGTTTGAGGATAGGAATTCCATGTCGATGAAAGGATAGAAGAAGGAGAAGTAATAAAATTAAAAGGCTAAAATAATGCCCGACAAACAAAGCATAAATACCTAAACTATTATAGAATAAGACAATGAATAAAACATTAAATATCGCTGTTAAAACACCCGAGATCTCAGGTATAAAAAAAATATCATGAGCGTTAAGCACACTCGCAAAAAGCAAAGTAAACTGATTCAATAAAAGTGAAGGACCTATTATCTCCAACATAAATGTCAGTTGTGTTACTTTATCAGTAGAGCCATTAGGTAACAATAGCTTCGCTATTTCTTGCGAACCAAAGAAAAACAAAATGGAAATAACGACAGTACCAACAGCTATAAATTTAAAGAGCGATGCAAGGCTATTACGTGCAGTTTCTTGACCAGACAAAGTTTTTACTTCTACATATTTAGCCCTAAAAACTTCATTAAGAGGACCCCAAATAGCTAAATCAATAAACAAAAAGGTAGAATATGCCAACAACCAATTATCTCTTTCAAATGAACTTCCATAATACTTTGCGACAACAGATAAGGTTGCAACAGTAAAGAGCAATCTGAACAACTTTAGTCCAAATAATATAACTTTAAGTTTCAATTTATTTAAGTTTAATCAAATATTCTCCATATCCACTTTTCCGCAATGGTTCAGCAATCTTAATCAACTGCTGCCTATTTATATAGCCCATCCGATAAGCAACCTCTTCAATGGCAGCAATCTTCATACCCTGACGTTCCTCAATCACTTGAACAAACTGTCCTGCTTGCATCAAAGAATTTATTGTACCCGTATCCAACCATGCTGTTCCACGATCAAAAACGCCAACTTTCAATTTTCCGCGTTTCAAATACTCGGCATTAATATCCGTGATCTCCAGTTCTCCACGGGGAGAAGGCTTGATATTCTTCGCAATTTCAACAACATCATTATCATACAAGTACAATCCTGGCACCGCATAATTGGATTTTGGCTCTTTCGGTTTTTCTTCGATAGAAACGACTTGATTGTCCTCATCAAACTCAACCACACCATAACGCTCGGGGTCGGAAACCTGATAGGCAAAAACAACGCCGCCATCGGGATCTGATGAGTCTTGCAATAACTTAGACATCCCCGAAGAATAAAAGATATTGTCTCCTAAAATAAGGGCTACTTTGTCATCTCCGATAAACTCTTCACCCAAAATAAAAGCTTGTGCCAAACCATCTGGACTGGGTTGCTCTTTATACGAAAACTTACAGCCTATTTGCGATCCATCACCCAACAATTTTTGAAAATTCGGCAAATCCTGTGGCGTGGAAATAATTAAGATCTCGTTGATTCCTGCCAACATTAATGTCGACAATGGATAATAGATCATGGGTTTGTCGTACACGGGCATCAACTGTTTAGACACGGCTAAAGTCAATGGATGTAAACGTGTACCGGATCCTCCGGCTAATATAATTCCTTTCATAATGTACTAACTATTATAATTTTTGCAACATTATTTTCAAACTGTCTTTCCAAGAAGGAACAGAAATGCTGAACGTATTTTTAATTTTTGATTTATCCAATAAGGAATAATGAGGTCTTCGCGCAGGTGTGGGATATTGTGTCGTCGGAATTGGGTTGATTTTACAAGATAAACTTTCCAAGTCCCGAATTGCAACAGCAAAGTCATACCATGAAATCTCTCCTTCGTTGCTAAAATGATAGATACCACCTTCCCATACACCTGAGTCAATAATAGCCAAGATAGCATCGGCTAAATCTTTTGCATAGGTCGGTGAACCAATCTGATCGTTTATAACAGAAATTTCTTCACGCTCTCCCATTAAACGGATCATGGTTTTCACAAAATTATTGCCATAGGTCGAATATACCCAAGATGTGCGAATAATAATACCCTCTGGAAGCCATTTTTGAATAGCTTGCTCTCCCTTTAGCTTGGTGAGCCCATAAACATTAACTGGATCAACTGGCGCATCTTCAGCCAGTGCGACAGCTGAGTTCCCATCAAAAACATAGTCTGTCGAAATAGCAATCAATTTTGAGCCATGAATACGACAATATTGTGCGATCTCCTCACTAGCCAGATGATTAATCCGATCGGCCAACTCAGGCTCTGATTCAGCCTTATCGACAGCTGTATAGGCTGCGGTATGAATAATAATATCGGGTTGATATTGTGCCAAGATATCCTGTATAATAAGCGTTTGCTCTAAAGGTAGTTGCTTACGATCCAAGAAAAAACAGTCTCTACTCGTCTGCCCGGCTAGAAGATCTCGCAATTCTGATCCAAGTTGACCATTGGCCCCGGTAATAACGATTCTCATACTCCAAAAATCTCCTTAAATGTTGGTGCTGACTGGTCCTTATCTGATAAAATCATCTCCTGAACAGGAATCTGCCAATCTACAGCCAAATCGGAATCCAAGGGATGTACTCCGCATTCCGACTCTTTATGATAAAAATTGTCACATTTATAAAAGAACGTCGCCGTCTCGCTTAACACCACAAAACCATGCAAAAATCCACGTGGAACAAATAACTGTAAGTTATTGTCCGACGATAAGTTAACGGCCACATATTGACCAAAAGTATCCGAATTAGATCTTACATCCACCGCAACATCAATCACTTCTCCTTGCAGCACTCGTACCAATTTCGCCTGAGCATGTTCACCTGCCTGTGCATGTAGCCCTCGCAAAACACCACGTGTTGAATAGGACTGGTTATCCTGCACAAAATGGGTATTTGTACCCGTCAGCTCATTGAAAGTTTTCTCATTAAAACTTTCCATAAAATACCCCCTTGAATCACCATATTTGGCCGGTTCCAAAATAAAACAGCCTTTTAATTTTGTTTCTGTAACTTTCATCGGATAGATTAATTATATTGATTTGCGTAATAATTTTGGTAGTCGCCTGAAGTAAGGCGATCTAGCCATTCCTGATTATTTAAAAACCAATCGATAGTGATAGAAAGCCCCTGCTCAAAGGTTACTGAGGGCTGATAACCCAATTCCTGGTTAATCTTGCTGGCATCAATGGCATAGCGTAAATCGTGGCCTGGTCGATCTTTCACAAAGGTAATAAGCTCAGCAGCAGTCCCGACTGGGCGCCCCAATTTTTCATCAACTTGCTTACATAGTTCCCTGACCAAATCTATATTTTGCCATTCGTTAAATCCACCTACATTATAGGAGCCGCCGTTTTGACCATTATGGTAGACCAAATCGATCGCTTTGGCATGATCAATAACAAACAGCCAATCACGCGTATATTTCCCATCACCATAAATAGGCAAAGGTTTATTGTTTAAAATATTATGAATACACAAGGGGATCAATTTCTCTGGAAAATGATTCGGTCCGTAGTTATTCGAACAATTGGTTAACACGATTGGTAGACCATAGGTATCGTGATAGGCACGTACAAAATGGTCGGAAGAAGCTTTCGAAGCAGAATAGGGCGAATGTGGATCGTATTTGGTCTCTTCCGTAAACAATCCTGTCGCACCCAGCGCACCAAATACCTCATCAGTAGAGACGTGATGAAAACGTTTACCTTCATAATTATCCTTCCAGATCTCCTTCGCAGCGTTTAATAGATTAACCGTGCCAATCACATTGGTCATCACAAAGGCGGTCGGATCAGTAATCGACCGATCGACGTGAGATTCTGCAGCCAAATGAATAACACCATCAGGCTGGTACTGACGGAAAATATCAAAAATCAGACTGGCATCGGTAATATCAGCTTTTATAAACTGATAATTGGGCTTAGCTTCGATATCCGTTAAATTCTCTAAATTACCAGCATAGGTCAAAGCGTCCAGATTGATGATATGATATTCAGGATATTTATTAACAAACTCACGTACCACATGGGAACCTATAAATCCGGCTCCGCCGGTAATGACAATTGTTTTATTCATATAGCTTAAAATCTTTTAATTTATTAAATCGTTATTCAAATAAAGTTTAATCTTGTGCTCGCTGTAACCTTTATTAAAATAGATACGTACCTTTTTACCGAGATGTTTCCCAACTCTCTCCGCTAACAGCAATAAGTATGCCTCATTTATACGTTCACCCAAAATAAGTACCTCAATAGTTCCACTGTCAAGGCCTTTGGCATAGTCGCCTAGTAGGCTTAGCTCTCGGATATGACCTGCTTGATCCAATACTTGTTCAACTAATTGATCAATCCCTAAAAACGTATGAATCAGATGCTGAAGCGGTTTGAATAGCGAATGCGTTGTATTGGCACTATATACTACTTTATTCTTTTCAGTTTTACGATCGAGATACCCCGCTTCTGAAAGTTGATTAAGCTCCTTACGAATGGCATTGGTCGATTCCTGAAACTCTTCCGCTAAACCTCGTAGATGTGCTCTATTTGTTGCCGACACAAAAAATTTGATCAGCAACTTTAACCGTGTCTTAGAAGTAATAAGCGTTTCTAACATTGGATAGCTTTATTGAGCAACAAAAGTACTCATATAGAACTGGATTAACAAATGTGCATGTTACCTTAGTTTTACCTTAATATAATTTTATTTAAAAATAATACGGTTATCGATATTGAGGAATAAATCATCGTACATCAAAAGCATCCTACAATAAACTAAGGCCATCAAAAAGATTAAATTTAAAAGGCACAATATGGCTTAGATTAATACCTCACTTCGGTTTAGTTTTTTAATCAATCAATTTTGATTGGTGTCTTTCCAAGGTATTGTAGATTTTTTTAACATCTTGTGATTTTTCCTTCTGGAGCACCAAAACAGCGTCCTTAGTATAGACTAAAATCGCATTTTTAAGACCTACAAATGCAGTGTAAATATCGGTACCAATGACCATATTACCATTTTCATCAACAGGGTGCCCCGTAGTCTGAAGATAATCATACATGGATTCAAAGGATCCTAAATCAGACCAATCAAAAGAAGTCGCCACTACTCGAATTTTCTTAGACCGCTCCATAACGGCGTAATCAACGGAGATGGAAGGAATTTCTTTGGACAGATCTAAATCAAGTTCACCCTCCTTGCGATGCTGCCATGCCGCCAAAGCCGTTGCATAAACTTTTGGTTCAAAGGTCTGCAATTCAGAAAGGAACGTATCTGCCCGAAAGCAAAACATCCCAGAGTTCCACAAAAAGTTTCCGCGTTCGATAAAATCCTCAGCAGTATCTTGATTGGGCTTTTCGCGAAACGACAATACTTTATCATCCTTGTACTCAATATAGCCATAACCTGTCTCTGGCCGTATTGGCTTGATCCCAAAAGTAACAATATATCCCTTATTTGCTTTTTCTATTCCTTCACCGATAGCGTCCTGATAAGCCTTGTCACCAACAATAACATGATCGGAGGGGGTTACGATCAAAATATCGTCTGGCTGAGCTGCGAAAGCAGCAAAAGCAATAGCGGCAGCCGTGTTTCGTGGAGTAGCTTCAACAATATCCGTATAGGCTATATCTTGATTTTGCATCACTTCCTTACTTAAGTCATGATTGTCACGATTGCCGACAACAATAACCTGTCCGCACAGGGACTGATTTCGTTTGACGGTCATTTCAAAAAGAGATCCGTCTTTAAAAAGGGATAAGTACTGCTTAGGATAACTTTTACGAGAGAGTGGCCACAGACGGCTCCCGACTCCACCGGTTAGAATGACGTGGATAATATTACTCATTTTATGTTTTTTTGTGCTTCTTTTTCGAATACAACCTTACGCAGCTGCGCGCTGGAAAAGCGATGTGTACGCTTATTGTAATAAATTTCAATTCCTTCCTCTATGCAGTACTTTTTGGCTGAAAAATCCTTATCACGATATTCTTCGCCAATAATCCGGAGATTGATTGGCAAGGCTTTAATCATATCAATCAGATCCTGCTCAGTTTCATAAGGTATAATTTCGTCTACATAACGGCAGCCTTCCAATTGAATATAGCGTTCTACGATAGTCTGAGTAGGTTTGGCTTTATCAGGAAAAAAATCAGAAGGATCGGTATTCAATCCAACAATCAAATAATCGCAATGGCGCTTTGCTTCTTCGAGCATCATAATATGGCCTGCATGCAACAAGTCAAATACACCAAATGTAATACCTATTTTCATTAAAAATAAACTTATTTGTCAGTTAAAATCAGCATCGTTTCTTAAAAGAACCGGCTGTTTGTCTCAATATAAAACGTTGAAAATTGATTATTGTTCAGACTTTTCTGCAACTATACGTCTCAAACCTGAACTGGAGAACCGATGGTCGCGACTATTAAAATAAAGTTGGATACCCTGCTCTTCACAGTATTGACGTCCAGTAAATTCTTTCTCCCGATATTCATCACCAACAATACGCACATCGATCTTAAAAGAACGCAAAACATCCTCTAAATCTTGCTCCGTTGCATACGGAACAATCTGATCTACATATTTGCATCCCTTGAGCTGGATATAGCGCTCCACGACGGTCTGTACAGGTTTATTTTTTTCTGGACGATCTAAGGTAGGGTCCGTCTGCAACCCACAAATCAAATAATCGCATTGGCGCTTGGCATCTTCAAGCATTTTGATATGACCAGCATGTAATAGATCGAATGCACTGAATGTAATGCCGACCCGAATCTCTTTTAAAGGTGTATTTATCATGTATGACTAATAATGTGTGTTAGCTAAACAGCAAAGTGTATGCCTAAACAACCTGGCAATCAAATATAATGACTTATTTATCTTGTTCCAACCGATGTTTCAAAAAAAGCTGTGCACATGCTCTGGCATCAGAAAGTGCCTCGTGATGATTAAGCGCTATCCCCATCACGTCACAACACGCATTAAGACGAGCTGGCTTAAAACCCTTGCTTTGATAAATTTTAAATGTACATTCCCACAGATTAGACAAACCTAAGCTCTCGTAAGACAAGTTATAGTATCCCATCGTCTTACGAAGTACATTTCGATCAAAAAGTTCATTATGAGCAACCATAATACGATTGGAAATTAGGGGCTTTATATCTTTAAAAAGCTCCTTAAATGTTGGCGCTTGAGCGGTATCACGAGGTTTAATCCCATGAACGCGGGTGGTTTGCCACATATATTGGTTTTGTGGTGGCTGGATCAGCGAATAAAACTCCTCAACAATAATCCCCTTTTCAACCACGACCAAACCTATTGCACAAGCTGAGTTTTGATTTGCAGTGGCAGTCTCAAAATCAATCGCTGTAAAACTTAAATCAACTTCCATTTCAATCTTCTTTCAATCAAACAAAGGTAAGAAAAAATGACAATCCAATATTATAACCCTTTATATACATCAAAGAAGGAAAGTTTTAGCGTTTCTTGATCATGCCACGGTCTGGGCGTATATTAACCTCGCCTTGGTCAAGCGTGCGGTATCCCTTTCGGCTTACTGCATTGATAGAAGCTTTAGTCGTAATACCCGGTGCCGCATCGTTCAGTGCTGTCGCCAGCATGGTCTCTTTCTTATCGCCTACGTCCAGAAACACATAATCTGTGATATCTTTTTTATCGGGGACAAGTCCATCCCAATAGTCAGAAAAACCAGCAGAATTCTTCAAAAGAAAGGAGACTGGCCAGAAAGATACCTTCTTTTGGACAACTTGCTCAAAGAAACCTACAGGCTTGCCGTAGGTACGTGTACCAGAGGCGATGATCTGCACCTGCAGATAGGGCTTGAGTACATTAATTATCATTTCTGCTGCCGATGCTGTACGGTCACTCACCAGAAAATAGACTTTACTCAAGTTCAAATTGCTCTTGCCTTCAAATTTTGTATCCTGAAACATCTTATTGATGCTCGGCGTCGCTTTGATATAATCGTTCACCTCATAGGTGAGCATCAGCTTTCCTTTGGTAATGGCTCCACCAATTTTATCGGCGACATAAGCAGACGCATCTACATATCCCCCTCCATTGTAACGTAAATCAACAATTAAACTTTTAATCTGCTGAGTCTGGAATTTTTCAAAAGCGGCATCGATCTTTTGTTGATTGACATTATTATTTTCGATTTCTTCAAAAGACGATAGGGCAAGATAGCCTACGTTGTTTCCATTATAGGTATAGACGGAATCTTTATAAATGGGATCAATGGTATAACCATTCGCATAAGTAAGATCTTTGGTCGTTGTTGTCCCGTCCTGATGTTTCACCTGCAACTTAAGTGTACCAGCGTCCAAGGCAGCATTCAGTTTATTCATCATTTTATCCCGGGCACTGGCATCATTAATCGAACAACCAGTCGTCGTACAGGTAACAGCAATGGAGTAGTCTGAATCCCCATTGACAGCTGTAATAAAATCAGACCGTCTGAAACCCGCTTTTTGGGCAGGCGATCCGCCCTCGACAAAATAGATGATAGGCTGTGCTGTCTTCCCATCTTCAGTTCCCAATTGCACATAGATGCCATACCCGTCGTTCGTATCCATTTTAAGCCTGCCAGAAGCAGTAGCTCCGGTGTTATAGCCGTCGAGCCCCTCCATATAGGAAAATCGGTCAAAGACCCCGTTTGGATAAGCCGCATGTGCCGGTGTCATTTTCTTCAGCGCATCGAGCACCAAATCTGCTGAGCCATATTTATCGGTGAATTGAGAAGGATCACTGGTATAATCAGGAATGGATTTGTCCCAAAGTGAATATAACTTATAATACTTATAGATATCATCCTTGATCAGCTGCGCTTCGGTACGCTTCACTGGTTCGGGTTCAGGCTCAGGCTCAGGTTTAGGGGTATCCTTTTTGCAAGAAAAGACAAAAAGTCCAGTCAGTGCTAGGATAGCCAGACGTCCTGTTTGTTTTAAAGGCGCTAAGTTCATAGTTGAAACATTTGTAAAACAAACATAAATAATTTAAGTTGATCCGCAATAAAAAAAACACGCTGACCATGGGGAGTGCCAGCGTGTTTACTACCTATTGAAAAACGTTATGATAACAAGCAAAGGTACGAGATAGTTTTAAAAAAAATTAAAAAATACCTGCTAAGGCTGTTTTTTTTCAAACATATTGATTTAATATTTATATTTCTCCTTCCATTTGTTCCGGAGACTTTGTCTTAGTTTTTCCTCCTGCAAATTTTGTCCGGGCTCATACAATTTGACGCCACTGATTTCTTTGGGAAGAAATTCCTGAACAACAAAATTCCCAGGATAGGCATGTGCATATTTGTATTCGGCCCCATAATTTAAGTCCTTCATCAATTTGGTCGGCGCATTGCGGATATGCAGCGGTACAGACAGATCACCAGTTTGTTTCACCAAGGCCTGCGCTTTATTGATTGCTTCATAGGAAGCGTTGCTTTTAACTGAAGTCGCCAGATAGATCACCGTTTGCGACAGAATGATACGTGATTCGGGCCACCCAATCACATTGACAGCCTGAAAACAATTGTTGGCCAATAACAGGGCATTGGGGTTGGCATTGCCAATATCCTCAGAAGCCAAAATCAACAACCTTCGTGCAATAAAGGACGGATCCTCCCCCCCTTCGATCATCCGTGCAAGCCAATAGACTGCGGCATTCGGATCAGACCCACGGATGGATTTAATAAAAGCCGAAATAATATCGTAATGCTGTTCACCCGCTTTATCATAAATGGCCATATTTTGCTGTACCTGTTTCAGGACAAAGGCATTTGTAATTGGCTCTTTGTGCAATACTGCCGCATTGACAACCAGCTCGAGTACATTTAACAATTTACGTGCGTCGCCACCAGACAGCCGCAACAAGGCCTCATATTCTTCGACAACAATTGCCTGTTTCTGTAAATATTCGTCTTCATGTAATGCTTTTTGGATCAATCCAATAAGATCTTCTTCCGAAAGATGTTCCAATACATAGACTTGGCAACGCGAGAGCAATGCGGAGATAACTTCAAACGAGGGGTTTTCTGTTGTTGCACCAATAAGTGTCACCAGCCCACGTTCAACAGCCCCTAAAAGTGAATCTTGCTGCGACTTGGAAAAACGGTGAATCTCATCAATAAATAAAATGGGTTGATCCTGGTTGAAGTTCATCAGCCGTTCAGCTTTTTCAATCACTTCACGAATATCTTTCACCCCGGCCTGAATCGCACTTAATGAAAAGAACGGCCTGTCGAGTTCTCTTGCGATCAGCAAGGCCAAACTTGTTTTTCCGACCCCCGGAGGGCCCCACAGAATCATGGATGGTATATTTTTTTGCTGGATCGCATGGTAGAGTACTGCATCTGGACCTACAATATGTTGTTGTCCTACATAATCGCTCAATTGCCGCGGTCTAAGTCGTTCTGCTAATGGAATTCGTGTCGCCATAACACAAAGTTAAAAATTAAACGGCACAGCAACTAAATATTTTAGCTTTATTCATCCAAACTTTTCGATGAAGAGTTCTGCAAAGCGATAAGCATCAAGCTTTCACACGCATAGTTTTGAGGGTCATCATTCGCCGTTCGCTATTACTTTAACATTTTTTCACACAATTTTTCGTCATATTTGCGCTATGATATATGTAAATTGCTTTTGGCAGCGCATAACCGACCGTACAGGTTTATCGAATGAAGGAGTAGATTGCTCAAATATGTCCTTTAGCTAAATTTATGTAGACGTTAATAATAACGTAATATTTTATGAGAATGACAAAATACTGGATTGCTATAGTTACCGCTTTGACTGCATTCATGAATATACCATGTCAGGTAATCGCACAGGATGCCGCCAAAGATTATACTGGCGCAATAAAACAATACGATGCTTCCTTTAAAGGTATCGGTCCAGAGGTCTATTTTTTACCACCTCCAAAAACGGCCAATGAAATACTAGCAGACAATTATGCAGACAAGAAGTCTTTCAGCAAAGAAATTGCTAGGCAGCTTCTGCTCCAGCGACTGTTATTGCAACTGCGGAGCACCAATAACGTGGACCATTTTAAATATTTGATGAACCCCATGCCCACTGCGGCAAAGAGCTGGGATAGTGCTATAGAGAGGCAAATAAAAGCTGAAAACTGGATTGCTGGCTATGCGCTTGCCAATGAAGCAGCCCTATTTTCAATTAAAAATAACGATAGCAGCAATGCCTCAAAATTTCTATATCAGGCGCTTTCCTTGGCAAATCGTACCGATAACAGGGATGATATTGCTACCATTAATATGAACATCAGCAATTTCCAGCTGTATCGTGGAGACTTTGTACGTGCTGAAGAGAGCGCACAAAATTATCATACCTATGCCATGAAGAGCAAAAGCTATGCAGACCAAGCCAACGCCTGGCTTCTAATTGCTATGGCACGAGCCGGTCAGGGAAATTATAAAACTGCCGAAAACAATATTATCCGCAGTGCGATCCCTTTACTCAATAAGGCCAAAGCCTATGAGGGGAAGATTTTTGCATGGGAAATGCTTGCTGAAATTTATTTTAAGCAAGATAAATTTACCGAGGCTCAGTGGTTTCTGCTACAGGCCCGCGACTTGGCCAATGCAAAAAAACTAAATAGCGAGCTCGCTGAAATCGAATACTTGCTGGCCTCATCCAAGCAAAAAGATGGTAATTATAAGGTGGCGATCAAAGAATTTGTGCAAGCGGCAGAACTCGCTTCAGATGAAAATAATAAACAACTGTCGCTGGCTATATTGGACAAACTTGGTGAAGTATACCTTGTTTTAAAAGACTACCCTTCGGCTGATCAGACCTATAAAGCCTATACACAGTTGAAAAATGAACTGTATAATTGAAACATTTAAAACAATCTACCCCATTCAGTGGTCTGTTGAAAGAGCAGTGTACAAAGCGATTTTAAGCTTTTTGTAAATATTAAAGGATAAATCAAATAAATTTTTAGATTCTGCGGTAATGTGCTATGAATTTCACTAAATTTAGCACGCTTATCAATAAGAGCTGAATATTTTTTAAAAAGAATGATTATTAAAACCGTCGAAAATATGTTTAGGAAACTCATATTTGCACTTTTTGTTGTATCCATTGTTTCTTGTGGTTCAAAACCACGGGTAGCGTTGCCTGAAGATGGGGGACTTAAACCAAGTACACAACATCAGATCATCGCGAAGGAAGTCTCTGGTTTATTGGAAAATGTGAGCTACAAAAAGGTCAAAATGAATGATTCGATATCGGGTATCATATACGATAATCTAATCAAAAGTCTGGATCAGGGAAAAAATTACTTGCTTCAATCGGATATTGATGCATTTCAAGCGTACAGAAGCAATCTTGCACAGGATATCAAAAATGGAGATCTTTCTGCGGCATTCCATATTTTTAATGTCTATTCGAAGAGATACCTGGACAGAATGCAATATGCGCTTTCAGAAATCGATAAGAAACAGGATTATACCAAGGACGAGTATTACCAACCTAACCGTGAAAAACTAGGCTGGTTCAAAACCGCAAACGAGGCCAACGACCAATGGCGCAAACGCGTAAAATACGATCTGCTCAACTTGGAAACCGCGAGTGGCAAGTCTACCGACAGTGCGAAGACCAAACAGGTGGAAACACTAAAGAAACGCTATGTCAATTTGATCTCACAGGCCAAGAAAACAAATGCAAACGATGCCTTTCAGGTGGTCATGCAAGCATTGACAGATGCTGTTGACCCGCATACCTCTTATTTTAATCCATCCTTTGCACAGGCATTCAATGAAGGAATGGCCAATACGTTTGAAGGAATTGGCGCTCGGCTCATGATAGACAATGAAGCCATAAGTATCAATGAAATTATCCCGGGTGGACCAATATTCAAAGACAAAAGCATTCATGTCAACGACAAAATCATTGCGGTAGCCCAAGGAAAAGATGGTGAATTTGAAGATATTATTGGCTGGAGACTTGATGCTGCTGTAGCAAAAATCAAAGGGCCAAAAGGAACAATTGTTCGTCTTAAAATTATACCTGCTGGTCAGCCCATGAACTCTCATCCACGCATCGTCTCCTTAGTAAGGGAGAAAATCGTCGTTGAAGAAGAGTCTGCGAAGAAAGAGATCATGAACGTGAAAGGTGCAGACGGAAAAATGTATAAGGTAGGTATCATCAACATTCCTAAATTCTACATGGATTTTGACGCTTACAGAAGGCGCGATCCAAACTATAAGAGCACAACAAGGGACGTTAGGTTAATTTTAGATACCTTGAAACAAGAAAAAGTTGATGCCGTGGTCATCGATCTACGCTTTAATGGTGGTGGATCCTTACCAGAAGCTATTGATTTAACAGGTTTATTTATCGATAAAGGTCCAGTTGTACAAGTAAGGGATACAAAGGATAACATCGATGTCGAAGAAGATAAAAACGCGGGCGTATCCTGGGATGGTCCATTAGGCATCATGATCAACCGTTTCTCGGCTTCGGCTTCTGAAATCTTTGCCGGTGCTATCCAAGATTATGGCAGAGGTATCATTTTAGGCTCTCAAAGTTATGGTAAAGGAACCGTGCAATCGGCAATTGATATGTCACGTGTTATCAGTCCGACCAGCCGCCTGTTGTTAAAAGCGTCAGGAGAAAAAGATCCGGATACCCCAGAAGGTGCACCGCAATATGGACAGATCAACATCACATTGGGTAAATTCTACCGTGTAAATGGCAGCAGCACGCAACATAAAGGTGTTACACCTGATATCGTATTCCCGTCTCAATTCTCTGCAGAGAAATTTGGCGAGAGCTCCGAAAAATCAGCACTTCCTTGGGATCAAATCAAATCGAGCAACTTCAAGAAAGTAGCAGATTTAAGTGCTGTTGACAAAAAATTAGAAACACTGCATGAGGCACGCATTAAAAACTCGCTTGAATATAAATATCTGAAAGAGGATATCGAAGAAGCTCAAAAAGATGAGGATGTGAAAATTTCATTGGAGCTAAACAAATTCAAGAAAGAGAAAGATGACAACCTCAAGAAAAATAGAGACCGCATCAACGCTTTATTGAAATTGCAGGGCAAACCGGCTTGGGAAGAAGGAAAATCCCAACCTAAAATTGACCTGGACTTTGTGAAAGATGAAAGTGCCAAAGTGATGACCGACTATATCATCAACTTTGGAACAAAAAAACCATTGTAATTTCAACGTTTCAAAAGCTAGAAAATGAAAGGCAACCGTAACTGCGGTTGCCTTTTTTTATGACCCTCATCACAATAGGGAGAGTTTAACATTAAATTCACGTTTTCTTTGTAACTTATCGCTACATTCATTGTTTTAGTAATATACCGGTACTGCTTAAAGTCCCAATGATTCCCATAGCTCATACGCTAAAGATTTTGCAGGACAGGATGCACCAACCAGGTTATAGAAGTTAAACGTATAAAAAAGAACATCATGAAACGTATCCTCCTGTTAACTGACTTTTCAGAAAATGCTCTTCTGGCAGCACAACAAGTAGCCCTATGTACAGAAGCCTGGAAAACGCAAAAGGTTATTATCTACCATACGTACAACAGTGTTACCATTGTCAATAACGAACCTATAGTCATTGTTAATGATGAGGTAAAAGAGGCCAAAGAGAAAGAACTGACAGCATGGTTTGACCAAATTAGATTATTGTTCCCCCCACAAGTGGAACTTACACATCAGATGGAAGATGTTGATCTGCCATTGGGAGTCAACGACATGTGTAAATCGCACGACATTGACCTTGTCGCATTGGGTATCACCGGACAAACAGGTTTTGCTAAGATCTTGGTCGGAAGTAATGCTATTACACTGATGGACATCTGCATTAAGCCCATGCTTATCGTTTCCCATAAGGTAAATCCTGCCGTCCCCAAAAATGTGTTGGCTACAACCGATCTGAAGGAGGTAGACAGAAAGCTGGATTTATTCAATTTAGATCAGGTGTTAGATACGTTCAATGAACAATTGTATGTGTTGAATGTTGCTAAAAAAGAAGGTTCAGCCGCAGATTTGGCACAGGAATTAAAGCACCTCCATGAACGCCTAGACAAATATCATCCGATTTACGACTACATCAGCCATGACGATATTGCACTAGGTATTGAAGAATATGCCAAAGAGAAACATATTGATCTCATACTTTCATTCCATAAAAAGCAAGGACTATTAGCTAGCCTATTCAAAACAAGCATTTCTAAAAAAATAGCCTGGAATGGCTCGGCCAACTTGTTGGTCATCCCAATGGACAGGTCATAGGTAGAAAAATAGTAAAGCCGCAATCTTATAAATTTGTAATTTGCGATTCGCGAATCACAAATTAATTTATTACTTTTGTTATAACAATATTATAACAAAAGTAATGACTTCGTAATTATGAGACGGAAACACAATGGGATGAGACCCCAAGATTTGGTGATTCTCCTTAAAGTAATAATATTAGGCGATACTTTTTGGCATGCAAAGGATCTTGCGCAAAGTTTATATATCAGCCCGTCGGAGATATCAGAATCTCTTGAAAGAAGCCATTATGCCGGATTGATAGGTCATGATAAGCGTCGTGTCAATAAACTAAATCTTATGGACTTTCTTATTCATGGAATGCGGTATGTATTTCCGGCTCAGCCCGGCATACTAACGAGAGGAATACCTACAGCCCATTCCCATCCATATATGCAGACACTGATCCATAGCAGCCAACCATATGTTTGGCCTTCGTCGGATGGCAAAGAAATGGGACAGGCTATTGAACCCTTCTATCCAAATCAAATCAAAGCCGCAATGTCGGATCAACATTTATATAAGTTACTGGCTTTACTTGATGTTATACGAGTTGGCAGGGTAAGAGAGATAAATTTTGCGGAAAATGATTTAAAGAAAGCAATAGAACATGTCGGAGCATACTAACATAGTCCGTATACGGGCGGTAGCAAATGCCCTTAAGGAACTGAGGGAACAGGTCGTATTTGTAGGAGGCGCAACCGTTTCATTATACGCTGACCGAGAGGTCCAAGAGATCCGCCCGACGGATGACATAGATGTAATTATAGAAATCCTTAACTATAAACAACGGCAGGAACTAGAAGATAAATTAAGAGAAATCGGCTTTACAAATGATGTAGAATCCGGCATTATATGCCGATTTAAAATTGAAGGTATTATCGTAGATGTCATGCCAACCAACGATCCTTCAATTGGCTTCAATAATATTTGGTATCCGGGAGGGTTCGAGCACGCCCAAAATCTAGCGATATCGGCAGGCGAAAATATCAGGATATTGTCCGCCCCATATTTTATTGCTACTAAGCTCGAAGCATTTAAGAGCCGTGGTGGTGGTGATGGAAGAATTAGCCATGATTTTGAAGATATCGTGTTTGTTTTGGAAAATAGGGGAACATTATGGGATGAATTGAAGAATTGCGATGATGAGGTAAGAAGGTATATCAAAGATGAATTTCAAGCGTTGATGAGAAATCCTTATATTCATGAATGGATCGATTCACACGTAGAAAGGGGAGGAATAGAGCCTGCGACAGATGCAATTATTGAACATATCCAAACGTGGATTTCAGGTCAATAAGAAATAGGTATTTAGGCAGCATAAAGATATTAGAAAACAGTCCCTGCCTTTTGAGGCAGGGATTTATCATATAGTTCTTCCTCCGAGATGTCTCTTACCGGGAAGTCTCCTATTTCTTGTCAACGGATTGTTTACCCGGCCCAACAAGGATAAGTCCTAAAAACACAAAGCAAAGCTCAATCGCATGTGATGCACCAGAGATACCATCTCCTTTAGAAAGATGCATTAATCCAGCAATGACCATTGTGAATGCAAGCAATAATGCTGCTGGTCGGAAAAAGAGCCCTAACAGTAAAAATAGGCCTCCAACAGTTTCGGTCGCAGCTGCCATAAATCCCCAAAAAGTAGGCATAAAATGGATACCGATATTACCCATTGATTTTCCGACGCCAGCCCAGAGCTCAGGACCGCCCTGTAATTTGGGCAGACCGTGCATGATCATCATCACCCCAAGTCCAACACGCAGGACCAAAAGTCCCGTATCCCTATATTTACCCAATGAATTCCAAATTGCCATAAAAAACGTTTAATCTATTAAAACTTGAATTACCGATCTCCCTAAATTAATGAAATTATTTAAATTGAACACCGCACAGCACCCACCACATAAATAAAGCTATTGCATTTATAATACTTAATGTGTAATTTAAAGGCTATAGACCCGATTATAACGCGATGAATCTCAACATATATCCTGTCTAAGAACGTGTAAAACACCTTAGCCAAGGGTTATGGACAAACAAATAACGAATAAGGATGAAAAACCTACTCTTGTTAACAGACTTTTCGGACAATGCTTATGCGGCTGCTCGATATGCCGCACAATTAGCTCCACTTTGGGGCATTGAAAAAGTTGTCCTATACCACACATACGAAGTAATCCCTACCGTAGGTACTGAACCTGTTGTCATCAGCAATTCAGAAATCTTGGAAGAAAAACAAAAGGACCTCAATACCTGGCAACAGGAACTGATGTTGCTTTTTCCTGAGGGCATTGCCTGGAAATCAGTTCTTGAAGAATACGAGCTTAGCTATGGCGTAAACCGTACCTGTGCTGAAGAGGACATTGATCTTGTTATCGTCGGGACTGCAGGTAAAAGCGGCTTAAAGAAACTGCTTCTTGGAAGCAATACCCTCAAGCTGATCGAAAATTGTCACACACCATTACTGGTGGTCCCCACACGAGCAGAATTTCGGGTACCCAAAAAGATGTTGATCGCCACTAATCTCAAAGAAGTAAAGCTAAAATTAAACCGTCTTTTGGTGAATGCTGCAGAAGTATTACGGAAAAGTGAGGTCTATGTCGTCCATGTGACCAAAGAAGATCCTGCAAATAAAGCGGTAAATGCCGAAATAACAACCATGCAGGATTTACTGGCGCCTTATCATCCCATCTATAGTTATATCCTCCATGCAGACATCGCTTCAGGGATTAACCAATACATCAACGAAAATCATATCGACATGATGGTCACCTTCCATCGGGACAAGGGCTTATTAAGCCGAATTTTCAATACGAGTATTGCGCAAAAAATGGCCTGGAAGAGCCAGGCTGCCATGATGGTCATCCCTGTACATTCGGGATAATCAATAAACGGGATAATCAATAAATAAAACAACGAGATTCTGTTCAGCTTCCACTACAAATAGGTTAACTGAACAGAATCAGCTGTAGTCTGCAATTTTACTTTTCGCCCAAATACCAGGGCGTGATTATCATCAATATGCCCGGCAGGATAGCCAAATGCTACCGGAAAATCATATTCTTTAACTATATCCCACACAATTTCCTCCACACGCTGCCCAAAAGCAGGATCATTGTCTTTCATCGCAGAAAAGCCACCTACAATTAGACCATTCAATTTTTTTAATTTCCCCGCGCGTTTCAACGCCCTTAGCATTCTGTCTACGGAGTAATAGGCTTCACCGACATCTTCAATAAATAGAATTTTATTCTTGTAATTGACATCCGAATTAGAAGCAAGTACAGATAGTAAGATTGCTAAATTTCCGCCGACCAATTTTCCTTCGCCTTTACCCGCACGATTGGGGAATAACGTTTGCTCGTAGTCAAAATCCATATTATGGCCAAACAATGCATTTTTTAACGTTTCCAACGATGCTTTTGTGCCCGTTTCAAAAGACTTTGGCATCTGTCCATGTATTGTTGCAATTTTATAGTTCCGTTGAATATGACTATGCAATACGGTAATATCGCTAAAACCCACCAACCATTTGGGATCTTTTTCAAAGCTTGAAAAATCTATCTGATCGACAATACGAACACAACCGTAACCTCCGCGCGCAGCAAAAATCGCTTTAATCGACGGATCATCCAATGCCCACTGCAGATCGGCAGCGCGTAAATTGTCATCTCCGGCAAACTGATGGAACGATGTCCCAACAGTCTTCCCAACCACAACTTCCAGCCCCCAGTTCTCCAATGTTTTTATGCCAACATCAATAGAGCCTCGTATAAAACTCGCAGGACAAACGATAGCTACTTTATCGCCTTCTTTCAGAAAATCAGGTATTTTGGACATCTTTTTTATCGCTAATGATCAAACAAAACCTTCATGGCTTCGAAGACAGCAACAGCTATGCAAGCGAACTGAAGAATCTTTCTGGCCAATAACATCAAACACTTTCAAAAAAAAGGGCCGCTACATTGCAAAGTCCGATTAGAAATATACTTGACATATGGTGCTTATATGTACAAATAAACGTAAATTTATCTAAGTTTTCTACCGCTATGTTGAATAATATTTCTACGATAACAAGCTGTTAAATGGAAGCGCATTTTAATCAAGTTGAAATAATCGTAGAAATAAGTCAAAACAAGAATTCAAGAATAAATTGTTCGATATGACACGCATTTATATTGCATATAAACAGCAATTTATCTAAGTTTGCCAAAGAAAACAAGTACACACTTTAATATACTTTCAAGCATTGAGTATTCTAGATAAAAAACGTTATACCATCACATCGGCATTACCTTATGCCAATGGTCCTTTACATATTGGACACCTTGCCGGAGCTTATATCCCAGGGGATATCTTTGTCCGCTATTTGCGTCTGAATCAAAAAGATGTAGTCTATGTATGTGGTTCAGATGAGCATGGTGCGGCGATTACCATCCGTGCAAAAAAAGAGGGCATCACCCCGCAACAAATCATTGACAAATACAATAAACAAATCAAAGAAAGCTTTGAGGAATTTGGTATCTCTTTCGATATCTATCACCGTACGTCGGAGCCCATACATCACCAGTTATCGCAGGATTTCTTCTTGAACCTTTACAACAAAGGCGAATTTGTGGAGAAATTTTCCGAGCAGTACTACGATGAGGAATACCATCAGTTTTTGGCCGACCGTTACATTACGGGAACTTGTCCAAATTGTAAGTCTGAAGGCGCCTATGGTGACCAATGTGAAAAATGTGGGACATCACTTAGCCCAACAGATTTGATCAACCCGATTTCAACATTGAGCGGAAAAACGCCAGTTTTGAAAGAAACGAAACATTGGTATCTACCTTTGGATAAATACCAGCCTTGGCTTGAAAAATGGCTGATCGAAGGAAAGAAAAATATCCTGAAGTCCAACGTTTTTGGCCAATGTCAATCTTGGCTTAAATCCGGTTTACAGCCGCGTTCAATGACAAGAGATCTGGATTGGGGCGTCGATGTACCTTTGGCTGAAGCAGCGGGTAAAAAACTATATGTTTGGTTAGATGCACCTATCGGTTATATCTCAGCAACAAAACAGTGGGCTTTAGACCATGGTAAAAACTGGGAAGACTATTGGAAAACCCATGAAAACCCAGCAGACGATTCTACGCTGATCCATTTTATTGGAAAAGATAATATTGTTTTCCACTGTATTATTTTCCCAGCGATTCTTCATGCACACGGCGACTATATTTTACCAGAAAATATTCCAGCCAACGAATTCCTTAACCTGGAGGGCGATAAGCTGTCCACGTCCAGAAACCATGCGGTTTGGTTACATGAATACCTACAGGAATTTCCTGATAAGCAGGATGAATTGCGTTATGTATTGACAGCCATATTACCGGAAACTTCGGATGCCGAGTTTACCTGGAAAGATTTCCAAGCTAGGATCAACAATGAGCTCGTTGCTATTTTTGGAAACTTTGTCAACCGTGTCTTGGTACTTTCCCACAAATATTTTGATGGCAAGGTATTGAACGGCTCGCCACTAACAGCTGTAGATCAAGCGGTACTGAATGAACTAAAATCATACCCTACTTCTATCAAATCGTCTTTGGAGCAATTCCGCTTCCGTGAGGCATTGGCAGAATTTATGAATGTAGCTCGTCTGGGCAATAAATACCTTGCCGATGAGGAGCCATGGAAAATCATTAAAACAGATGAGGAACGTGTCAAAACAATCCTAAATGTAGCGGCACAGATCGTTGCCAATCTTGCCGTTCTTGCACAGCCCTTTTTACCGAAAACAGCGATCAAACTATTTGAAATGCTTAATTTTCCACAAGGGAACTGGAACGACGCAGGTTCAGATGCTTTGATCCAAGCTGGACACCAATTGGGTGAAGTGCAATTGTTATTCGACAAAATAACCGATGAACAAGTCGACTTCCAACTAAACAAACTTGCTGAAGCAAAAGCAAAAAATCTAGCTGATAATGCAAAAGTTGCTCCTGCGAAAGAAAACATTAGCTTCGATGATTTTGTTAAAATGGATATCCGCGTTGGAACTATTGCAGCCGCTGAAAAAGTTGCCAAAACCAAGAAATTGTTAAAACTGACGATAGACACCGGATTAGATACACGCACAGTCGTTTCGGGTATCGCAGAATTCTTCAGTCCTGAGGAGATCGTAGGCCGCCAGGTATCCATCTTAGTCAATCTTGAGCCTCGTGAAATAAAAGGAATTATGTCACAAGGAATGATCCTTATGGCAGAAGACGCTGATGGTCGATTGGATTTTGTCAAACCAGATACAGCAATTAAAGTCGGAAGTACGGTACGTTAATATTAAGAGCTTACCTCCATTTATACAAAAAGCCTGTTCGTTTGAACAGGCTTTTTTATTAGCTAGATAGCATCATTATCCCCTAAAAGAGTATACTCTGCAACCGCTTCTTAAACGCCTTCTCATCCATATAATCATAGACGGTATCTTTCAGTTTTTTTATGATCTCTGTCCTGGATTCCGCAACAACTTTTTTCTTTTTGGTCAGCACATTGGAAAATGCGGTATTGATAATCTCCACCTTTGTGGCAAACATATTTACATTCATACTTGGGATGGATATCCCCATCACTAAGCCCGGGAGTCCGTGTATAAGTTCAGGACCACCGGAGATGGGTATTTGCCCCGCAAAAAACGCAACCACATAGACCGAATCTTGAATAATTCCATTGGCTCTTCTGCAGTCATATCCTGCAATATTTCGGTATTCATCGGTATACTTCCATTTTACAGTAGGCAATGAATCTTTAAGCAAGAGCTGATCATCTCCAAAGGGGAGCAATTTTAAGAATTCCTGATTCTGAAAATTAATGTACGTTTTTGAATCCGGAAGAATAGAATTATAGTGAGTCACATTACGATAATTTGCGGGATAATCTTCCTGCACCGTTTCAAACAGGGTTTCATTATCGTAAAATTTCAGAATATGGTGGGTTACTACCTCTGCAGGCCCATTCTTCACCGCATTGTCGACCATCAGCTTATCCCAGGTATCTAGATCGGGTTTGCTGAGATAATTACGTTTTAAGAAATTCTGCACATGAAACTTCCGTTCATAAGTCACCGTTCCGCTGCTCGGAAAATACGCGTGTTGTGCACGAGCTACTCCTGAGCTCAGCAATAATACCCAGACCATCAACTTGAAATACTTACTCATTTGGCATCTCCTTTCATCTGTAAATAATTTAATTTTTCCATCGGCCAGATGGAGCTTACCATGATTAAATTCATGGAAATCATTGAAAACAAAATCGTTAATTTAATCATGGACGGTTCATTGTTGTAAAATTGTAGATTACTTTTAGCATTCCATAACGACGCAGTACATCGTTGCTGGTCTGTATAAATGAAGTTCCATTTTGATAACGGTACACCCCATTATTTTTGTTTAAAATATCGTTGACAAATACCTGTACTTCCAAAGACTTATCTTTCAATAATTTTTTGGAAACATATCCATTCATATTAATGATATTAATGGATTGCAATGTTTTCGTCGCAGCCTGATAATTCTGGTTTGTCGACAGGGAAATCTTGAAGTCTTTTGGTAAATAATACGTAATCTCCGAGAACGTCCTAAATTTAAAAGTCGTGCGATTTAACTCAGGTTGCAAATAGGAATTCATCTGCTCCACACCAGGGCTCATGGAGATGTAAAAATCCATTTTATTTGCCTTGTACCGACTGAAGCCAAGGCTCGGCGCCACACTCCATGTTTGATTTCTATTGAGCTCAGGATCTTCGTTGTAAGTAGATAAATAGCTAAACTGGCTGTTATACTGCGCGTTCATACCCAAGTTCATTTTTAATCCCCATTTTTTCTTCAATACAAAACTGTATCCTCCACCGCCATACATACGCCAATTGTCTTTATCAATATTCACGTAGGAAATTTGCTGCGTACCTTTATCTAGATCATAGCGTACGCTATTGTTGATACTTTTCTTTCCTTGATCTGCACTGACATAAAAATAAATACTCTGGTCCTTTAACTGCTTGTAGTTGTTGAAATTAATTGAATAGGAGTTGTTAAAGCCCGCTTCCAGATCTGGATTGTCCAAATACTCGACGAGTGGCTGGGCATTTTGTTTCAACGGCTCTATTTGCGTCAACGATGGCTGGCTCGTGCGGCCGCTGTATCGGAAGCTCACATTTTTGCTTTTCGAGATTTTGTAGTTGACGGAAAGGACTGGAGCAACAGAAGTCTGGTTCCGCTGTAGTATTGTATTCAGGTTGTTATAGGTTCTCTTGACCTGCTCAAAATCAACCCTATTGCTCAAATTTACAGTTAATGTGTTGGACTTGTAGTTCAAGGAGGCGTTGACACCATTTTTTAAACTGTTAAAATCAAAATCGTTTAGCAGGTCTTGGTCCAATACCGTATATTTTCCTGTAACCGGATCTCTATCAAATGACTGATTGAGTGTTTCCGATTTATTTTGATTGAATGCATAACCTATTGCAGCAGTCAACCTTTTAGACAAAGGCTCCGAATAGGTTACTGAAGCACCATACGTATTGTTGGCCAACTTATCATTTTTATATTGATCGATCAAGGTTGTATCTCCGGAACTTTGGAAGAAATTTTCCGAAAAATACTGTGTCTTGTTACGATTTTGATCTGTATTCGCATTGACATTGAAAGTAATGGAGCGGCGGTCCTTTTTAAAACGACGTGTAAGCATCGCATTTACATTAAACTTATCCTGATCGTTATTTAAATCTGTCTTGGACGAAGTCCGTGTAATCAATGTGCCATCCAATTTACGCTGGTCTGCTTCGGAATTGGATAAATTGTCGCGGCTAGATTTGGTAAAGCCCATAGTGACAGTCAAGTCTGCGAGCGAATCAAGCTTATAGTCATACCTTAAATTCGCGATATTGGCCTGTGTTTCGGTTTCAGATGCTGTCACATTATTATCGACCTGCGCACGTTCAGGAAGATTGTTCTGCGCATTATAGGTACTTGTATTATTGACATTGATCTGATTCCGTTTGAAGTTGACATTGATCTTATGCTTATCATCTTTGGATTTGTCGGAATAACTTGCGCCCATGTTCACGGCCTTAGGCACGCCACCACCATAGTAATTACCATCCCATCCACCGTCGGAGCCATCACCACTAGAAGAAATCATGATGCCGCCGCCGTCCATCATCTGTACATTGCTGCTTCCGCCCACACCATATTTTTGGCTATCTTCAAATCCTAATCCGACCATTCCATCATTGGCGAGAATGCCATAAGCAGCAATTTTCTGCGATCCCTTAAACTTATTGAGCATGACTTTTCCGCCATAATATTTATCTGTACCAGCTCCCGCAACAGCTTGGCCGAACATTCCTTTTTTCTTATCTTCTTTGAGCTTAATATCAATTGTCTGCGTTCGTTCGCCATCATCTACTCCGGTACGTACAGCAAGATCTGATTTCTTCTCATACACTTGTACCTTGCTAACCATATCTGACCGAATATTCTTGGTAATCAGCGTTGGATCATCACCAAAAAACTCTTCCCCATCAAGCAATACCTTTTTTACTTCCTTGCCCTGAGCAATGATCTTGCCTGATCCATCCATCGTAATACCCGGCAAGACCTTCAATAGGTCTTCCACTTTGGCATCTTTCTCTACTTTAAAACTACCGGCATCGTATTCGATGGTGTCGCCTTTAATAACCACAGGAATTTTGCCATTCACCTGCACCTCCTCCAATAGTAGCGCTGCTTTGGATAGCTTTACAATACCAATATCTAGATCTTCGGCGGCCACATGGATATCTTTTACCAAGTCAGCATACTGCGGATAGGAAACCACCATTTTATAGGTACCTGTGTCGAGATTCGCAATTTGGAATGTTCCATTTTCTTTCGTCCGACCGAATTTAACCAAAATCGAATCTTTGGGACTGAGCAGCGCGATTGAAGCTTGATGTAGTTTTGCAAGATCTTTGATATCTGCCACCGATCCCACAAGTTTATGTTGTGCATAGGACTTGGAACTCAGGACTGAAAATAAAAGAAACAAAACTAGGGAATAGGTTAGTTTCATAAATTTCGTTTATATATTGTCGAGGTAAATATATAAATGTTGCTACGGAAAATTCGTAAAATAATGTTAAATAATTATGTAATTAAAAAATGAAACTTACCTCGGTCAAATAAAACACGATAATTCACGCTATACCAATAACTTTACCGCATAAAAAAAGAGGCGTAACTTATTTGTTACGCCTCCAATCTAAATAGAAAAATATATTTTATTTCCTTTAATCTACATTTAGGTTCAATTCTTTTTCCTTATTGATTAAATGGGCAATACTTGTATCATTTAAAATCTGCAACATGGCATTTCTCACCTCTACAAAAGTATCGCGTATGCCACAGGCATGCTCTTGTGTACACTCTTCGCAGGAGCGGTAGAAGTTCAAGCTCACGCATGGCAGCAAGGCTATGGGGCCATCAATCAGGCGCATCACCTGCGATAGAAAAACATCTTCGGGAGCCTTATTGAGGCTATAACCACCTCCAGCACCTTTTTTGCTATACAGAATTCCGGCATTTCGCATTTCAAGTAGAATTTGTTCCAAGAATTTTTTTGGAATATTCTCCTCCTGCGCAATCTTCACGATTTGCATCGGCTCATTACCGTAATTACGACCAAGCACCATCAGTGCCTTTATTGCATATTTTGTCTTTTTGGACAGCATAATTTGTTAACCCCCTGTTGAATTGCAAATTTACGTTTTTTATTCAATAGAATAAAACCTTCATGATTTCACGCATGCAGCAACAGTCTCCTTATTGCCCCAATACCGCCGTGATCGGTTTTCCGATGCTACCATTGGGCTCAGTGATGTGGAGTAGTGAAGAAATTGTCGGTGCAATATCCACAATATGTACCTCCGTATTAGATACACCCGGTTTAATTCCCCAACCCATAAATACCAAAGGAATATGGGAATCATAGCCAGACCAGGTACCATGTGTTGTCCCGGTCGAGCGCGGCGTGCCGTCATACCATTGTGGCTCACAAACGATCTGAATAGCACCACTACGTTTAAAGTTGTAACCGTTGATCATTTTTTCGCGAATAGGCGCCGGGATCATCAGACTTTCCCCTTTTTCCATATCAGCAACATAAGCGACACCTTCTGTATGGCGAAGTTCACGAATGATGGTCTCTTTTATTTTATCACGATCCAAGTTCAAAGAATCAATCAATTGATTATTTAAGTGCACCTGGTAGTTCATCATGCTTTTAACAAGCTTCTCTTGTCCAAATTTCTCTTTAAGGGTTTTGTTAAGTCCTGTGATAATCTGACGGGAATAGAAATAACCACCGTTTCCTTTCATATCCATAAAGAAACGAGAGTTATAAGAAGCGCCATGATCTGCTGTCAGGAAGAACGTGTAGTTACCCTTGCCAACGGTCTTATCGAGGTAGTTGAAGAAATCGGCAAGCTGTTTATCGAGCTGCAGATAGATATCTTCAATCTCCACTGCTGTCAATGAGTAACGGTGTCCAACGTAGTCTGTTGCAGAAAGGCTCACACAAAGGAAGTCGGTATTTTTAGTTGGGTTATTTCCCATCTGCTCATTTTTGATTGCTTCCATAGCCAGATCCAACGTAAACTGATTTCCCATTGGTGTGGTTTTGATCAGCTCATAGCCTTCGTCTTTCATTAGCTTAGAAGTTGCACGCGGCAAAGTCGGTTTTTCTTCACCAGGGTACTTACCTTCGTAGATGTTATCATCTGCAATACTGTTGGCAGCATAGGTGCTGATATCATACATTGGTTTCCAGTCGCCTTTCAGGTATTTTTCAGCCAATTTTTTCTTGTTGAAGTCTACCACCCATTTTGGCAGTTTATCCATATAGAAATTAGAGGTGACCCAATCTCCGGATTTAGCTTCAAACCAATACGCTGCATCGGCAAAATGCCCTGCCGGTAGAATACCACCGCGGTCTTTGATCGCGATACCGATCACTTTGGATTTAAAGTTAGAAGCGAGCTTCAATTGGTCCGTTACGGTCGATGCAAGTAAATTACGTGGAGACTGCTGTCCCTCCTTGGCTGTAGTACCTACACCAACGACATTATCGTCCTGCGTACAGTACATATTTTTACCCGTCTGTTCTTCAATCCAGTCATTGCCCGCAATACCATGTATGGAAGGAACGGATCCTGTATAGACCGAACTGTGTCCAATAGCGGTGTATGTCGGAATATAATTAATCAATGTATTTTCACAGGAGAATCCTTCTTTCAAAAGTCGTTTGAAACCATCATTTCCATATCGATCTGCAAAACGATATAAATAATCCCAACGCATTTGATCCACCATCAGGCCGACAACCAATTTTGGTCTTTCCGGTTGTTGCGCCATGGACGAAAGCGCCGCTATTCCAAGGACGACACTTAAAAAAAATCTTTTAATCATAATCGTATTAAGTATTGAAATATTAGTTTTTTATTTACTGTATAGTATTCTATCAGACCTTAACAAAAGGAACAATAAACGGAACTTATTGGCAGCTCCGTTGTCCTGAGACAGATTACTTCACTTCGCTAAAGTAGGATTTAATCTTTTAAATGTGTCTTTAAAAATTGACCTGTATAAGAATCTTTACAATGAATAAGTTCTTCAGGAAGTCCCGCAAAGACGAGCTTTCCACCTTTATTACCGCCCTCAGGACCAATATCGATGACCCAATCTGCCGATTTGATCATATCCATATTATGCTCGATCACTAATATACTGTTCCCTAAGGCAATCAGTGCATCAAATGATTTCAATAACTTTTTAATATCCTGAAAGTGTAAGCCTGTTGTTGGTTCATCAAAGATAAAAAGTGTCTTCTTGCTATTATTTCCCTTAATGAGGAAGGAGGCCAGTTTAATCCGCTGTGCTTCACCGCCAGACAATGTACTTGACGATTGCCCGAGCTTAACGTAGCCTAGTCCAACGTCCTGTAAAGGCTGCAATTTCGCTAATATTTTAGGCTGGTCTGCAAAGAATACGATCGCTTCATCAACACTCAGCTCGAGAACATCTGCTACCGACTTGTTCTTATAGTGTACATCAAGCACAAACTGTTTAAATCGCTTGCCCCCACAGGCCTCACATGGCAAAACGATATCGGCCATAAATTGCATTTCAATTTTAACTTCACCTTCACCCTGACAGACATCACAACGTCCACCTTCAACATTAAATGAAAATGCCGCAGGTTTCAGTCCAGCAGCTTTGGCTGCTGCCTGGTTGGCATATAAGGCCCTGATTTCATCCCAGGCTTTCACGTAAGTCACCGGGTTGGATCGCGAAGAACGACCGATCGGGTTTTGATCGACCATTTCAACTTGTTCTATCTGGGTAATATCCCCCTCGATCGCATCATAGACCCCAGTCTGTTCACCAGAGTAATTGCCTATCGACTTCTGCAATGCTGGGTAAAGGATACGTTTGACCAAGGAGGTCTTACCTGATCCTGAAACACCTGTCACCACAGTAAACGTATTCAATGGAAATTGTACATCAATCCCTTTGAGGTTATTCTCATGCGCTCCTTTAATGGTCACACTCTTGGACCATGGGCGGCGCTTTTGGGGTACCTCAATCTGGCTTTTACCACTGAGGTATTGCCCCGTAAGGCTCTTTGTATCTTTCAGAATCTGCTGATATGTACCTGCGAAGACCATTTCGCCGCCATTGATCCCGGCTTCCGGTCCGATATCGATCAGGTAATCAGCCGCCTCCATCATCTCCTGCTCATGCTCGACCACCACAACCGTATTACCAACATCGCGCAGGGATTTCAGCACAGAAATCAGACGCTGTGTATCACGTGGATGAAGTCCAATACTTGGCTCGTCCAACACATAAATAGAACCTACGAGTGAACTTCCTAATGAAGTTGCCAGATTGATCCGCTGTGATTCCCCTCCAGAAAGGGTATTCGATAGCCGGTTCAAGGTCAGGTAACTTAATCCAACATCGCACAAAAATTGCAACCTATTATTAATTTCGGCAAGAAGTCTTTTGGCAATGACCAGTTCATTACCCACCAGCGGTAGGGTTTTAAAGAATTCCAAGGCTTCTTCAAGCGGCATCAAAACGATATCGGTGATAGACTTGCCCCCTACTTTCACGTAAGTCGCATCTTTGCGTAAACGGGTACCGCGGCAATCCGGGCAATCTGTTTTCCCGCGGTAGCGCGATAACATCACCCGATATTGAATTTTATAGGTCTGAGCTTCGAGCTCTTCAAAAAATTGAGTAAGACCTGCGAAATATTTATTTCCCGTCCACAGCAGCTCTTTCTGCGCCGCAGTCAGGTCCATATAGGCACGATGTATTGGGAAATCAAATTTCAGTGAACTTTTAACAAGCACTTGTAACCACTCGCCCATTTTCTCCCCTCGCCAAGGTGCAATTGCGCCATCGTAGACCGAGCGGCTTTTGTCTGGAATAACAAGATCAGGGTCAATACCAATGATCTTTCCATAACCTTCACATCGACGACAGGCACCATACGGATTATTAAAACTGAAGAAATTTGGTGTAGGTTCTTCAAATGTTATTCCATCAAGTTCAAATTTATGGGAGAAATGATGTCTTTGACCATTTTCTTCCATATAGAGCTCACCCTTACCCTCGAAAAAACCTGTTTGGACAGAGTCAGAAAGTCGATTGACTGTATCATCGTCCTGTTCAATGCGAACCCGGTCGACGACAATAAGCACTTCACCATCCTGAAGGTCTTTATTGGCGATGGCCTTATCATCGATAATAGTTTCGATTTTCTGCATACTATCCCCAAAGACGACACGCACAAAACCTTTCTGTAACAGGAGCGACAGTTCTTCCTTAAGTTTACGTCCATGAGCAGGAATAAGTGGCGCGAGAAGTGTCACCGTTGTCCCCTCTTCTAAATTCAACGCAAAATCCACCACTGAACTCACACTGTCTTTGGTCACCTCGCGGCCTGATACAGGAGAAATTGTCTTGCCGATCCGGGCATACAACAATTTCAGATAATCATAGATCTCGGTGGATGTTCCTACCGTCGAACGGGGGTTGGACGTAATGACACGTTGCTCAATGGCAATTGCGGGAGCGATACCTTTGATGTAATCCACCTCCGGTTTATTCATCCGTCCCATAAATTGTCTTGCGTACGAAGAGAGACTTTCGACATAACGTCGCTGTCCTTCGGCATAGAGCGTATCAAAAGCTAAGGATGATTTTCCTGAGCCCGACATTCCAGTGATAACAACTAATTTATTTTTAGGGATATCAACGTCGATATTCTTTAAGTTATTAACTCTTGCGCCCTTTATCTGAATATATTCTTTTGGAGTGTGCTCCACCTGTTTACTCATAATAATCCTTATCTCACACAAAGTTACGTATTCTTGGCTGATTATATTCCTGCGAATTGAAAAGCTATTCGGTTTTCTGCCGGATGATACTTACTGTACCGGGGAGGAAAGAACAAAAAAACGTGATATCTCCCTGAGGCACTGCCAAGGCGAGGATTTAAATCATCAAAAAAAGCCCTCGAACAATGTTCGAGGGCTTTTTTTATAGCGCGTTCCGCTATTGACTATTGGAATTTCTTTGCGTTAACTTTACGCTCGTTTTCAGTCAAATAGATTTTACGTAGACGCATTGATTGTGGTGTCACCTCAATATACTCGTCAGCTTGAATATACTCCATACATTCTTCCAAGGAGAATTTGATTGCTGGTGCAATACGTACGTTGTCGTCAGAACCAGAAGCACGCATATTTGTCAACTGTTTTCCTTTAGTAACGTTGATCGTTAAATCATTGTCACGGATGTGTTCACCTAGGATTTGTCCTTCATATACATCCACACCTGGATCTACGAAGAAACGACCACGGTCTTGTAATTTATCAATGGAGTACGCAGTTGTTGAACCCGTATCCAAAGAGATCAATACACCTGCCAAACGACCAGGAATTGTACCTTTCCAAGGCTCGTAACCTTTCAAACGGTGTGCCATAACAGCTTCACCCGCTGTTGCTGTCAACACGTTGTTACGTAAACCGATAATACCACGAGAAGGGATAGAGAACTCAAGATGTTGCATATCTCCTCTAGCTTCCATAATCAACAACTCACCTTTACGTTGTGTAACCAACTCAATTACTTTTCCTGAGACATCAGAAGGTACATCAACAACAAGCTCTTCGATTGGTTCACATTTTTGACCATCGATTTCTTTGATGATAACTTGTGGCTGGCCTACTTGCAACTCATAACCCTCACGGCGCATTGTTTCGATCAATACGGACAAGTGAAGGATACCACGTCCGTATACCAACCAAGCATCTGGAGATTCAGTAGGAACTACGCGCAGTGCTAAGTTTTTCTCCAACTCTTTTTGCAAACGATCGTAGATGTTACGTGATGTTACCAATTTACCTTCTTTACCGAAGAAAGGAGAGTTATTGATGGTAAACAACATGTTCATTGTTGGTTCATCAATGCTGATAACTTCCAATTGCTCTGGATTTTCGAAATCTGCGATTGTATCACCGATATCAAAACCTTCGATACCTACTACAGCACAGATATCACCTGCATGTACTTCAGATACTTTGATACGGCCCAAACCTTCAAATACCTGTAGCTCTTTAACTCTTGATTTTACAACTTTTCCGTCGCGTTTCACCAAAGAAACAGGTTGGTTTTCTTTGATTGTACCACGAGCAACACGACCGATAGCGATACGTCCTACGAAAGTTGAGTAATCCAACGATGTTACCTGCATTTGTAAAGTACCTTCAGATACTTCTGGTGCAGGGATATATTTGATGATAGCTTCCAATAAGTCGGTGAAGTCTTCAGTACGATTTTTCCAATCGGTAGACATCCATCCTTGTTTTGAAGAACCGTACAATACTGGGAAATCCAATTGCTCTTCAGTAGCGCCCAAGTTGAAGAATAAGTCAAAAACATGTTCGTAAACTTCGTCAGGACGACAGTTTTCTTTATCGACTTTATTGACAACAACGATAGGTTTGATACCTAAACCTAGCGCTTTACCTGTAACGAAACGTGTTTGAGGCATTGGGCCTTCAAAAGCATCTACCAATAGTACTACACCATCGGCCATCTTCAATACACGTTCAACCTCACCACCGAAATCGGCGTGACCTGGTGTATCGATGATGTTGATTTTAACACCTTTATATGTTACTGATACGTTCTTAGATACAATAGTGATCCCGCGTTCACGCTCTAAATCATTATTGTCTAGGATTAATTCACCAGCATTTTCATTTTCTCTGAATTGATTGGTAAAATATAAAATTTTGTCTACAAGCGTAGTTTTACCGTGGTCGACGTGAGCGATGATCGCAATGTTTCTAATGTTTTGCATTGAGCAAGAATATTTTTATAAAATTTTAGGGTGCAAAGATAAACATTTTGCACCATAAAATTTATAACTATGTGTATTTTATTTAATTACACCTAATTCTTTACCTACTTTGGTAAAGGCGGCGATTGCTTTATCCAGGTGAGCAACTTCGTGTCCTGCCGAAATCTGCACACGGATACGGGCTTTTCCCTGAGGTACAACGGGATAGTAAAAACCGATCACATAAATTCCCTCGTCCAACATCTTGGATGCGAACTCCTGCGCTAATTTCGCGTCATACAGCATCACAGGCACGATTGGATGGAAACCTGGCTTGATATCAAATCCAGCAGCCGTCATTTTTTCACGGAAGTAGATCGTATTGGATTCCAGTTTATCACGCAATGCAGTTGTCTCACTCAGCATGTCCAAGACCGCAACAGAAGCCCCTGCAATTGCGGGTGCTAGGGTATTCGAAAATAAATAAGGACGTGAACGCTGACGTAACAAATCGATGATTTCTTTTTTACCGGAAGTAAAACCACCGGAAGCACCACCTAGCGCCTTACCCAACGTACCTGTAATGATATCTACACGATCAATTACATTGAAAAGCTCGTGTGTACCACGTCCAGTTGCACCGATAAATCCTGTACAATGCGATTCATCGATCATCACGAGCGCCTGGTATTTATCGGCTAGATCACAGATCTGGTCCAATGGAGCTACAGATCCCTCCATCGAAAACGCGCCATCTGTAACAATGATTTTATGTCGAGCACCGGATGCGGCCTGCAATTGCGCTTCCAGATCAGCCATATCCGCATTTTTATAACGGAAACGTTGTGCTTTACACAAACGAACACCATCAATGATAGAGGCATGATTTAATTCGTCTGAAATGATGGCATCTTCGGCACCAAATAATGGCTCAAACACCCCACCATTCGCGTCGAATGCTGCCGCATATAAAATAGTATCTTCTGTTCCGAGGAACGTAGAAATTTTTGCTTCTAATTCTTTATGCACATCTTGGGTACCACAGATGAAACGTACGGAAGACATTCCATAACCATGTGTATCAATCGCTTTCTTAGCAGCTTCGATTACTTTTGGGTGCGAAGACAGACCCAAATAATTGTTCGCACAAAAATTGACAACTTCTTGTCCTGTACTCACTTTGATGTCTGCTCCTTGGGGAGTAACGATCACTCGCTCTTGTTTATACAATCCCGCTTCTTTGATTGCTTCCAATTCCTTTTCTAAAACTGGTTGTAATGTATTGTACATAATTCGATTTTATTTTTTTATACAATATTACAGTTTTTTCATTGGAATAAGTTGCTTCACCTTTCGAGACAAGGGCTATTCACGGAGAATTCACCCCAAATCAATGATTTGGTAACATTAAACCGATTGCATAAAATTTCTTTTTTCAATCGATCTACTTTTCCTCTTGCTTTGATCGCGAGCAACTGGGCGGCAAGCCCTAGACATCTTCGTCCTGCAAGCAGGGTGTATGCGCGGTGTCTCAATGGTAAATCCACTTGAAAAAGACGGACTCAACGTGGACTCAAGGTGGACTCATTATGCTTGCAGTCCGAAGTTGGTATAACCTTATCTCAACTTTGGACTCTCGCATTTTAGACGAAAAGCGCCAGAATTTTAATAACAGATAGGAGCGATAGCTAGCGGATTTAGGCTATCGCATAAGAAAAGGTCTTATCCATAAAAATTTCGTGAAAATAGCGTGTTAGGCGCTGCAATGTGAATTACTCGTAACGAAGTGCGTCGACTGGATCCAGTTTAGATGCTTTTGAGGCCGGGTAATAGCCCGATAACATACCGACGAGTCCACATACCGCAAAACCCAAAATAATCGCTCCCCAAGGTATAATAAAAGATGTGCCGAGCTGCAGCGCCAGGATATTACCAATCAAAATACCTATAAAGATCCCGGCGACACCTCCAATCATACAGATCACAATTGCTTCCATCAGAAATTGTTTGCGTATAACACTCGGTGTTGCACCGATTGCCTTACGAATACCGATCTCTCGCGTACGTTCGGTGACCGAAACTAACATGATGTTCATCAATCCGATTGAAGCTCCCACAAGGGTTATAAAAGCGATCACCACTGCTCCCAAAGTAACCATAGCCATATTTTGCATCAGCATCTGGGCAACCGCATCTGATTTGGTGATTTCAAAATCATTTGACTGCCGTGATGCCAATCCGCGAATATTTCTAAATACGATTGTAGCTTCGCCAATTGCGGCTTCCAATCGCATGGGGTCATTGGAAGAAACAGTGATCACATAGGAAGGCTCGGTACCTTGCATCACTGCCCGGGCCTTGATCAGGGGAATAAAGCAGGCTCTGTCCCCGCCCATCCCGGCAGAGGAACCTTTACTTTTTAAGACTCCTATCACCAAATAGCGGATATTGTTAACAGTAATAAACTGTCCTATGGGATCAATAATTTCGTTGAATAGCATTTTACTCACTTCACTACCGATGATGATCACGCCACTACCTGTTTCAACCTCCCGCGTAGAAAAATTACGGCCTTCGCTGACAACATACCCTGATGTCTGCAGATAATTTTCATCTGTCCCGATCAGGCCGATATTGGGGTTTGTCTTTTTGGATTGATATTTTGCGGTCGTATTCCAACTCACATTGGCACTGATTGATGTCAACGCATTAAAGTGAAAATCCTGTCTGAATTTTGCGGATTGAGCGTAAGTAATATTAGCAAAGACTTTTGAGCGAGTCCCTTCATTACCGATCCGAACATTCAATCCCCTGTTGCGTATGTTGAAGGAATTTGATCCCATCGACGAAAAGGAATCTGTCAACGAGTTTTTCATCGCATCAATCGAGGTCAATACCCCTATTAATGCCATCATCCCTATGGCAATGATCAGTGCTGTTAAAAATGTCCGCAGCTTATTCCCTACAATGGACTGTAGTGCAAGCTTGACATTTTCAACATAAGACATTTTTACGGCCATAGAGCTGGTATTTATAATTTGTAGGGATGAAAATACTGTAATTCCAGCACAAAACCAAAAAGGCAATTTACTTCCTAGAAATAAATTGCCTTTTTGGTGGAATCTGACCTATCCATGCAAGCGGATTATTTTGATTTTGCAGCCATTTTCTATCTTAATTAATTCTTTTCCATGTCTCGGTGCGTCCAAGTAAGCTCACACCCACATAACCTCTGATATCAAGCTTATCGCCTTTTAAGGTCATCTTGCAGCTATACGTTTTGCCCGACTTCGGATCATAGATCTTTCCGTCAACATACGTATTGCCATCTTTATCAAAATTGGTCAAGATTTCTAGCCCTTGTACATTTCTACTCTGCAGTGCTTTATCTGGATTTTTTATATCTTTCTTCGGCTGACCGGCTTCATTATTTGGAAATTTCAGCCAATAGAGCTTACCAAAAAACTTATCGCCTTTCTTGTAAATTTCAACACGACCTTCGCCGCTTGGGTTTTCCCACTTTCCGATGATGGGATCGGTCTGCGCAAATAATGCCACTGTAGTCAGCAGCATTATGAATGACATCATAATTTTCTTCATGGGTCTATTATTTTATGAACTTAATTCTTTCAATTTCCCCGCTATTGGCGATCCGATCGCTTGTTTAAACGACTTAAATACGTCTTTCAATTCTTTTCCACCATCGGCAATCGTCATACATAACACGCATAATCGTTGATGACCATACGGCTAGAGCATGCATAGCTTCTGAATAAATATACAAAATATTTACTATGCTTGCATATATTTTTTATTCCAGTATTGCTATTTATCAATCAGCCCCAGTTATTAATACAAGTTAACGATCCATCCATCCATCCATCCATCCATCCATCCATCCATCCATCTAACCCCAAAGATTAAAAACGATAATTTAAACAAAGTTTGGCATTGGGTTTGTACGACAATTATTATATTATTACTTTATTTACTCGTTATAAATTAGCACATATTATGAAATTTATTATTAGTCTTTTAGTTACTGGCCTGGTAGTCGCAATTGCTTGCTGGGTTGTCCCTGGTGCGGAAGTTGCTGGTTTCGGCTGGGCGATCGTTACAGGACTTGTCATTGGATTTGTCAACGCCACTGTGGGATCGATTTTAAGGTTATTTACTTTCCCATTGAATTGGATTACCTTGGGTCTAGTTTCCTTTATTATTACCGTATTAATGGTCTTGTTGACCGATTCACTTCTCGGCTCCAAATTTGATGTACATGGATTTTGGACCGCAGCGCTGTTTGCCATTGTCGTTGCCATATTGGAAATGATTATTGGCAGTATGTCAAAAGAATAAGAGTACATTCATTACATAGCATAAGGGGCTATCCAAAAAATTGGATAGCCCTTTTTCACATTCCTCCATTGAAATAACCTATCAGTTGAAATATATTTTTTACCGGTCCGATTCCTCTAAAATAGTCGTCTTTATGGATGAGTTTATCCCCATTCCCTCGCTTTTTACGGCAGAATTCGGTAAATTTAATTCTCATAAAGAACCGCTGATATATGTGCGAACACAACCACGAGCATAGCCATGCCACACCGGAGCATGGTCTTACAACAAAGGAACAGCCTTGGTGGATCACCCAACGTAAGCTCCTCATGGCACTCACCATCTTACTTACTTTACTCCTATTGAAATATGCGTTTAAGATCAGCCTTCCCTTTGGCATCAGCTTGACCTTAAATAGCGTTGCCTACCTTCTCGCGGGAATCCCCGTTATTCAAATGGCATTTCGCAAGGCAAGCCGTGGTGATATTTTTAATGAATTTTTTTTAATGACCGTTGCAACCTTGGGTGCTTTCGCCATTGGAGAATTTGAAGAGGGTGTCGCGGTAATGGTATTCTACCAAATCGGAGAGTGGTTTCAGGATACTGCCGTCGATAACGCCAAGAAATCAATTAAATCGCTATTGGATATCCGTCCCGATAAAGTAACGGTGCTGCGCAACGGGCAACAGCAGCAGGTAAATCCAAAAACCGTCACAATCGGTGAAATTATCCTTGTAAAAGCAGGAGAAAAAGTGGCGCTGGATGGTAAATTGAAAACGGAGAAAGCTGCATTTAATACCGCAGCATTGACTGGAGAGAGTAAACCCGATACAAAATATAAGGACGAAGCTGTTTTTGCAGGCATGATTAATCTGGAAACGGTTGTTGAGATCGAGGTTTCCAGTACATTTGAGGATAGCAAATTGAGCAAAATTCTCGAAATGGTACAGGATGCTACCGCACGGAAGTCCAAAACACAATTGTTTATTGCCAGATTTGCCAAAATATATGTTCCTATTATTTTCGGCCTCGCGCTTTTGGTTCTTATTTTACCCCTATTTTTTGTTCAGGACTATAGTTTTAAAGAATGGTTCTACCGGAGTTTGGTCTTCTTGGTGATCAGCTGTCCCTGTGCCCTGGTTGTTTCGATTCCCTTGGGGTATTTTGGTGGTATAGGTTTAGCCTCCCGAAATGGCATACTATTTAAGGGCGGGAACTTCCTCGATGCCATCACCGCTGTCGATACCATTGTCATGGATAAAACGGGGACACTTACAGCGGGTGTATTTGAAGTAACGGAAGTTTTTGCTGTCCATCGAGATCCAACGGAATTACTGAGTTACGCTAAGGCTGTCGAGGCACATTCAACACATCCCATCGCAAAGGCGATCGCAAGTTATCATCCCGGCAGGCCCGCATTGCAAGCTGAGAAAACCCAGGAAATAGCAGGCCACGGACTCCTCGCCACTGTTAATGGAAAACGTACACTCGCAGGCAACAGCAAGTTACTGGACAAATTCAATATAAGCTATCCTGCAGAGCTAAGGCAAGTGGCCTACTCCATTGTATTGCTTGCCATCGAAGATCAATATGCGGGTTATATCACTGTGGCGGATCGGATTAAGCCCGATGCCAAGGAAGTGATCCAAACCATGCGTGCTCAAGGTTTATATACCGTCATGCTATCTGGGGATAAAACAGCGGTAGTAAATGAAGTTGCCAAAGAACTTGGGCTAGACAAAGCTTTTGGGGACCTCCTTCCGGAAGATAAGGTAAATCATGTACAACAACTGATCGATCAAGGTCGCCGTGTTGCCTTTGCAGGTGACGGCGTAAATGACGCACCTGTAGTAGCTTTGGCGCAGGTCGGCATTGCCATGGGTGGACTCGGAGCCGATGCAACCATCGAAACGGCTGATGTGGTGATCCAGAACGATGAACCCCACAAGATCCTGTCTGCCATCAAAATCGGTAAAATTACCCGAAGCATTGTCTGGCAGAACGTCATTCTCGCGATGGGGATCAAAATCATTGTCTTGGTTCTTGGTGCCGGTGGTGTTGCAACGCTCTGGGAAGCCGTTATCGCCGATGTTGGGGTAGCACTTTTGGCTATTTTAAATGCCATTCGAATCCAGCAGAAAAAAGTCTAACTAAAAGCGGGGCTGTCCAAAAGTTGAACAGCCCCGTTTCTTCTATTTCATCCCGGATCTAATTTAGATCACAGAGAGCAATTTTAATCCCGCCAAGCTTTGTACGCATTGATCAATCCATTTGTCGAAGAATCATGACTTGTAACCGGATTGGCGTCGCTTAATTCCGGGAGGATTTGATTGGCCAATTGTTTACCGAGCTCGACACCCCATTGATCAAAACTATAAATATTCCAGATCACACCCTGGACAAAAATCTTATGCTCATACAATGCGATAAGTCGTCCTAAAGTGCGTGGCGTCATTTTTTTGAACAGGATGGAATTCGTTGGGCGATTACCTTCAAAAACTTTATAGGCTTTCAGTGCTTCAATTTCCGGGTCCGACTTTCCGGCTTTCTTAAATTCAGCAACCACTTCGGCTTCCGTTTTGCCATTCATCAAAGCCTCAGTCTGCGCAAAAAAGTTAGACAACAGCAATTGGTGGTGGTTTCCGATCGGATTAAGACTATTGGCAGGTGCAATGAAATCACAAGGAATCAACTTGGTGCCCTGGTGAATCAACTGATAGAAGGCGTGCTGCCCGTTCGTACCAGGTTCACCCCAGATAATCGGTCCAGTCTGATAATCCACCTGTTGACCATTGCGATCAATATACTTACCGTTACTTTCCATATCCCCTTGTTGGAAATAAGCGGCAAAACGGTGTAGGTATTGATCGTAAGGGAGAATTGCATGGCTTTCGGCCTTGAAAAAATTATTGTACCATACACCAAGCAAAGCCAATATTACCGGAATATTGGATTCGAAGGGAGTTTCCTTAAAATGAACGTCCGTATCGTAGGCACCTTTTAAAAGTTCCTCGAAATTATCAAAGCCTATTGCCAAGCTAATTGAAAGACCTATAGCAGACCACAGGGAATACCGTCCGCCTACCCAGTCCCAAAACTCAAACATATTTTGAGTATCTATTCCAAAGGCACGTACTGCTTCTGTATTGGTGCTCAATGCTGCAAAATGCTTAGCGACATCCTCCTGAAGGGCTCCGCTCGCCAAAAACCAGTCTTTAGCGGTATGAGCATTGGCCATCGTTTCCTGTGTTGTGAAAGTTTTTGATGCAATCAAAAACAACGTTGTTTCAGGATCCACAGCTTTCAATGTTTCAGCAATGTGTGTACCGTCTACATTGGAAACAAAATGGACATTTAACCGCGTCTTATAAGCTTTTAATGCTTCTGTTACCATCACAGGGCCGAGATCTGAACCTCCAATACCGATATTAACTACATCGGTAATTTCTTTTCCTGTATATCCTTTCCACTGGCCAGATAGAATCTCTTCGGTGAAAGTTCTCATGTGTGCCAACACTCGTTTAACATCAGGCATGACGTCCTTTCCATCCACATATACGGGTTGGCCGGATTGGTTTCTCAAAGCGGTGTGTAACACCGGTCTGTTTTCGGTCACGTTGATCCGCTCGCCCGAGAACATAGCCGCTATCGCTTCTTCAAGACCACATTCTTTAGCTAACTGAACCAAGAGCGCTTTTGTTTCTGCAGTAATCCGATTTTTGGAGTAATCCAAAAGTATATCTTCGAAAGCGATCGAGAACTTCTCAAAACGTTCGGGATCTGCGGCAAAAAGTGCACGTAGATCATTTTTTTCGCTATTGCTAGATAGCCCTGCAAAAGAACCAAAATGCTGCGCTAGATTCTTATAGGCCTCAGTCGTTGTAAAATTAATTTTTGGGAACATACTGTTTTTACTGAAATTAGTTGTTTTAAACATCAATAAGAGCCTTCCGTATTTCATTGTTACACATCGTGTAGATCCTTAAATGAAGGTTTATTCCGTTGACAATACCAAAACTAAAAAAAAAAGGTCAAATTATCCCTATTGGGCAATCTATATTGGGTGCGAAGTTATTCGATAGAAGCACGAATTTATTAATTAAAATTTCTACTTTAGCGGATATGACAAAAGAACAAATTCAAGACTTGAGGGATCGTGTTACTTCCCTGAGGAGGCATCTTTGACATCGATGCACGCAAAGAAGAGATAGAAAGAGATCAAGCTATTACGCTTGAAGCAAGTTTTTGGGATGATTCCAAAGCTGCAGAAAAAATACTCTTGTCCATAAAAAACCAAAAGGTATGGACAGACCACTTCGACGAAGTTGCAGCGGCGGTTGAAGACGCCTATGTCATGTATGAATTCTTCCAATCTGGCGACGCGAGTGATAAGGAAGTGGACGACCAATATAAACTAGCTTTAGCGCAAGTCGAGGAACTCGAATTCAAAAACATGCTTAGTGCCGAAGAAGATCAGCTGGATGCAATTTTACAGATTACAGCTGGTGCCGGCGGGACTGAAAGTTGTGACTGGGCTGCCATGCTGATGCGGATGTATATTATGTGGGGCGAGAAAAATGGGTATAAAGTGACCGAACAAGATTCGCAGGAAGGTGACGTTGCAGGCATTAAGAGTGTAACCTTACAGATATCAGGCGATTTTGCTTATGGCTACCTGAAGGGAGAAAACGGTGTACACAGGCTCGTTCGGATTTCTCCGTTTGATTCCAATGCAAAACGCCATACCTCGTTCGCGTCTGTTTATGTCTATCCCTTGATTGATGATAATATTGAGATTGATGTTAAGGATTCGGAAATCGAATGGGACACGTTCCGCTCAGGTGGTGCAGGAGGCCAGAACGTAAATAAGGTGGAAACAGCTGTTCGATTACATCACAAACCTACGGGCATTATTATTAAAAATCAGGAATCCAGATCGCAATTACAAAACAAAGAAAATGCGATGCGCTTATTGAAATCACAGTTATATGAGATTGAAATGCGTAAACGCCAGGAAGCTACCGCTGCTATTGAAGGAAACAAGAAGAAAATAGAATGGGGATCCCAAATTCGAAATTATGTCCTCCATCCTTACAAGTTAATTAAAGATTTACGGACCAATTACGAAACCTCCAATACACAAGCTGTCCTGGATGGTGATCTAAATGATTTTCTAAAAAATTATCTGATGGAATTTGGCGGATAAAGACGATTCCGAAACTCAATCATATTGGAGACGCTCTCTTTTGGGAGCGTCTTTTTTTTCTCTATCCCTTGCATTTTTTTATTTGGTTTCAGCCGAATTCTTCACCTGACCGATTGCCCCCTTTCCTACACAGTTTGTCACAAAAGTTGTCAATTTTTCTTAACAATCTGCAGGCAAATGTTAAAAAACCTTAAAAGTCTACTGCCCATATCGTTATTATATTTTAATCGATTTTTATTACAAGACAAAATTAAAACACTGAAAAAGAACAACTTACTCAACATTACTTTGTATCAAGAACGTTACAATTTGAACAGTGGTGCCATTTTTGGCACAAAATAAAGGCATGTCTTTTGCGTTTATGCAATCGTAATATTTTCATTACAAATGATGCCGATTGCGGTATCGGTTAAATATAGAATGAACGAATGTGTATCTAAAATAGAACGGTTATGAATTACATGAAAGAAAACTCGATCGTATCCAAGCAGATGACCAAACAATGGCAGCCTGCTGTATATGATGTAAATGCAGGAGAAAAGCGATCTGATCATACAGTGAACAAAAACGAGGAAAGCAACTTTGGTCCGAAAGAATATGGTATTTTTGGAGCGACTTTTTTTATACTATTTGCGTCAGTTTTTGGCGTATACATGCTTCAGCCTGATTTTGATGCATTACGTTTCCAACGTTTGGACAGCATCGGCGGAACATTTTTGATCGCCTTGGGTATATTTTTAGCAGCTATCGCTATCAGCTTTTTGATTTTTTTGATTGTACTACATCGTAAATATAAACCTATCGCTTCGGTATCAGACGATGAGTTACCTACTTGTACGATTATCGTTCCGGCTTATAACGAAGGACAGTTAGTCTATGATACCTTACATAGTTTAGCTAGCAGCGACTATCCGGAGAAGAAACTTCAGATCATCGCTATTGATGACGGAAGTAAGGACAATACCTTTGCCTGGATACAACGTGCCAAAATGGAATTGGGCGATCGTGTTGAAATTTATCAGCAGCCCAAGAATATGGGTAAGAGACATGCTTTATACCGTGGATTTAAGTTAGGTACGGGAGAAATCTTTATTACGGTTGATAGTGATTCTGTTGTTAAAAAGGATACCATACGTAATATGGCGAGTCCTTTTGTAACAAACAAGGAATGTGGAGCCGTTGCGGGTAACGTGCGTGTATTGAATACCAAAAAAGCGATTATACCCCGTATGTTGAATGTTAGCTTCGTATTCAGCTTTGAGTTTGTGCGTTCTGCACAAAGTATGTTGGGTACTGTCATGTGTACACCAGGAGCATTATCTGGCTATCGTAAAGAGGCTGTCATGAACTGTTTGGAAGATTGGATTAACCAGACTTTTATGGGACAACCGTCTGATATCGGTGAAGATCGCGCGATGACCAATATGATCCTGAAACAGGGGTATCATGTTCTATTTCAATCCAACGCATACGTTTATACCGACACACCTGTACGTTACAAAAATCTGTACAAGATGTTTATCCGTTGGGAACGAAGCAACGTGCGTGAAAACATTGCGATGAGTCAATTTACATTTAAGAATTTCCGTCAGGGACCTAAATGGGGAGCACGTATCTTATTGCTTATGCAATGGAAAAAAGTGTTATTGTCTTATCCGATGATATTACTGATGTTATGGACCGTATTTCATTATCCACTGATGTTCTTAAGCTCAACATTGGTCGGTATCTTAATATTTTCCAGCGTCCAGGCCTATTTCTTTGCTTCCAAAAACTCGGATGCCAAAGAAGCTTTCTGGGCATATAGTTACAGTATATTCTACGCCTTCAGTTTATTCTGGATTACACCCTATGCCATAGCAACAGCTGGACGCAGAGGTTGGTTGACAAGAGGTTAAATTTAAAGCAAAGAACGTATATTTACAGCTATATATGAGAGATTTTCAGGTAAAAAAAATTGCCATCATTGGTCAAGGATATGTCGGATTGCCGTTAGCAATAGCATTTTCCGATTATTTCCCCGTGATTGGATTTGATATTAATGAAACACGTATTGATGAACTTAGGCGCGGTGTTGACCGTACACTGGAAGCTGATAAAAAAGAACTGGAACGTGCAAGAGAGCTATTTCTCACATCAAACCAAAGTAAGGGATATGATGCGAGTAATTCTACCGCAGACATTGCTGATGCAAACGTATACATAGTCACTGTACCAACTCCGATAGATCGCTATAATTCACCAGACTTGTCACCATTGTTGGAGGCATCTAAAATGATTGGCGGATTATTAAATCCGGGCGATTTGGTTATTTATGAATCTACCGTCTATCCTGGTTGTACTGAAGAAGAGTGTATACCTGTTTTGGAAAGTTGCTCGGGATTAAAATTTAACCAAGATTTTTTTGTTGGTTATTCACCAGAACGTATTAATCCAGGCGATAAAGTAAATTCACTTCAAAAGGTCATGAAAGTGACTTCTGGAAGTACACCTGAGGCAGGATTGGTGGTAGATGGACTTTATAAGAATATTATTGAAGCCGGGACACATTTGGCGCCCTCAATCAAAGTTGCCGAAGCTGCCAAGGTGATCGAAAATGCGCAGCGCGATGTAAATATCTCCTTTATGAATGAGCTCGCGCTAATCTTCGACCGTGTAGGAATAGATACACAGGATGTGTTAGATGCTGCGGGCACAAAATATAATTTTCTACGTTTTAAACCAGGACTAGTGGGCGGTCATTGTATTTCTGTAGACCCCTACTACCTCGCTCAAAAAGCAACTCAACTAGGTTATCACCCACATGTTATTTTATCTGGAAGAGAAGTAAATGATCAGATCGCCTCCTTCATCGCATCAAAAGTGGTGAAATTGATGATTCAGAAAAACATCAAATTTGAAGGGGCAAAAGCGTTAGTATTGGGCATCACCTTCAAAGAAAACTGTCCTGATATGAGAAATAGTAAAGTTATAGATATGATTCAGGATCTTCAAGAATTTGGTCTAAAAGTCGACATTTATGATCCATGGGTCAATAGAGATGAAGTGAAATCACATTTTAATTTAAAACTATTATCGGATCTTCCCGAATCTGCAGATTATGACAGTGTTATTCTGGCTGTGGGACACCGAGAGTTCTTACATTTAGATCTCAATAATTTAAAAAAGAACCCATCCGTAGTTTTTGATATCAAGGGCATACTCGATCGAAAATTTGTAGATGCCCGCTTATAAAGATCCGTTCTAATAGTATTTTTTCAAATCCTGATCTACTTGTCAAAAATTTAAGCAGATCAGGATTTTTAGTATCTGGCATTTTGTGCAATCGTTTGATAAAAAAACATTACTATATTTCTGTTTTTAATATTAACTCAACACCACAATTATAATTTAACCTAATTAAACTAGGGATGTTACACAAATTGCGGTAATCATGAAACAGTTAGATGACACAGAACTATTCGCATGGATTCAAGCAAATGACCGTCATGCTTTTTATTCTTAAAAAGTATACACGACCTTTCGGCTTATAGCCAACTTACGCTACCAGTTTCGACGTCATAGTTCGCTCCGACAATTTTAATTTTACCCTCTTCTTCCAATTTCCGGAGCGTTGAACTCTGTTTGCGAATGTCACGGATTGCATGTTTAATATTCTGTTGATTTAGTTTTTCAAGCAGTACACTATTTTTAGAAGAACGTTCTTCCCCCTGCTCGATCACTTCATTGATGATCGGGTCGAAATGATTAATCAAATGATTTAGGTTATCCATTCCCATACCCTCGATCTGCGCCGCATCCAATCCTCCTTTTAATGCCCCACATTTGGTATGCCCCAAAACGACAACAAGTTTAGAACCGGCCACATTGCAACCAAACTCCATCGATCCCAAAATATCCTGATTGACAAAATTTCCGGCAATCCGGATACTGAAGATATCACCCAGTCCCTGATCAAATATAAGCTCAGCTGAAGTACGGCTATCGATGCAGCTTAGCACCACGGCGAATGGCCACTGCCCTTCACGTGTAGCGTTCACCTGTTCGAGAAGATCGCGGTTAGCTTTCAGGTTATTAACAAAGCGCTGGTTTCCTTCTTTCAGGAAGTCCAATGCCTTTTGTGGGGTAATTGTTGATTGTGTTTCGTACGTATGTGCCTTCATAAAATTATATTATTTGGAATAGTAAAGGTAAAATTAATACGTTACATTTTAATTACCAACAAGACAAAATACCTGTAATTGGTTTATAGTTTCACCCAACGCTTATGCAAGAGTTGTTTTCCAGCCTTCAACGTAAAACCGAATTAATATTCCTTAATCTTGCCTTATTTAACCACAGTGACTTCTTTCTTTTCGTAATAGTCCATCCAAGCTTTAATTCTTCCGACAAACATTTTAAGATAGTTTTCTGTCAAAAATATATTGGACCAATCAAATCTTTGCGCCTGTACGCCAAGATAAAAAATAAAAATAGCAGCGCCAGCTTTCGGTATTAACCTGAGCTCTTTTTCAGATAAAGAAATGCTGCTCTGGTATCCTCGTAGGAAGCTTTGAATTTTTAATTCGTACTGCTCTTTATCTGATTCTATGAAAAACAGCTGTTTGCAGAAATATCCAACGTCTAAAATTTGCCATCCATTTCCACAAAAGTCAAAGTCAAAAATGGTAATCTCATGCTCGTCTGTAACGGCCATATTATCATACCAGATATCCATATGTATAATTCCGGTTTTTGTATTATCAAAATCTGAATTTTGAAAATTTCTGCCAAACTCCTTGATGAGTTCCATTTCTGGCAACTTGTCTGAAAAGAACTGTTGTAAATACGCATAAGGTAATTCTATAAGCGACTTCTTATTGTAAGTCACACGGTTAATATTCTTGTTTTCGGTATGGTTGTGGATATTTGCCATTAGAGAACCTATCCGAAAGCACGTTTCGATGTCCATAAATCGAATTTTCTCCCCTTGAGCAAAGGAAAAAAGTACAACGTATCTGATTCCTTCAGGCGCATTTATTTGTTGAATGAACCCTCCGTCTTTATCTTCAATTGGAAAAGAAACACTTAAATTATTCTTCTTCAATGATTTCAAAAGTTCAAGCTCTTCAATAATTTCGGATTTTGACCGCCAATTATGACTATAAACGCGCAAAACGTATTTCGTTTCGGTGTTGGAAAGAAAATACGTATGGTTCATTCCTGTTCTGAATAAGGAACATTGGTATTTGTCGTCTAGGCCATATCTATTTATCACAAAATCGCCTAATTGTTTGGCAGAAAGAGTAGAAGCTATAACAGGAAATGTTGTCATTTTTTTTCTGGAAGTTCGTATTGGTTTTGTAGATACTCAAAGATAAAAAAAGCTTGCAATATGAATTGCAAGCTTTTTTAAGTTTTAATCTTTCGATCTGTAGCCCGTAGGGGAATAACACTCTTCGGGCAATAATCTCTTTATCAGTGTTTTACAAACTTTCGTTTTCCCAACTCACTGAATCCCTCACTGGTTTGACATACGTTTTAGCTGCAATTGCTATACAACTTAAATATAGCAAATTGCGTTAAACTTGGCAAGTTAAAATTTAAAAAAGCCTCCTGATCTTTCAAACAGGAGGCTAACAAACACTTCGAAACAAAATGTCGGTGCAAAAGCCAATAATTAAGATGTGCCAGATTCTTCCGAAAGAATAGGAGGCTACAAAACTTGGTACCTTGATCTTGGGCACTAAAATTTTATTGCAGAGAAATTCGTTGTCGACGATCTGAAACAAGGTTGAGGGGAATGTTGAATGACTGAGATGTGAGAATTAAATGCAGAAAAGTCCGGCCTCGCAAAAAGGGTGTTTTCCCTTTTTTAATTCATGCGGATGATATATTAAAGGACACGTTAACCAATAAATTTTTTGTACAATTGTGTTTGTCTCACGAAAAAAAGTATAGAAAGGCTCGATGATGCTCGAACCATCGAAAATCACTGCCACAAGAGGCTGATCTGGCGTTGCTAAGAGAAAAACCGATTGAATTCCTCGTCCGTATAACTTAAAATGTGTAAATCTATCGGCCAACAAACAAGGATACACTTGACCTGAAGATGCGCAACCGTTATGTCGATTGTCTTGTCCAGAGAGTCTTCACCTCTAACAGAGAAATGTCACTAGACCTCCTATTGCGATGAAAGAACTGAGGTACAGCCAGTGGAACGCAAAGTTTTCACTTATTTAGAGCATTATTGTCATAATTTTCACTTGCATGTACACATCGAGGAATAATATGCATGTATTGGATTAGGAATCGATGCGTAACTATAAATTCCGGAACCGAAGGAAAATAAGAACAGCACTCTTGCGAAGATAAAACCTTTGACTATTTGTCTCACGTTATTAGGCAAAGTGTCTGCTTTGTATCGCTGAAAATCAAAAAAATATACAGTGTTTATCTAAGGAATTTCTGTTGTTTTTGGACTCCAAAACAACAGAAAAGATATATCAGTTCATTTTTTTTCTTAAAAAATACTAGAAGAAAGCAAAAATAAGCAAAATGGTTAAGACCATTCATATACAGTAGTTTAGAAAACGTGAGGCAAAATTTGGAAGTAGGTGTCCGACAAGTTTTGGGCTTAAAATTACAAGGTTAGGTTACTAAATCGTTACTGAGTACAACCAACCGAATGATAATATAACAATCTATATTTCAGTCATTTGCACAAATTTTCATATTCCCTTGTAACTCAATAAAATTTAATTTTAAACGTTAAACAATTGAGTTATGGAACAAGAGAAAAGATCCACGTTCAAACTGCTTTTCTACCTGAAGAAGAATGAACCTAAGAAGAACGGAAACGTGCCTGTTATGGGACGTATCACTATTGACGGAATACCAAAATCCTTTAGTACCAAACTGGACATCAACCCCAATAATTGGGATTTAAAGCACGGAAGAGTTTTAGGTAAAAGTGCCCAGGCCCTGGGTACCAATCTCAAATTGGACAATATTCGTGTGCGTATCAACAAGATTTACGATGATATGCTCAAGGATGAAGGCTTTGCAACTGCACAAAAAGTAAAGCTGTCCTTTTTAGGGGTTGGTGTAATGGATGATGCCATTCTTAAAGTATTTAAAGAACAGAATGAGGATTTTGAAAAGATGGTCACTTCACGCCCCGTGGGGCGGTGAAGCAAGCCTTGACACAGTTCATTTTACAGACCCTTTCTCTTTCCAATAGCATCTCCTCGATCTGCTTAGGGGTTTTATACCGCAGAGCAGAATGTATTCTTTGGGTATTGTAAAATCCCTTTAATGTATCAAAAGATTTCCAATCTAGCTGACTGCTGATCCATTAATTTTCTATGGTAGACAATTTCAGCTATTAATGTCTTGAAAAGCTCTCAGCTGCTACGTTGTCCCAGCAATTCGCCTTCTTGCTCATGATTTGAAGTATCCTGATTTCTACAATTATCTTCCTGAATTCATCGCAAGCATATAGCATCCCTATATCCGAATGGAAGATAAGGCCAACTTTGACACCTCCGTTTCTAATAGCCATCCTGATGGCTTCTACGGTAGTGTTTGTAGCGGTCATGTCAGTGCTCAAAGACCATCCGATCACTTTTCTGTCCGCTAGATCGATGACTGTTGTTAGATAAAGCCATCTTGTACTTGTATGGATGTAAGTAATGACTCCATCCCATTTCTACGACAGGGAATCCGCCGAAAGATCTCTTTTGAGGAGATTTTCAGCTATCCTATAGCTATGGCTCGAATCTGTGGCCACCCTAAATTTTTTCTTCACCTTACTTCGTATTCCATGTTTCTTCATCAACCCTTCAACATAGCTTCTTGACACCTTTTCACCTTTTTTGTGCAGCTCTGCGGATATCCGTGGGCTACAATAGATATACTTACTATCCATGTGTGCCTGATTTATTTTATCCACGAGTGATTTACTTTGCTGTTCCCTAGGTGACTCGGGAGAAACTTGCCAACGGTAAAAACAACTGCTGCTAACGTTCAATACCTCGCCATCTTCTCTACGTAATTTACCTCTCGGTTAGCCTCTATGAATCGGTATATGTATCGTCTCCCCTGGAGAAGATGGCTATGGCCTTTTTTAATATATCACACTCTAACTCTGCATCTCTTAATTTTTTACGTAAAATCCTCAACTCCTGTTCCCCAGTGCTAATTTTAGGATTATCAGGGAAAACTTTATCCTCATTATAATGAGGGTTTCTACACCTCTTACTGAGCAAACTGGGTCCTATATCCAGCTCCTTTGCAACTTCTGCCACTGACCCTCTAACAACGCTCAGATCCACTGCCATTATCTTAAATGAATCATCAAACCTTCTATGCAACTCTACAAATTTTAAATTACTTATTAAATCTGTCTCGCACCAAAAGTAGCAACTCCACACGATGCTGTCTATGATTCAACTGATATAGATTTACCTACAGAAAGTTAGTCTTAGTATTCGACTTTTTGTCAACTGACATTAAAAATATTGCCGAAGAATCGAGATATTAGCCCCTTTCGGGAATGATTGCTACGGTCTGAACATCTCCTGTACACAAAAAGGTTGGAAAAAATAAGTTAACTTACCGCTATCAGAATTCACGAAGCCCCTGTTGCGCGACTGGCCCATTATTCCGATATTTGCTTTTTTACATGCCGGCATGCAGTATTATCCCGTACCTGACAGTTTATCTCCATTGATTGAGTCCATCTGGTCGTTCGAAAGCCCGGAGCAGCTCCCCGAGCACGAGCAGGCCCTAGTGATCCCGACCGGTAAATGCGTATTGCTGTGGAACTATCAAAGTACTTACGAGCATGTCGTGGACGACACGGTCTTTCATCATCCGCTGTACGACCTGCATCTGGTGGGCCCTCACAACAAAAATATTGTGCTCCGCGGTTCTGTCCCGGTCAGCTCCATCGGCATCACCTTCAGGCCCTATGGCTATTATGCCATCGCAGGTGCTGCCATGCCCACATTAGTCAACAGGGTAGCGTCCATCTCCCGCCTGAAGCGGGACGGCAGCATGGTACTGGACTCCTGCACTGGTTTGCCTGCGGACAGTATCGGTTCGCTGCTGCAGCTGCTGGCCGAGCGGATACAGTTTGCAGCCGATGGGCGCGTCATCAGTGCAGTGGATGCCATCGACCAGCATAAGGGTAATATCCGAATCCGGGAGGTATTCGAAAATATTCCCGGCTCGCAGAGACATCTCAATAAGCTGTTCAAGCAGCAGGTCGGCCTGACACCGAAAGAATATGCTTCCATCGTGCGCCTGCAGGCGATGTACAACCTCTATATCCGTGATCATCAAAGGGAAAACAAAGACCATCTGTATGACCTTTACTATGACGAATCCCACTTCCTGCAAAACTTCCGCAAGGTATTCGCACAGCGGCCCCGGCAGTTCATGCGCGCCCCCAACCAGCTGGGCAATGCCTTCAACAAATAACGATAGGTCTACTTTTTCCTATTTTGCCATCCCGGGGTGCTGTTACTTTGCAGAAAAAAACACACAATCATGAGATTAAAAAAAGTAACAGATACCGCCAGCGCCTTGCTGGCCTTCAAAGCGGCCTCAGGCTCCATTCCCTTTGCGGAAGAGGTAGCCGCCTATTTCGGCATCGAAATCCCTGCCGCTCCGCAACAGGATTTTGGTTTCTGGGCAAGCGTGGTGCACTTCGAAATGCGGTACCGCTCCCTAGATTACTTTCTGGAAAAGACCTCAGCACCTACCGTACTCGAGCTTTCCGCGGGCTTCTCGTTGCGCGGTCTGGACTACGCCCGCAAGCACCCCGACGCCAGCTACATCGACACGGACCTGCCGGCCATCATCAGCCAGAAGAGTGATATGCTGAGTACCATGCAGCAGGCTGTCCCGCAAAACCTGCAGTTACAGCCGCTCGACGTCCTGCACGCCGAAAGCAATCCGGAGACCAGCAGCGACCTCGCCATCATCAATGAGGGGCTGCTGCTGTATTTCGACGATGAAGACAAAAAGCAGATCCTACAGCATATCCGCAGGCTGCTCGAGCGGCAGGGCGGCACCTGGACCACCGCCGATATTTATATCCGGCATGAGACCCATGCCGTGGGAAGCGACAGAGACGGACAATGGAACGATTTCTTCCGGAAAAACAACGTGCACGCCAACTACTTCGAGTCTTTCGACCAGGCCGAGCAGTTCTTTTATGATCAAGGCTTCCGGGTGCTCGAAAAGTACCCGCCCGAATTTGACAAATACAGCAGCCTGCACAAGCTACTGGCGGCAGCCACGGGTGAACAGCTGGAGCTACTCAAAAGCCGGGGCAAAGTCCAGGAGACCTGGCAACTGGGACTGAGGTAAGTCCCCCGCCTCAATGGCTGACAAGCAGCCTTTACATACACTACCTTCCGGAAACATACCCGGAGGTAGGCCGCTCTGCTTAGTTACCTGATGCTTGCGCAATACCAGTGCGCATCTAGCCTACAGGCTGATCTGGATTCCTAGATTCACAACACACTGGTTCTAGTAGGCGTCGCCTGCACTGTTGGCCGTCACCTCCGGATCCTGCTGGTACAGCGAATAGTTGGTCCAGGTCATTAAGCTGTAAAGCTGTTTCAGGAAATTGATTAAATTTTAAAAGAAATGTGTAAACTTATTTCAGGACGAGTCATTAGAGCAAGCAGAAGTTGGGCAGAGCCCTACTTTTCTTGCCCCATGCCCTGCAAATGGGGTTTAGAGTATCCTCCGGGGATACTCTATAGCCTCTACAATATCGTAAAGCTCATTTTTGGTATACTGAGTAGTATACTTTAAATCATATGCGATTCCTTAACAATAGGCCAGATAACTATATAAAAATATGAGGAGTTAATAAGAGGACTGCATAAAAAACTCCTGCCTGTCATTGGGAGACTAAAGCAGGAGTTTCATTATAAAACCTAAATATGAAAAAATTCATTAAAGAAGATGAAACGCCTTGGCGTCCTTTCTCTCTTTAATATACAAAAAAGTTGAAAACCTCAGACAGATTTGCCGAATATAACTTCTTACACTAAACAGGCCATATCCATCTTTTTATTAAGAAAATATTTTTTCGCTAAATTAGAGTTATGGCATTATATTACTTTAAACCCAGAAGAGCTTTCGATTTCGATCCACATCCATTTAAACTGGGAACTATCATGGGACTTAAAAGGGGCTATGAAGACAATCATTTCCTACTGAAGATATACGGTATGAAAGAGAAATCTTTTGATGATTACTATAGGTACCATCTAAAATATTATCTATCGGCTGGAGACCGAACAGAGAAGGAGTTCTTTTCCCACCTTTGGTACATCGTTTCTACCAGGATAGATTACTTCAATCACCAGAACCCATTTTCCAAGAAACATCCACTTTACGTTTCCAATATCAAAAAGCTGAGCGGATTTCTGGATTTCCTATCACCAAAGGACAGGTGGAATGTTCGCCCAAATGATATTCTTCTCAAGGAAAAAGATGAACTGATCGCAAAACTACAGGAGGAGAATAAAAAGCTATCCGATTTCACGATAATGCGCAAGATCGAAATATACGATGATTATCATACCACAGTGATCGACCTATTTCAACAGATGCAAAAATTAAAGCTTCCTAACGGCGCTCCCTTGTTACGAAAGGATATGCTCAGTCCCTATTATAAAATTGTGTCCAATTATTTTAGCAATAACAAAAAGAAGATCAGTATAGATACTGCTAAAAATTATTTTGTAGGTAAAGATAATTCACAGAAGGAAGTAAAAATTCCAGAAGATCGGCAACTATTCGTCATCGTTCCTAAAAAGAAGGATTGATCCCATCCTGTTTGATCCCTGAACATGACCATCGCGCCGAGTTGGTCATCCAAACTTCATCGCCAGATCCCAACTTTGTAGCAGTGGCCCCGCGTATAACCGGGGTACATATTGTTCACAAAATTGGTATACCATGCTATTAGACATCCTGACAAAAGAAGACCTGTCGCAGTTCAAGAAAGAACTGCTCGAAGAAATCAGACAGATCCTAACAAACGAAAAAACTGACGCCGAAAGGGAATGCTTCCGCAGCCGTGAGGTAAGAAAGAAACTGAAAATATCTCCGGGTACGCTACAAAACCTGCGGATCACAGGCACGCTCCCATTCAAGAAAATCGGCGGTAGCATTTATTATCGCGCCAGCGATGTGGATAAGATGATGGAAGGAGGAGAAGGTAATGGATAACAATACACAAGACCATGACTTTGAAGTTTACTTTGAGCACATCGCAAAAGATAATAGACTGCTGCCATCACATATCGAACTGGTTATGGCACTTTTTTATTTTCATAAGCAACCCGGCTTTCATGATTTTTTCTATACCAGCCGCAGGAAACTGATGCATTTTTCGCGGATCCGTTCAATCGCTACCTATCATAAATGCCTTTCCGAACTCGTCTTATATGGCTATCTGGAGTACATCCCCTCCTGGCACCCTACCAGGGCCAGCAGATTTAGGTTTATCGCTAACAATAATTCTGACAGCAATGGCTAGATCTAATGAAAACACAAGACGCGTCCGCTTCTCTATGGAAGTGAATCGCAGACTTAAACATCTTTCCCCTAAACTCGGCAGGACAAAACTTCTATTCCTGATAAAGATGTTTAATTATTTCAATAGAATCAAAAAGGATACTGCCGATCTGAATGACGGGGTGCTGAAAAATGAACTTTACAGTGGCGTATACTTTCCTTTCTCCAAAAGCAGGAATCCGGTCTCCCTGAGTTCCTATGTACCCCTTGATAGGAGAGCTAACCGCTCCATAATTAAAATAATTTGTAAAACAGACGGGTTTATCCGGAAAAATTTGTAGACCAAAGCTTTTTTGAAGAGTTTAGTAGGAAATTTTTGAAAAAAGTAATTATAGCTTTCCAATACAAATCTGAAAAATCTGTATTTTTACTTAAATTAGTTTGAAAAATTCGCATAAATACACTTTGTTAGTTTGAAAAATTTGTTCTGACATGTTGATTACTATAATTAATCTCAAAAGTTTGTAAAGATCATGGACAAGGATATCCCATTACACCTACAGGAGATACTGTTTTCTTCCAGCGATTCCAACATAAGCAGAGCCATTGGCAAGCTTGTCAAAGAAGGAAAACTGAAGAAGATTGCACCGAAGATATATACCCCAAATTTGGAGGAAGCTCCGGAGGCTATCGTGCTTCGGAATAGGTTCAAGATCATCGGGCATCTATATCCAGGTGTTTTGCTCAGTCACCGCTCCGCCCTTGAATTTAAACCTACTGATACTGGTGATATCTTTCTAACTTATTCCTATGATAGAAAGGTCAAACTCCCGGGCCTTACGTTGAACTTAATGCAGGGACAAGGGCCACTCCCAGGAGATTTACTTTTTTCCGATGGACTCTATGTCTCAGGACAGGACCGTGCATTATTGGAGAATCTTCAGGAATCCCGTAAAGTTGGAGGGGAGTCCAAAACATGGACAATTCCTCAGATAGAAGAAAAATTGGATCAGATCGTACGGGTTAAAGGCGAACAGGGACTAAATGAATTGCGGGACCGTGCAAGTGAAATCAGTACCAGGCTGGGTATGGATAGGGAGTTCGATAAGCTGAACCGGATGGTCGGCGCAATGCTGTCGACTAAGCCCTCGGGTATCCTGAAATCCCCGGTGGCCATTGCCCGGGCATTTGGGCATCCGTATGATCCGGCACGGTTGGACCTCTTCGAAAAGCTCTTTGTGGAATTGCAGCAGCGTGAGTTTGCGGATATATATGACGCAAACCAAACAACTAGGGCCTTCCGCAATTTTGCCTTCTACGAAGCCTACTTCTCTAACTTTATCGAGGGTACCCGTTTTGAGGTAGAAGAGGCTCTGAAGATCATTGATAGCGGAAAACCCTTGCCCGCAAGGGGAGAAGATTCTCACGATATACTGGGAACTTACCAAATGGTCAGTAATCGTGAGGAAATGCAGGTTGTCCCCAAGAATTCTGATGAGCTCATTCATATCCTTCGCTATCGGCATAAGACCATGCTAACTGCCAGACCTGACAAAAATCCGGGCGAGTTCAAGGACCGCAACAACCGGGCTGGTGATACTGAATTTGTCGACCATGAGCTTGTTGGAGGTACATTGGTACAGGGGTTTGATTTCTACAGAGCATTAAGGCACCCTTTTGCCAAAGCTGCATTCATGATGTTTATGATCAGCGAGGTACATCCCTTTTTGGATGGAAATGGGAGATTGGCGAGAGTGATGATGAATGCTGAGCTGACCAGCCAGGGACAGACCAAGATCATTATACCAACCGTTTTCCGGGACGATTACCTTGGCGCACTCAGACAATTGACACGCAGGCAGGAACCTGATACCTTTATCCGAATGTTGCAAAGAGCACAGTTGTTCAGCGAAACGATTAAGGGAGAAGATCTCTCCGCTATGCACCATGTGCTTGAAGCGAGTAACGCTTTCAAAGAAGACGACGGGTATATTCTTCGAATTGCTACCCCAGACCGAAAGCCATGGGAACAGGATGACGATGGACAGGACAGGGGTAGTAGTCTCAGACGTTAATTTCTCAAATAAGTCTTGAGAAAATTAGTTGAATAGGTGATACAAAATACCACATTTTAGCATTTTGCAAATCCTATTTTGCGCTATCCCCAGATTTGGAAAGAAAGACCGAGTTGCGAAGGTTGTTCTCCCTTTACCCTGCAATGCCCCAATTGAGGCATTGCAGAGTAAAGGCAAGATGGTTTTCGGGGTCCCCGAAAACACAACTTGCGCGTATTAAAACACTTCATTTTTTTGTACTCAGAACGAATCTCAGTTCCAAACAGCGTGATTCGATAGCAGGAGGGCAAGCCTAATAGCATAAAAGCAATATTGCCCAATAGCTTATCTTCCTAGTACCCTATTCGAAAGTTTGTTTATTATGTTCCTTGTTAAGATTCTTTAACTGTTGCTGGCATATCAGATGGGTCTAGAACATCGCTCAGCTGAACAGCATGGATAGCTTCCGTATAGTAATCCACTCGGATAGGGCCCGTCAATTTTCTGGCTGGTAGTGATAATACCTCCTGTAGGATTGATCAGGCTTATCCGGTACTAGGTACAGGCATGTCGGTTCATTGAGCAATTGGCGATAAATAAACTATTATATCTAAATTTCTAAATTCTTACTACAAATATGTAATATGAAAGCGATGTATGAAAACATCGCTTTCTTCCTGAATTAAGCAATATTTCTTCGACTATGATTTGCCTTTATTAGAGTAAGCACCTTAGGTGGCCCATAGCGCTGCGATTTTAGCATGACCTGTTGGCGCAGTTTTATTCTCGATCGTTCTTTCCAGTTTTTCCATGTCTATTGCGACCCTATTGTCCAATAACTTCGCATAATGCTGCGTAGTCTTAATGTCCGTATGTCCAAGCATCTTGGAAACAGTTTCGATAGGTACACTATTTGCCAATGTAACAGAAGTGGCGAACGTATGACGTGATTTGTGAAAAGTGAGTTCTTTTGTTATCTCACACACATCCGCTATTTCTTTAAGATAGCTGTTCATTTTCTGATTGCTGAGAACTGGAAGAACCATATCCTTGGCTATGCACGGCGGATAATCACGATACCTTTCAATGATTTCAAGAGCTTTGGGAAGTAGTGGAATATTTGACGACGTTTCGGTTTTTTCTCTGCTGGTGAAGATCCAGAGTTTTCCGTCCACTCCTTCAGAAATATCAATCCATTTTAGTTTCTTTACATCTGCATAGGAAAGTCCAGTGTAACAACAAAAGACAAAGATATCGCGGACATGTGCAAGTCTTGGTATTTTGAAGTTCTTTTCTTCTATCCTCCGAAGTTCCGCATCTGTCAGAAATTCCTTCTCTTTAGCTTTGACCTTGATCTTATAAAAGGCAAATGGATCGTCCGTTATCCATCTGTGCGCGATACATACCTTGATGATCTTGCGAAGGTGCTTCATGTATTTTGCTGCCGACACGGCTGAACAGCCTATCGTGGCACGAAGAAAGAATTCGTAGCCTGTGATAAAAGCATGGTCAATCTTTCTTGTGTCGATATCTGCTAGTCTAAATTCTTTCTCAAGGTATTCACAAACATGCAATAAAGAGGTTTTATATCCTTTGAGTGTATTGGGCTTGAATCCATTGCCGAGCAATGCTTCCATCTGCATATTATGCTCCCTGAAGACATCTAAGAAATTTTTACATTTAGTATCCTTTCCCTGATACTTAAGTTTGATCGATTCCGCTGTGATTTCCTCTGCGGCAGCCGTCATAGCGGTATGGATCGTACTTATTTTAGTTACGAGGGTATCAAGATAGCTGTTCAGGGTCTTGACAGCTTCTGTTGTGCCTTTCACACGGTTGGCTTTAGAATTCCATTTGGACGGATAGCATTCTCGTCCAGTGGAAACTTCTTTTGGGATACCATCTACGGTAATCCGCATGTAGATCGACTTGGGGCCGCTAACATAATTTTTTGGTTTCTTCAGATAGAAAAGCAAGGAATAATTTGTACTCATGACAACATCATTTAAGTGAAACAAACCGAGCCGCCTTTGCGGCGAGCTCTGCATCACCACTGAAAAACAAATTTCAGCGATGCAAAATTAGCCTTGCAACTAAAACAGATCAAGATGTTTGATTTTTAAACATCTTGATTATAAGAATGTTATTGTCATTTCAGTGAGTGAGTAAATGAGCGAAAATGACTCACTGAATGACTCACTTTTTTCTTTGGATTTATTATAGGTTTTGTAGATACTGAAAAACAAAAAAGCCTGCAAATTAAACATTTGCAGGCTTTTGTACGTTTTGACTTTTAGATCTGTAGCCCGTAGGGGAATCGAACCCCTGTTTCAAGAATGAAAATCTTGCGTCCTAACCCCTAGACGAACGGGCCGTTTTCTGTTTCGGTGTGCAAATATAGAAATATTTATAAATCTGTCAAAATTTTTATCTTTTTTTTATTCATTTTTTTTGAAATAGATCATAAAACCCTCTAAAATAGCTATATTTAAAGTCATTGAAAAAGTAACCAACATGACTAATTTAAAAAAAATCAAAAAACCGCTACTCTATGCCGGACTAGGCTTGGCTTTGTTAAGCCAGGAAGCCTATGCTCAGAAATCGAGTGCAATCGCAGATCAACTGCAGCTCACCTGGAAGGTCAAAGACGGAGAGAATATCCGTAAAAATCCGGTTTCTACCCTAATTTTAAAAAACAAGGGGAAAAGTGCTGTTCAACTCAACGACTGGAGCCTTTGGTTTAATTTTATCCGATCTATCGATCCCGATAAGGTCGACAAACGTTTTGCGATAGACCACCGAAACGGGGATCTCTTTCAGGTTAGCTTTAAGAAAAATAACTTTTCATTAAATGCGCAAGATACGGTCCACATCGATTTTATCACAACCGGACTGGTCAATTATACGGATGGGCCAATTGGTCTATACCTAAAAAATAATAAAACTGGGCTTGCAACAAATATTTCGGATTATTCTGCTGTTAAAATCGCTCCCCAGTCGGACGCTGAAAAAACAGATTACTTTGCTTATAAATACGATCAAAACAAGCTTGTGGAGGGGACAGCAGCACAACATGTCATTCCTTTACCAAGTAATATCAGCATCAATAATAACGAGAAATTCAATCTATCGACAGGTACAAAACTTTTTGTCGATAAGGATTTTGCGAGCGAATCGGACTTTCTGACAAACTTTTTTTCAGCATATTCAGGTATTAAGCTAACGGCTTCATCTAGCCCTCAGGGTGGCATCGAGATTGTCAAAGCAAATAACTTAAAGCCGGAATCCTATCACTTGACGATTGGTGCAAAAGGTATACGAATAGAAGCTTCCGATAAAGCCGGTGCATTTTATGCCATACAATCTTTAAAATCGTTGATCAATCACAATCAATGGAATAAAGCCACAAAATCAATCGCTTTACCATACGGTAACATTGAAGATAGTCCACGTTATGGCTACCGTGGATTTATGCTGGATGCTGCCCGTAATTTCCATAGCAAAGCCGAGGTTTTAAGAATATTGGATCTCATGGCTTTTTACAAGTTGAACAAATTCCATTTCCACTTCATTGACGACGAAGGTTGGCGATTGGAAATTCCTTCGCTACCTGAATTAACGGCTATCGGAGCCAATCGTTCGGCTAATTTTGAGGATGGAAAAGCGATACAGTCTGCTTATGGTTCTGGAGCGACCACCAAATCGCATCAATTCTACAGTGTTGCTGACTATATTGAAATTTTAAAATATGCACAGGCAAGACATATCGATGTCATACCCGAAGTAGAAACTCCTGGTCATGCGCGTGCAGCGATTAAAGCAATGCGGGCGCGTTTTGCCCATTATTCAAAACTTGGCGATAAACAGAAGGCAGAGGAGTTCTTGCTGGACGATGCAGAGGACAAGTCCGTTTACAACTCTGCACAAAACTGGAATGACAATGTCATGAACCCTGCCCTACCTTCAACCTATCACTTCCTGAGCAAGGTGATCGATGAAATCAAAGCAATACATGATCAAGCTGGAGTTCCGTTGAAAATTATCGATCTGGGCGGCGACGAAACGCCAAGTGGTGTTTGGGAGAAATCGCCCAAGGTGTTGGCCTTTATGAAGGAGAATAATATCGCCAATGTACTCGATGTATGGCCACTGTATATTGCCAAAATTAATAGCCTTGTTCAAGAAAAAGGATTGACGATGTCGGGATGGGAAGAAATGGGTATGCGCAATAAAGGAAAAGGCATGGTTGTAAATGCCGATCTAGGAAAATCCGGCATCCATTTGAATGTATGGAACAATCTCCCTGGCCAAGGACAGGAAGACCTCGCTTATCGATTGGCAAATGCTGGTTATAAAGTTGTTTACACGAGTGCGGCAAACAACTACCTCGATATGTCTTGGGACCGTGACTTTGCAGATCCAGGACACAGCTGGGTAGGCACGGTTAATCTGAACAGAACCTATTCGTTCTCTCCTGAAAATTTCTTCATCAACCTTCGGAAGGATGATACTGGAAAAGGTCTTAAACCAGAGGCTTACACCAATAAAGAACAGCTTACAGCCGAAGGGAAGAAAAATCTCCTTGGTATTAAAGGTGCTTTATGGGCAGAAAAGGTATCCACTGACCAACGTCTTGAGGAAATGATATTCCCACGTTTGATAGCGATTGCTGATCGCGCGTGGGCGCCCGAACAAACTTGGGAAAAAGGAAATTCTTTTGACGAGGCCACTTATCGCAAATCGTATACCGCCTTTATCAAAAAATTAGGTGAGGATGAATTGAGAAAACTGGATAGGGTAAATGGGGGCTATACCTATCGACTTCCAAAAATTGGGATCAAGAAAGAGGGCAGCCAACTTCTTATCAACACCGATTATCCCGGTTTCAAAGTCTATTATAGCGATAATGGAAGTACGCCAACATTGAAATCAAAAGTGGTGAACGGTCCGATACCTTTCCAGAACGGAAAAAAATACTTATTTAAAGTATTTGATGCCAAAGGACGGTCAGGTGATGTAATCAGCTATTAATTCATCGGGATTCATCATGGTGAACGCTATTGGTGTCGATAACGCAAAAAAAAGCTGCCTAAAATAACATCAGTCGATCCAGCGTCCACTAGATGAAAGGATACTTAAGCTGATAAAAGAAAATAGCATAAAAATAGGGCTGTCCAACTTCTTTGGACAGCCCTTCTGTTTATATAGACTTATATCTTTAAAACTTATAACTCAATGCAACCGCAGCATTTCTTGGATCGATCTGATTAATAAAACCACCGCGGAAGTATGAATTCAATCCGATCTCATTGGTGATATTATTTACAAAGACTTTCGCATCAAATTTGCGCCATTTGTATCCCACCTGCGCATTTAATGTGGTATATGCTGGCATATTGAAAGGTTCTGTACCATAATATTCGCCGTGCCCATTTGGGGTTAAGCTATATTCATTGACAGGTCGGTCTCCAACATAATAAACTCCGGCACTTAAGCTCAGGTTCCGAAGAGCTCCTTGATTAAATACATATTGTATCCATGCATTTGCCGTATGTTTTGGCGCATTCATCGGTGCCGATCCATCCATATAAGATGGTGAATTTTTATAACGTGCGTCTAAATACGCATAGCCCAACATCACTGTCAAATTTTCCAATACACGACCGTTCAACTCTGCCTCAATACCATCGCGCACCAAATCCCCGGCCTTAAAGTATAATCCTGTGGCGACATTCGTGCCTGGTGTATACTCCGCATTCGTCAAGTTTGAGGTATAAATATGGAAATAGGTTAAATTGAAACGTAAACGATTATTCAGCCAATCGGATTTAATTCCCCCCTCAAATTGTTCGGTTTTAGAAGCACCTGCCGCTGTACCATCTGTTAAAGGATTTGCCGCATTTCTTAAATTCGTTGAGTTTGTATAAGATCCAAATACGTTGAAATTCTCAAATGGCGTAACAATCACTCCCGCCATTGGATTCCAAGCCGACTCCCTTTTATTACCGTTTGATGTAAAATCTTTTGTTGTAATTTCGGAATAACGTAAACCTAATACAGCCTTAATGTATTTGTTAAATTCAATAACGTCTTGCCCCATAAATCCTATAGAAGAATAATAACTCCGTACAGGAGTTCCTGCTGTATAGACAATTTGCTTTCCTTTCCGCTGGTTACCCAACGAATCGACGTATACCACTTCCGAAAGATCATTCACCCAATCACCATGGATATCAATAATATCAATTACATTGCTATTTTGATCGGCTTTTTTCAAAAGAACATTTTTCTCCAGTGGACTTAATTTTCCGGCAAAAGAAGTTGTTGTCGCATCAGCAATACGATAGTCCACCCCTGCCTGAACCAAATGTTTTACCTTACCCGTATAAAGATCTTTTCCGATCAAGTCAAACTGGAAAGTTTTATTTTTGTCATCGCGCAGGCTCTTACTCATTGAGCGCGAGAAGGTATTATATTGTTTTGCATCATCTTTAATCAATGAGGAAGATGATGATTGGTTATCAACCTGATAAGATGACGTTGCGATAGAGGCTCGGATGCTCCAGCGATCAGTCAGTTCATGATTGATCTGCGCCATAAAGCTCTTCATCTCTGTATTATTATTATCGGAATTGAAGCCCAAAAACTTATTGTTCGGGATAACATATAGCGCATTCACCCCCTGTGAAGGATTTAAATTGACAGCGGAATTAACCGGCGTGCGATTATCATTAAAATAATCACCCTCCAAAGTAATTGTTGTCTTATCCGTTGGTTTCCAAGCTAACGATGGATTTAAATAAACACGGTTAGAGGATATACTTTTACGGTAGCTATCACTACGTTCATACGCGCCATCCATTCGAAAAGCAACGGTCTGTTTTTTATCCAGTACCGTTTGGAAATCAAAGGTTGGGCGGAATTGTCCCCAACTTCCTGCACGAACACCCACCTCACCGGAATTCGTGAAATTAGGGGTTTTAGTGACCACATTAATTACACCACCGGCATTACCAATATCGGTAATAACACCCTGTGTAACGGCAGCAGACCCTTTAATCATTTGAATAGACTCCACACCTTGCATATCAACAACTCCAGATGCAGTTTGAAATTGAGAGTCCATCCGCACGCCATTCTTCAATACAGGCACCCCTCTGAACCCACGGGTTGACAAAGATTCTTTAACACCCCCATAAGAACCAAACAAGGTTACACCGGGAATATTTCTTACAGCATCCGTCAAAGTAAGAATACCCTGATCTTGAATTACCTTATTGGAAATGACAGAAATACTCTGAATTTGATCCGAAGGTTTTAATGGCATACGTGTAATCATCTCCAAGCCTTTTGGCTTTTTGTTACGTTCACCAAACACTTCTACCTCATCAATGGCCTGCTCATTGCTCACTAGCGTAATGGCATCAATAATCACTTCAGGGCTTTTCGTGCTAAAAACATAATCGATAACGGTTGTTTGGTAGCCCATGTAGGTGAATTTAATCACCGTATTTTGGTCGATGCCATGCAGTCTAAAATGACCTCTATGGTCCGTACGTACTTTTTTATCTCCGATTGAAACGGTTACTGAACTTAAAGGATTATTTTGTGTATCGACGACTTTACCTTTGACGATTCCCGAAGTTTGACCATATACTGCACCTCCGATTAAAAATGTAGAAGCAAGAGCTAGTAAGTGTTTGTCCATGTTAATAATTTTGGGTAATTATTTTTAATTATTCTAAATAATAACGCAAAGGTATAAAAAATAAGCTATTTAGAATGATTAAAAACAAAAAAGTCCTGAACCAACTCAGGCTCAGGACTTTTTTGTTTATTTAGACAATTATTTTAGTCAAATTTCCATCTTACAAACGCTTCGATAGCTTCATAGTTTGCCAAACCTAGTTGGTCATATAAAGCTGCTGTTTCGCTTGTACGATCTTCAGCACGCACCCAGAATTCACGTGGATCATCTCCAGGGAATACAGGCAAATCTTTTTGAGACTGGTGTTTAAAGATGGCTAAACGTTTGCGATAAACTTCTTGTGGTGATAAAGGAACGGCCATTTGGATCTCGTGGATAGGATATTCATGCCATGCTCCACGGTATAACCACAACCAACAATCTTTTGTCCACTCATCCGTTTTACTCAATCTGTTTAGTGCTTCAAACAGAATGTCGAAACATACTTTATGTGTACCGTGTGGATCTGCAAAGTCACCCGCAGCAAATACCTGATGTGGTTTTACCTGACGCAACAATTCCATTGTTTGTCGAATATCATCTTCAAAAGATACATTTTTTGAAAACTTCTGTCTATCATAGAAAGGTAGATCCTGGAAATGGATATTCTCATCTGGCAAACCAACCAAACGGGCTCCTGCGATCGCCTCACCCTTACGGATTAATGCTTTGATTTTACGGACAAGTTCAGTATCGATCTGATTTGGTTTTTTTGTTGCAAAAATTGCTCTTTCTTCATCATAAATGCGGCCGATCTGAGAAGCTTCTGCCTCTGCCCCAATTTGTTTTGCAAGATCTTCAGCAAACTCCAGATAACGTACCACATCATCATCCCAAACTGCTGTATTACCACAAGTTTGGTAAGCAACATGGACATTGTGTCCTTGATCTGCCAGGCGAATAAATGTACCGCCCATCGAGATGACATCATCATCCGGATGTGGAGAAAATACAATCACATTTTTCTTCGCTGGGTTAGCACGCTCAGGACGTTGTGAATCGTCAACATTGGGTTTACCTCCTGGCCATCCCGTGATCGTATGTTGAAGTTCGTTAAATATACGGATGTTAATATTATATGCTGGACCGGTCTCTGTAACCAACTTGGCCATCCCGTGCGCATTATAATCCTCGTCGGTAAGTTTCAGGATTGGTTTTTTGATCTCTAAAGCCAACCAAACGACTGCTTTTTTAATTAATGAAGGTGTCCAGGTAACATCTTCTGCCAACCAAGGAAGATCAAAACGTGTCAATAATGATGCTGCCGCTTCATCAAGAATAAATTCAACGTTGTCCGATAACTGAAGATAAGTTGCAGGAATCTCCGAGGAGATTTCACCTTCAACTGCTTTTTTAATGATCTCAGCCTTTGTCTCGGTCCAAGCCATTAAAATAATCTCTCTCGCTTTGAAAATTGTACCTACGCCCATGGTAATCGCTTTTGTCGGTACATTTTCTTTTCCACCAAAAGCACGGGAAGCATCGCGACGAGTCAAATCGTCCAACGTTACGACACGTGTACCTGAGTTAGGTGCAGAACCTGGCTCATTGAAACCGATATGGCCTGTACGGCCAATACCTAATAATTGAATATCTAAACCTCCTGCTGCTGTAATCTTCTGTTCGTAAGCTTCACAGAATGCATTTACTTGGTCAGGAGCTAAGGTACCATCTGGAATATTTACATTAGCCGCATCAATATCTACATGATCGAACAAGTTTTTGTTCATAAAGGTCACATAACTCTGATCGGCATCAGGTTGCATAGGGTAGTATTCGTCAAGATTGAAGGTAATCACGTTCTTAAAGCTTAAACCTTCTTCTTTATGCAAACGAATCAATTCTTGATAGACTTTTACCGGAGTGGCACCGGTAGCAAGGCCCAGAACAGCTTTCTCACCTTTCTCTTGCTTTGCACGAATAATTTCAGCAATACGATTTGCAACGTTTTTCGAAGCTGAATTTTGATCTGGATAGACGCTCACAGGGACTTTTTCGAAGCGTGTTTCTTCCAATAAATTTAATCTAGCCATTTTATGGGTATGTTGATAAACGTGAATTACAAATTTATAAAATTAGTACCTCAAGTTGAAGTAAAATTTTAATAAAGTGGTTCTTTCTTAGCGATATTTTAAATAAAACCTTTTAGCTATTCTTTTACCCCAATAATACAGCTATACCTTATTCAGAATCTCGACAGCTTTTAATAGCGTTTCATCCTTTTTAGCAAAACAAACCCGCAAAACTTGTTGATTTGTAGCTTCTTTATAGAACGCTGAAAGTGGGATGGTTGCAATTTTGTGCTCCCTGGTTAACGAGCAAGCAAATTCAAATTCCTTCTCCTGACTGATCGCGCTATAATCGATATTCAGGAAATAAGTTCCTTCGCAGGGAAGAATCGTAAACTGGGATCCCTTTAATCCGTCTTTCAATAGGTTTCTTTTTCGCTCAAAAAATTCCGATAGACCTTTGACATAGCTTATATCCTCCAGATATGCTGCGATAGCGAATTGCATGGGTGTATTTACGCTAAATACATTGAATTGATGCACTTTTCTAAATTCCTGCGTTAATTGTGGCGGAGCAATGCAATAACCTATCTTCCAACCCGTGGTGTGCAATAGCTTTCCAAAGGAAGCAACAACAAAACTTCTCTCGCGTAATGAGTGTATTTCCAATACCGATTGGGGCGAGACACCATCGAAAACGATATGCTCGTACACTTCATCACTCAATAAGAGTGCGTTGGTACCTGCCAACAAGTCCCCAAGTTTAATTAACTCTTCTTTACCCAGCACTTTGCCTGTTGGATTATTCGGATTATTAATGATGATTAAACGAGTTCTGGAATTAATTAACGTAGCGACGTAACCCCAGTCAATCTGAAAATCAGGTGCCATTAATCGCACGGGAACAACTTTACCGCCAAACAATTCGATAGTCGGCGCATAACAATCGTATGCCGGTTCAAAAATAATAACCTCATCTTGCGGTCTAACGACTGCGGCAATAGCTGTAAAAATTGCTTGGGTACCACCTGATGTCACAGTAAGCTCCGCCGTTGCATCGACCGCCACGTTATAAACTTCCCGGTATTTTTTGGAGATCGTATCACGTAATGTCTGTGCTCCGATCATTGGCGCGTATTGGTTATGTCCCGCTTCCATTGCCTTAGAAACCAATTCCACCAACTTCGGATCGGTCTCAAAGTCAGGAAAACCTTGCGACAGATTTAAAGCGTGCTGCTCATTCGCAAGCATCGTCATTTTGGTAAAGATCGTCGTACCGACATGTGGAAGTTTAGAAGTTAGGTTAAAGTTCATTTTTTGACATTTTATTAATCTACTAAATTAGTGGATTTTCCTATATTTGTAAATATATATAAGAATAATAACATGATAAAATACATCACACTACTTTTTTTAATTCTGCCATTCATTGGTTCGGCACAAAAAAAGGAACTTACCAAAGAGGAGTATATTGCCCGCGTAAAGGCTGCTCCGGATTCTATTTCGACATTAGTTGACTTGCGTAGAGTTGGCGGATATGACCCGGTTTATCCCGAGCTTCAGGCGCTTTATAATACGTTGAGTAAAAATGTCAAGAATTCAAGTGAAGGGAAAGAGTTCCAAGACTATTTAAATACCTTGGAAACGGTTCAAATTGGAAAGACAGCGCCAGCGTTTACGCAAAATGACACCACTGGAAACCCTGTAAAGCTTTCGGACTTTAAAGGAAAATATGTGCTTCTTGATTTTTGGGCATCTTGGTGCCCCGATTGCCGTGTCGAAAGCCCGGATCTTGTCAAAACATACCAACAATTTAAAGGTGAAAACTTCGAAATATTGGGTATATCCTTTGATAAGGATCGCAATTCTTGGATCAAAGCCATCCATGCAGATAAATTGCACTGGCGTCATGTTTCGGATCTTAAACGTTGGCAAAATGATGTCGGAACATTATATGGCGTAAAATCTATTCCTCAGAATGTCCTGATCGATCCCAATGGGAAAATTGTCGCCAAGAATTTACATGGTGATGCTTTACGCGCGAAATTGAAAGAAGTCTTGAAAAAGTAAACTATAGACGATCCATAAAAAAGACCATGTTTTAGTAAAAGCATGGTCTTTTAATTTTTATTCTTTGAAGAAGGCCATTTTTCTGAAAAAATCTATTTTAAGATGATCCCAGTAAATTAGGATATTAAACGATTGATTACCCCTTTTTGTCGCTTAGCCAAACAAGGCACTGAAGATGTCCTCCAATTTGGCAACCGGACGGATGGCAATATTATATTTTTTAGCGTCCAATCCTTTGGTATTGAATTTAGAAATAAAAATACCATCAAAGCCCAGCTTCTCAGCCTCCTGTATCCGCTGTTCTATACGGTTTACAGCTCTGATCTCGCCCGATAAACCAATCTCACCTGCGAAAGTCAGATTGGAGCGAATCGCGATATCCTGTTGTGAAGAAATAATTGCAACAACGACAGCCAAATCGATCGCAGGATCTTCAACACGCAACCCACCGGCAATATTCAAAAATACATCCTGTGCGCTTAACCTAAAACCAAAGCGTTTCTCTAAAACAGCCAACAGCATATTTAATCGCTTCGTGTCGTAACCTGTGGAAGAGCGCTGTGCATTTCCAAATGCCGTATTACTCACCAGCGCCTGCACTTCAATCATCATAGGGCGCATTCCTTCGAGCATCGCCGCAATGGAAACCCCACTGACAGGTTCATCGCGTTGGGAAATCATAATCTCCGAAGGATTCGACACTTCCCGCAGTCCCGACCCCTGCATTTCATAAATCCCGAGTTCTGAAGCAGACCCAAAGCGATTCTTTACGGCCCGTAAAATTCGGTAGACATGGTGGCGATCACCTTCGAATTGAAGCACCGTATCCACCATATGTTCTAAAACCTTGGGACCTGCAATAGACCCATCCTTGGTAATATGCCCTACAATAAAAACTGGTGTACTCGTTTCCTTTGCAAACCGCAGCAACTCTGCGGTACATTCGCGTACCTGAGAAACCGACCCTGGAGCAGATTCAATTTGGGAAGAGTGCAGAGTCTGTATGGAATCGATGACAATGACATTGGGCTGTACCCTCTCGATCTGCTTGAAAATATTTTGAGTAGATGTCTCGGTAAGGATATAGCAATTGGCTTTGGATGATTGTGACAATCGTTCTGCCCGCATCTTAATTTGCTGTTCGCTTTCTTCCCCAGAAATATAAAGGGTCTTCACTTGTGGAATCGATAAAGCGAGCTGTAACATCAACGTCGACTTCCCAATACCCGGTTCGCCTCCGATAAGGACCAATGACCCTGGAACAATACCGCCGCCAAGAACCCGGTTAAACTCCTGATCAGGAGTCAATATCCGTAATTCATCCTGATAGACAATTTCGTGGATGATCGCAGCTTTATTCGCTCTCTTTGTGCTTCCTCCTGTGGTAGAACTACGCCATTCAGGAACTTTTGAACTCGCCTTTTCAACGACTTCCTCAACAAAACTATTCCATTGTTTACAAGAAGGGCATTGCCCCATCCATTTGGGAGACTCGTAGCCACAGTTTTGACAGAAGTATGCAGATTTTGATTTTGCCATACTACGAAATTACAAATTTATAGCTGTTAAAAGCGCAATATCATCGTCGTACGTATTATATATTCACCAAGACCATACGCAAGGACTGGTTAGCCTTATCCTTCATTTTCTTTTAAGATCCGCAAGAAATTTTGTCCCATAATCTTCGCAACATCCGTCTTTGTATATCCTCTATCCAACAGCGCTTTGGTTAATAACGGAAATTTAGAAACATCTTCTAGACCTTGGGGTGAGGATTCTATACCATCGAAGTCCGAGCCTACAGCAACATGGTCTATACCCACTTTTTTGACCAAATAGTCAATATGATCCAATAATTTCGACAGTGGAGCATCGGCTTGCCGTTGAAGTTCCTTTGGCAACTTTTCATACATGGCCCAGGTACTCAATTTTGTATCTCCGGTATCGCCAAATTTACTTGCATACAAACCCTTAAGCCTTGTTTCATAGGCAGGATCCAAAAAACCTGAATAAAAATTCACACCAACAACGCCGCCATTTTTTTTCAGCGCCTCTAATTGTTCATCTTTCAGATTACGGAAATGTGGACATAATCCATAGGCGTTGCTATGCGAAACCAAGATCGGTTTGGTCGTTATCGACAGCACGTCATAGAAAGTCTGCTCTCCTCCATGAGACAGATCAATCATCATTCCCAATTCGTTCATTTTGCGGATAATTGCTCGCCCTTGCGCTGTCAACCCCTTATCTTTGGAACGCATATCTCCCGATTCCATCGCGGCACAGCTTGCCCAAGGCAAATTGTAGTTCCAGGTCAAAGTGAGGTATTTGGCGCCGCGCTCATGAAGCCGGACCAGATGGTCAACACTTCCTTCAATCATATTTCCACCTTCCACACCGATCAACGCAACTATTTTACCTGTTTTTAAGATCGCATCGATGTCACCTGAAGATTTTGCCAAACTTATTTTATCGGCATTTGCTGCAATCATCTTTTCCAATGCATCGATCTGGTCATTGGCATGCTTAAATGCTCCGGATTTCCACTTCGCGTCATCGGACCACACAGCAAAGACCTGCACATCTACACCGCCTTCCCGCAGTCGAGGCAAATCTGTCGCTCCCGTACTTATTCGCTGGCCGATATCTTTTCCCTGGAAAATGGACTCATAAATCACATCATTGTGTCCGTCGACGACCACCAAATCTTGGTGTATCTGTTTATAGTCTTGACTATATCCAACATTGCTGAGTGTTGTCATTGCTAGTCCAAGTAATAAGAGGCCTTTTATCATTTTTGAATTTCATTGATCGTTTCATAAATAGCGTCCTGAATCCTGCTCCTGATATTCAGATCCAAAAGTCTGGTACTCACCTGAGGATGTACCCGATTGGATAAAAAGATATAAATTAACTGATTTTGCGGATCGATCCAAATACATGTTCCTGTATAGCCCGTATGTCCGAATACAGTGCTATTCGCTAACTTAGATGGATATTCATTTTTCGGATTCGGATCCCAGCGGTCAAAACCTAATCCCCGCCGACTGCTTGCCGATTGCCTAGAGGTAAATAAATCGATGGTTTCTGTTTTAAAGTAACGCTCACCTCCATACTCGCCTCTATTCAATAGCAACTGACCATAGATTGCCAAATCATTTGCGGTAGCAAATAATCCAGCATGCCCAGCAATACCGCCAGCCATTGCCGCACCCTGATCGTGTACATAGCCTTCTAACAATGTTTTTCGAAAGGAGGTATCCTGCTCGGTAGGAACGATTTCATCCTTTGCAAAACGCTCGCGTGGAAGGTAACCCGCACGGGTCATCCCCAATGGTCTATAAAAGTTTTCCTGCACATAATCTTGCATAGGCTCAGCAGTCTGATGTTCTGCAACTTCTTTCATCACATACATGCTGATATCACTATACACATAATTTCCCGTGGGTTTTACCGGTGATTTTAGCATTTCGGGCCACATGACATCACGGTAATAATTGTTGAGGATATAGCTGTTATCGGCCATTTTCACCTGATGGTTATCGTCGGCTGCCGACACAACATCGCCCCCCTTCAGATATTTATAAAAGGGAATAAAAGGTGTAAATCCCGCTTCATGTAACATGACGGAACGAAGTTTGATATCCTTTTTATTGGTATACTTTGCCTGCCACAGGTAGTGCCCCATAGTACTATCCAAATTAATAATATTCCGCTCGGTAAGACGCATAATGACAGGAGTAGTACCCGCAATCTTACTGACAGATGCGAGATCAAAAATATCAGTTGTTTTTGTGGGTATATCTTTGGAATACGTGTGAAAACCGTAAGATTTCTCCAAGAGTACTTGTCCGTCCTTCACGATCATGACTACAGCTCCTGGAGTTGCCTGCTTATCGATGGCTTCTTGTGCAATGGCATCAATTTTCTTCGTCAATTTGGTCAGGTTCAGATTAGAACTTGAGGCAGCGCCATATTGTATTCTTGTCTGTGTGGTTTTGACGTTACCGGCGGTAATAGAAATCCCACCAAAAATAGACATTGCCATCTGCTGCTGTCCAATTTCTGAAAAAGGAGCAAGCAATTCGATCAAATCAGATTGTGGATGCTCAGATAGGCTCTTTTTGTTTTTGTCATTTTCAAAAAAATGGCAAAGGATAACTTTTTTATTGTTTAATACAGCCTGCTTCAACTGTGTTAGACAATCGGCATCTAAATCATCTTCCTTTCCCGCCACAATAATGGTATTATAATATTTGATGTCCTCATCAAATTTATTAAAATCGAAAACTTTGGTGTTTGCATAACGAGCCAGTTGGTCCGTAAACATCCTATATTTTGCCGCGTTAGGAACAACAACTGCGATACGAAGTTGATCCAGATTTTTTAAAGGCAGCAACTGATCAAGGTTATTAAACAGTATCGTTTCGTTTTTAATTGTAGACTTATATTGAGCAAACAGGGGGCTAATACAGAACAAACCTGCAAATAATGCCCCAAAAAATCGTTTTTTCATTCTGCTTTTATCGTTTTTTAGGTTCTATCAAATAAAAATACGAATTATATAACGAAGGAATAGGTTCGTACGAAAAAAAATCAATTTTGTTACTTATACCTATTGCGCATTTCCAAATTGATGTATTATTATTTGCCATCCTCTTCAGGCTAAACGCAGCGACGTTCCTGAAACCTGAATTGGCATTGCCCCCAATTGCATCATGAAGGTTTTTTCTGTAAGTTTGACTAATGCCAGAATTGATTCAAGATAAAACGATATTTTCCTTACTGGAAGTCAGCCGCAGTATCCAAAAGACACTTGCAGAGCGGTATAAGAGTTTGTACTGGATCAAGGCTGAAATGAACAAGCTCAATCATTATACGCATTCTGGCCACTGTTATCCTGAACTGGTAGAAAAACAGGATGGTAAAATTGTCGCTGAAATTCGGTCGATCCTATGGAAAGCTGATTACAATCGTATCAACAACAATTTTCTTAAAGCTGCCCAAGAACCTTTACGAGAAGGGATCACGATGTTATTTCAGGCAAGTATTTCCTATGACCCCATGTACGGGTTAAGCTTGCGCATTGTTGATATTGATCCGACTTTTACCTTAGGTGAACTTGAAAAGGAGAAGTTAGACAGTATTCGAAAGCTGAAAGCAGAGGGCATATATGAGTCTAATAAATTATTGGACTTTCCTGTCGTTCCCAAAAGATTGGCAATTATTTCAGTAGAAACAAGTAAGGGGCTTTCTGATTTTTACAAGATTATTAATCAAAACCCTTGGGGTTACCGCATCGAATCCACCCTCTTCCCTGCATTGTTACAAGGAGACAAGTCAGTACCTTCTATTATAAATCAGCTTGCCATTATTGCTGAAAAAATAGACAGGTACGATGTGGTCGCCATCATCCGTGGTGGAGGCGGTGAGGTTGGTCTTTCCAGTTATAATAACTACTTGCTAGCTCGTGCTATCGCTATATTTCCCATCCCCGTATTGACGGGTATTGGGCATTCGACGAATTATACAGTTAGCGAAATGGTAGCCTATAAAAACGCGATTACGCCCAGTGAGCTGGCCGATTTTCTGATTCAGAAGTTTCATAATTTTGCTATTCCAGTCGATCGGGCTGCAGAGCGTATACAGCAGCTCATTCTTACCCGATTTAAAGAAGAGCACAATATCTTATCTCAACTGGCAACGCATATACAATGGATCGGAAAGAGAGAAATTCAGACCTCGAGGGCGGCCATCCAGCAATTTCAACATGATCTTAACGCCTTGTTAAAATTGCGCTTTTATGAGCACAAAACGGCACTGGCTCATACCGAACGAATTATTCAGCTATCTGATCCAATTAGACTATTAAAACAAGGGTTTTCAATTACTAAGGTTAACGGAAAATTACTGCAGTCGGTGACACAAGTATCTCAAGGCGATGTAATACAGACGATACTCGAATATGGAGAGCTTACCAGTACTGTGACAGATAAATCTCCGAAGGAAGACCTAGATGAGAACAATACTTAATTTGGCATCGCCATACAAAATTTAAAGAAAGCATATCAAGCATAGCATAATGGGACAGAATTATACCTACACAGATGCCTTTAACGAGTTACAAACTATCGTGAGGGAAATAGAAAATGGCACAACAAACATTGATGAGCTCGCGGGAAAAATCAAGAGGGCTTCCGACCTCATTCAAGTCTGCAAAGCCAAGTTAACAGCGACGGAGGACGAAGTAAACAGTTTATTACAGCAGATAACCCCGACTCAGGAAACGGATGATGATGAATAAATAAAGCAAACAATATCGTAATTCCTTAATATTGATAGGCCACCACCTGCCTATCACGCCGCAGGGTTTCTACAAGCGCTCTATGCTGGTTAACATTCCCCGTCAATCGCCATACGGTATTCAAACTTTCTTTGTTATACCGTTGACTTATGACGACAGCTTTAAAGCCCATACTTCGGATTAACTGTTCCGTATGTTCAAAATCTGCCTCAGATAAGGTCTGCAGTTCATAGTCTTTTATCTTGTGATAATTGTCAATATAGGTTTGTAGATAAGTTAGCAGCGCTAATATCATCAGAACCAAGCCCACACCAATAAAAGCTAAAAATATATATCCGGCACCAACACACATACCTAAAGAAGCTGTAGCCCAAATTGTCGTAGCGGTCGTTATACCACTTACTTTATTGTCTTCTTTGAAAATCACGCCTGCACCTAGGAAACCGATACCCGTAATAATATTTGCGGCTAATCGATCTGGATTTGCCAAGCCAATTTTTAACGAAAGAATCGTAAAAAGACAAGATCCAAAGCTCACCAATATAAACGTCCTCAAACCCGCAGACTTATTGCGATATTCACGTTCAATCCCGATCAGCAGGCCTATTAAGACTGATAACATAATAAGCAAAATGTCTCGCGTTTCGAAAGGTTGAAATAGGTTATCCATGAGTTTATATCTTCTTCATCCAATTTAAGAAAAATAGGGAGATCTATCAAATGACCTCCCTATTCAAGAATAACTCTTTATCGATCCAATACATCGGAGCTTTAATCAGCAATAACGATATATCATAGTAAGCTTCATTTTCATCGACCTAATACATCGGCACTTCAATTAGCAGCAATGATGCATCATAGTAAGCCTCAATGCTTATTTTTTCTGTTTCGTATAAACCAATGGCATCCCTTCTTGAAAGCATTTCATTTGCTACAGCGATCTTTCCTTCCAAAACAAAAAGATAAAGTCCATTTTGCTCCGAATGAACAGTATAGTCTATCTTTTTACCCGCCTCTAGGTCTCCCAAGTTAAAATAGGCATCCTGATGTATATGTACAGCATGGTGATCCATTTTATCCGGTGAAACAATGGTTGCAAATTTATTGTTCCGACCCAGTTGAAGGTAGGATTTCTGATCGTATCTGGGCTCCAACCCTATTTCGTTGGGGATTACCCAAATTTGTAAAAATTTAACAAGATCCTTCTGATTGCTATTAAACTCGGCATGCTGCACACCTGTACCTGCAGACATGATCTGCACTTCTCCTGTTTGAATCGTACGGCCATTGCCTAGACTATCCTGGTGTATAAGTGTCCCTTCGAGTGGTATACTAACAATTTCCATATTGTGGTGACCATGCCGATCAAAACCTTGTCCGCCCTCTACCTGATCGTCATTCAATACCCGCAATGCACCAAAATTCATTCTTTCGGGATCAAGATACTGTCCAAAACTGAATGAATGTGCACTTTTCAGCCAGCCGAAATCAACATGGCCCCGATCATTTTCACGGTATATCATCTGTTGCATCTTGTCCTCCTTACTGCATAAGCTTCTACTTACAAAGAGGCAAAACCCACACCAACAGTAATTTACGTTGACAATATGACAATTTGTAAAAAGAGATCACTACAATGGTTTTAGCTTATCCGGAGCAAACGAATGAACAAGTGCACGAGCGAGAATTCTATTCGGGTCTATGAGAATCATCCCATTGTGATCCCGTTCGGGAATAGCAAAAGGCAACTCTGCACAACCCAAAATAATGACCTGTGCGCCTTTCTTTTTCAGGTCGTCCATAACCAACAATAGATCTTCTCTCGCTTTATTCGCGATCGGTACCGGCTGGGCCTTTATTCCATAGTCTTCATCATAGATTGCATTATTTACCTTCTCTTGTTGTGTTCCTTCTGGCTCAACAAAAACGAAACCTTTTCGAATAAAAGCTTCCCGATATAAACTGCAGATCTGCTCTCCAGCGGTAGATAAAATGCCTACTGTTGTGTCGGGATAGTTTTCCACTACAAACCGAACCGTTTCATGAACGATATGCAAGAGTTTCAACCCACTTCCCACACGCGCCATTTCATCTTGAACGACGGAAAAAATAGGCTCTGCATGTGCTGTATTGGATGGAATCGCGGCTATCGTCGCTCCAGCAGTTTCAAGTTGTCTTAAAATTGCAGCAATAGCCTTACCGGGATTAACATTGGATTTATCAAATAAATAAGCCGTTCGGTCAGGGATCAAATTTGGACATGAGAATAACAAAAGCGGCAAGTGTTCCTGATCGGACCTTGCCGCCGTCTCATCTATAATTTTCTTCGTAATATCTAAGCCTCCATAAGGGCCTAGTCCGCCTACTATTCCAATCATAAAAACTATTTTTATATCATAGATATAACCAATAGTCCTAAAAATGGTTTGTAGAAATTACCATTCTATCGCTTGGTCCTCATCAGGAATCTGTGTGTTTAATTTTCGTTCCAACGTAAGTGAGCCAGCAACCTTATAGCGAATCGGTACATTCGGAATCATGGTATAATCCGTAAATTCATAATCAATATTATTAATCGTCAGCCAACGCCACTTCAGATACGGGCGAACTTTATCCATTGCTTCCGAGACTGTATAACTCGCATCTTTATTCACAACAAACTTGATATTGGGGTTGTCCGAGCGGAAAGTTACTGTCCCCGTCTTCGTAAAGGTTGCGTATATCTTATAATTCCGTCGATCTTGTCTTTCCTCGTCAATATTCCCCGCATAGAAAAAAACAGTATTTTCATCGACCACATAACTTCGGATTTCGCTTTTTACGACTGGTGTCTCATTTTCTTGTCCCTCCATTCTAGTTAAGAGAGCTGCTCCCGAATAATTGCCGGAATAATCGTTGAATGGATTAACCCGAAGTATTGCTTTCTTGTAATACTTTCGAGGATGTCCTTTATAGTTTGCAGAGGGGTCATCCATAATCGTCAGCGGCAACACCCATTTTTCAGTCATGTCAATGCCCTTTAAAGAGAAATCTATTGCCAGTAAGCCCGTGTTTTCGCCCGAATTGATATTGACTGTCGCGGGAAACGAAAAATAATTGCTGCTTATTTGTTGGTAATAAAAGTCTTTCCGATTTTGGAACCGTTCAAAATTCACCACATTTAAGGTATCCGCATCAATTCCGACCCGAACCGCAAAATTTGATTCGTTATTGGTTGATCCACTCACAATCAAAGGCTGTAAAAAGGTACTTTTCGCAGCATCTTTATAGCGAACATAAATATTGGAAACTCCGTTGTTATCTAAAGGAGCTTTAAAGGAAATATAATGTTCATATTGTTCTTCCTTCCATTCATCATTGCATGCTCCAAAAATGAAGAGTATGAGCAATAGAAAGAATTGTATATATAACTTGTTCATAAGATATCTATTTGATTAATCGTTATAAGTCCATCCTGGATTTTGTGTTAAGTTCTTATTGCGTTTTAGTTCACTATGACTAATCGGCCAAAACCACATTTTATCTGCAAAAGTTGTTTTCAAAGCCCATACCGCAACCGGCTGATGAAAGAGATCCCGATCTTTTTGGTTCATGAGGATATTACAACCATAAATAGGCAAAGCCTCTTCGACGGGAGCATCCATCCAACGGCGTAAATCATAGTAACGTTGCCCCTCTCCCATAAGCTCGATAAAACGTTCGCGTTTTAATGTTTTTCTCAGCTCGACTTTATTGCTATATACACTTACACCGTAATCTGGTACGCCACCGCGAATCCGTACAGGCTGTATTCCTTTTTTCATCTCTGCAATATCTCGGCTAATGGTGTAAACACCACCTCGCCAAGATGGAATACTATAGGATCCGCCCAGCTCATTTAATGCTTCAGCGTACATGAGTAAAATATCCGCATATCGAATTGCTGGCTCCGCTTTTGGCACGATACGAGCCATACTTCCCCCTTCATAAGTATCATTTTGATGAACAAACTTTTTAACACCGAAACCTGTGCGGAGCCAATAGGCATTGGACGAGTTAAACCCATTCCCCTTGTCATTATCGCGGTAATAGAACACCTGTTGGTTCCGATTGCGTTCTTGTGTTTCGTTTAACAATGTCCAGAAACTACCATTGAAAGCAACAGAAGCATAAAAGCGAGGTTCGCGATTCGCATACTGCAAAGAGACTCCCGGGCGCAGGGGCTTGTATTTTCCCTTGTCATAATCTTCTTGTGAAACATAGCCGCTCAAGCGATTTGAACCATTTCCACGACCGATTTCTTTATCCATTCCCGGTACATCCAAACCATTATCCATGTAGTAAGCGTCTACAAGTTTTTGCGTCAGCCCGTGTGTGTTCCATCCCGTTGCCGAACGTGGAAGCTGATGGGCAACCATAGCATCAATCCCTTCGTTCTCCTGATTGGTACCACGTGTGAAGATTAGCTCAGGGTTTCCAGAGGCTGGCAACGTACCGTCAAATACCTGGGCATAAGATTTAGCCGGGTCGATATTTGCCCAGCCATCGGGCCAGCTCTTTTCCGAGAAATTATTGTCTTTAGGCGGTATTACGGTGGCATCATTTCCTGTTGTTTGTAATCCGGTCCAATACAGTTGATACACGCCTAGTTCCATAACATCTCGCGCTGCTGCCGCAGCCTTAGCCCACTTCTCTTCTTTATATTCTGCGGAAAGGAGACGTTTTCCCTGATTGTCAACCAACCTTGCCCCAATACTTGCATTATTACCATTGGCCAGCGGACTTGCAGCATACAGTAAGGCTTTGGCTCGCGTTGCCAAAGCTGCACCTACACTCGGACGGGCAGAACCGTCTTGGCTCCTTTTCATACCTAAAGCTTCCATTTCTTTTGCCGCCAACAACATTTCATCACTAATATAGTTAGCGCACTCTTCATACGTATTACGTGGAACCGCCAAATTATCATAGCTATCCGTATAGTCTAAGCCCTCATCTGGCAACAATGGAATCGGTCCATATTTACGAAGCAAAAGCCAGTATAAATAGGCCCGTGCAAAACGCGCTTGCCCGCGGTAATCCGCAATTTCAGCAGTAGACATTTCAGTATTCATATAAATATGCTGAATAAAGGTGGTTGCATTCCGAATCCCACGGTAACATTGCGCCCATGTCCCCTGTTTATCATTCTCCGTATAAAGGCCCATCTTAAACATGTTGTAAGACAATTCATTTTTTGATGGATCATAATCTTTATCGCGATCACCATAGTACATATCATCTGCAAAACAATGCGGAGTAAGCCCTTTACTTGCTACATCTGCATTTTCACCCTTGAATTCTAAAAATACATTGGCAAGCCACTCTTCCGAATAGAGCTTGCTCTTAAAGACTTTCTCGGTTGTGAGGCGGTCTTTGAAATATTGATCAGACTTTAAATAATCTTTTGTACAGGAAGAAATGACGCCTGTGCCAAGTAGAAGCATGAATACAACATATAATTTCTTATTTTTCATTTCTCTAAATTTTAAAGGTTAACATTGACACCAAAAGTGAACGACTTTGGCAATGGATAATCTTCTCCCCTTGGGCTTGCTAATTCGGGATCCCATAATTTAAATGTTGACCAAGTCAGGAGGTTGCTACCAATGACAAAAAACCGAATGCTATTTGCCCGGATACGATTGGCTAGATGTTTGGGCAAGCTATAACCAATATCTACAGTTTTAAGTCGGAGATATTGACCATTACGCAGCCAAAAGGTAGACTCCCGGAAGTTATTCGGATTAGGGCCATAACTCAGGCGCGGGTACGAAGCATTCGGATCTTCCGTCGCTGGATTTCCAGAAATATCGGCTGAAATCCACCGATTATCGCCCATACTTCCTTTCATTACTTGTCCCCACTCGCCTTCGCTAAAGGCATATACAGTCTTTCCATAGGTAAAGAAAGTAGATTTACCTGCTCCCTGAAAATGCACACTGATATCCAAATTTTTCCAGCTTGCCGACGCGCCCACACCATAGATTAGATTGGGTCTTCTGGTTGCTCCGACAGCGACCCGATCGCCATCATCGATAACGCCGTCGCCATTTACATCTTTGTATTTGATATCACCTGGTTGGTAGGTCCCAAATGTTTGTTTTGGACTATTGCGGATATCATCGTAATCTTTAAAAAGCCCTAAAGCGATCAATCCAACAGCTTGATCTACACGGTAGCCTTTTCGATTTTGATAACCATACACATTATTTTCTTCATCGATTGTCGTAATTTCATTTTTACTGTAGGTAATATTACTTCGCCCTGTCAGATTCACCTCGCCCAATTTTCCCTTATACTCCAACCGTCCATCGAAACCACGTGATTTAACCGCCCCCACATTTGCCCTTGGTGTACTTTCCAAGCCCACCAAGCTTGGCAAATACCTACGCTCCATATAAATTCCGGTCCGTTTTTCATCAAAGAAATCCAAGTTGGCAATAACCTTGTCCTTAAAGAGAGCTAGATCAAATCCCAGATTTTTCTTAACAGCCATCTCCCAGGTCACATATGGCGAAGCAACTTGGCTATATCTTAAGCCCGTATAATTCCGATCAACGCCATAGTCTCCCCACTTGTAAGCACTAGAAATTCCAGAAATTGTGTATAAATAAGGGAAACGCTCTTGATCGTTTCCAATTTTTAGCTGATCGTTCCCCACTTTACCCCAAGAATAGCGGATCTTGAACATATTCATCCAAGGCATATTTTCTTTGACAAATGTTTCTTCTGAAACATTCCAAGCCCCTGAAAATGCCGGAAAAAATCCATACTGCTGACCGATGGCAAAGTTCTCTGATCCATTATAACCGAAGTTAAAATCAACAAAATAACGTGATTTCCAATTGTAGGTGACTCGACCGGCCATCCCCTGATTACGTCTTGCTATACCATTTTTTATATCATCGCCGAGATCTACCGTTTTTACAAGAGCATCGCGTGTAAATCGAGCAACCGCTCCGATATTATGATCACTAATATTTCGATCATAATTAAACATCAGATCATAGAATTCACGTCGATCTCCCTTGGAGAAACTGTATTGATACATTTCTCTCGGATCTGATATATGCCGATAAACTATTTGACCATTTTCATCTCTTGCACGTTCGGCAAGCCATTGCTCAGGCCATTTTCGTCGCTGTATATTATTTTCGTTAAAAGTGTCGTAGCCGACAATTCCCCGGAAGCGAAGGCCTTTAGTAATAAAATCAAAATTTTGTTCGAGGGTAATATTGGTCTGCACTTTATTGGTCCAATTCTCATTGAAACCTGTTTGTGTTGCCACGACCCATGGATTTGTCATATTGCCTCCACCGATCGCCGGAACTCGGCCATCAGAGTACATTATCGGGGTTCTTATGGGTGAATATCCAAATAATACTCCCCAAAAGAAATCATCACCTAATCCGGGGCTATTCCTTTTACTGAGATCTCCAGCCACACCAACCTTAAGCAAAGTCGATTTTGTTATATCGATATCGGTATTTAAGCGATAGTTCCAACGTCTAAAATTCGCATTTGTATTATAGTCTTTACGCAGGGCTTCATCTGTTTTGTACATCCCGCCCTCATCAACGTAACTTCCTGACACAAAATAACGGGCAGTTGGTCCGCCGCCACTTAAATTTAAATTCGCACGATAGGTCATCGCTCCTTTTTTGAGCAACATATCTTTCCAGTTTACATTCGGATAAAGATCGGGGTCTAGGCCCAATCGCAAGATTTCGAGTTCTTCCGGTTGATAGACCGGAGCATTGTTTCGCGTAATACGCGCTTCATTCAATAGGTTTGCATAAGTTACACCGTCCTCAAACTCGGGCGTAATGGTCCGCGTGTTGTAAATATTTTCATCTTTTACGTTAATGCTGATTTTTCCCTCTTTACCATGTTTGGTTGTAATTAAAATAACACCATTAGCCCCCTTAGATCCATAAATCGCCGTTACAGCGGCATCTTTGAGCACTGTAATGGTAGCAATATCTTCGATGTTGATATCATTGATATCCCGTTCAATATTGTCAACGAGGACCAAGGCAGCGGTCCCACCGCCAAAAGTTGAGATCCCACGTATCCAAAATTCAGAAATGTTTTTACCGGGTTGGCCAGATTGCATCATCGCCATCACGCCGGGTACATTTCCGGCGAGCGCATTTGTAATGCTGGATGTAGGATTTGATTTCATGGTCTCGACATCCACTGTACTGACAGCCCCTGTTAATGTCAACCTTTTTTGTGTACCAGTACCCGTTACAACAACCTCATCTAACACACTCGTTTCCGCCTCCAGCAAGGTTACGTTGATAGTCAAGTTATCTTTTACCAAAACCTCCTTTTTTTGATAGCCAACAGAGGAAAAAATAAGTGTTTTATAGCGATCGACTTTAATTTTATATCGTCCATTATTATCGGTTACCACACCCCATCCCGGAGCATCTTTTACCGACACGCTCACACCGATCATAGGTGTCTTTTGAGCGTCGGAGACTAGCCCAATAACCTCCACGCTTTCTTGGGCCATGGTTAAGCCAATTACCGTGAGCAGTAGCGTACATAGCAGTAATAATCTTTTCATAATTCTTTTTAGTTTATTGGTTTTGGCTAGCTTGGTCCATCTCTTCTAGCGCAATCTTACGAATACGACGATTGGCTTGATCTCCAATATAAAACGCTCCTTCCGCTTCATTATAAGCAATACCTGAAGGGCGATCAAAACGCGCTTCTAGTCGCAGGTCCCCGTTTACATAACCGTAAGGATTACTATTGAGGCTAGAACTTCCCCTACCTGCAAAGGTTGTAACGCTTGCTTCAGGGGTTAAAATCCGTATCGCATGGTTCATCTGATCCGTGAAATAGAAATCATACGCATCATTCTTACCCGCATCAACATAGGCTTGATTTTTTACAAATACACCTTGATAGGGATTATTTAAGCGCGCTGAAGAGCCGACGCCATCTTGATAACCAAAAGCTCTAATTTGACCACACACGAGGTAGGGCTGTGTAAATCGTTTCTTTTCCCAGTTGTAGTTTACCCGGAGAATATAGCCTTGATTAATGACAACGATATAGGCATAGTTGCCCGTCGGATGGATGAAAATCTTGTACTCCCACTGTGGATCATGCACCACAAATAATGTCTCATAATCTTTAACACCCAGCCCTTCGCTAAAATATTTATTGAGGTCGAATCGAAAAAATTGTCCCTTTTCATAACTATTGAAATACATTTCTCCATTCACAGGATGGATTGAGGCACCATTACACTGTTTATAAGTCGTTAGAACTTCTCTATCCTGCCAGTTTCTGTCACGAGATAAGCGATAAGTCGCCCGATCATTTTCTCCGCCACGATCCTCTGCAATAATCATATACTTTTTATCGAGCGTAAAATCAACACTACGGGGGCGGTCAAAATCCGAACGTTTTTTGGTGATGGTACTATCCTCGAAATTGACGAGGTATAAGCCATTATTGTTATCAAAGGTCATCCAGAGATGTTTGGGGTTGGCAGGATCAAACTTCATAAAAGAAGGTTCCCAAAAACCGCTGGCCATTTTATTTTCATCAGCATGCTTAAATTTTCCATCCCGCCAGGGTTCATCACCACGCGCATTTCTATAGCCTGCAAGCGTTGAGACAACCATCTTACGTTGATAATCGAACAGCCTTTCTGCTTTACCAACAATCTGTTTGTCCTGATTACCCACGCGAACCTCAATATCCCCTCTAAAAGCCTGTTTAGGCACAAGGCAGTACAGAGACTCACCCAATACATTGACAACGACTGCTTTCTTTCCGCCAATAAGGACCGAAACATTCTTTGGATCGTTCCCAAAGTTTTTGCCATAGATAACAAGGCGCTGGCCAACACCTCCGGATGTCGGTGCAAAATCAGACACAACTACAGGCTGAGAAGGATCAAAAGGAATTCCTTCATTTACAGCGGCAGGCTTATCCTCTTTACAACCTACAACGCTTAAGCTTAGCCAGACAATAGCCCAGATTAATCGATACAATAGCCAGCAGCCGCTTGCTGCTTGTTTAGTTTTCATAAGATATTATTATTGGTTAGAATTTATTCTATAAACATTACATATAACCGCCAATGAATCCCAGAGTCATTGATCTTCTGATACATCCATTAAAATTTCGTCAGCATAAAAGCTATTTCAGGGGGTATTTTTAGGACGAACGGATTGAGGCCCGCCTCATCATCGAGCGAACGATTAGTTTTAATTTCCACATAATTGGTTACTTTTATATAAAGCTAAATGGTATTAGCTTTCTTAAGCTAAAAAAAAGACTCTAGGACAATCGCTTCAAAGTCTTCCGGTTTTTAAAATTACTTTTCTACTAATTTTCTATTTTATACACACAATAGATTATTGACCTTATCCGTTCACGTTCCAACGTTCTACATTATTTTTCTTCACGAAGAAAATGGACGAATGATTTCTGATTTGATTTTCTAAATGCTTCTCTAAGGTTTTCTTTCTATAATTGATTACTCAAATTTAGGGATTGTAAAGATGCTGATACTATAGAATTTTCTCAATAATATGCTTATTTGTATCACACAAAATAAAGAGGATACGCATATTTTCGCATACACCTTTCTCTGGCTATTATCTCGAAAAAAGTATTGTTATGTGAAAAACTCTTCTCTTTGGCTAATTTTGGAATTATCCGGTCTTCAAGAATTGTCGATTGTGAGGTGAAATATCCGATTAGGATCTTATGAATCAAACGGTATCATATATTGTTCTCTCGAATACAAACAAAAAAACCTGCAAAATATTTGCAGGTTTTTTTGTTTGTAGCCCGTAGGGGAATCGAACCCTACTGGCATCAATCTATTTATCAGTAATTTACAAACCTGCCCTATTCCTACTCACCGAATAACTCACTGGTTTGATATACGTTTTAGCTGCAAGTGCTTATTAAAATAAATATAAACATAAATTTATTTTAATATTAAATAATACAGATAATCTTTCCCAGAACTATCTTAAAAAATATCTTTGTACAAATCCCGCAATAACTGTAAAAGTTTAATCTCTTTGAAACGTATCGAATCAATATATCTGAATATCTATCCATCAGACAATAAATAACACTATGGTTATCTTTCTGAAGAAGGAAGAATAATTATTGGTCTGATATCTATTTCATCCCACAAAACTAATCAAAGAACCATACTACAGTTTATTAGATTTATATTAACTGTTCAATCTGCCGGAATGCAAGCCACATTGTATATGAGTACAGGACGGTAGGGCTACAATCGGACAATGCGCGACATATTATAAAACGGATCTGTTTGATGTGCTTGATGACGGTGTTTTTTGGTTAAGCCAGACCCCTGATATCCCGAGTATTGGATGGGATGCCGACGATCAACGTATTTGCCAGTGGACAAAATTCAAGGTCAAAAAAACGGGGAAGATATTCTATGTGTTTAATGTCCATTTCTATTGGAGGTTGAAAACTGCAAAAGCAGAGTCAGGCCCCTTATTAATAAAAAAGATTCGGGAAATCGCTGGAAATCTTCCGGTATTATGTATGGGTGATTTTAATTCTGTGGTAAATTCACCACAGATTAAAGCCATGAAAGAATCGCTGTTTGACAGCTATGATCCGGTTGACATGGCGAGCCAAGACGTAAAGGGAACGGCTGCAGCTGGTGGTGATTTTGTGACCGTTCCTCATCAACGAATTGACTATATATTCCATACAAAACATTTTGAGGTAAAAGACTGTAAAATCCTGACAGATGTTTATAATGGAAATCATCACCCCTCGGATCATTTGCCGGTCACGGCTTTGTTGTCTTTCTAAGTCTCTGGCACAAGGATACGTGATAGATAACAATCAATCATTCCTTTAAATTAGTTGCCGACTATCCTCGGAATGAAAAACAGGGCCATCTATCAGTAACCTTTACTTTTGGATGGCCTTAGCTTTTAACTCTATAACCGCCAGCCGATTTGCTATCTTTTATGTGTATTAACGTTTAGCTGCGTAGCCTATAGAAATCAAACCCTTTTTTACATATGGATATTTTGCGGCGTAGACCGATGAACAATTCATGGTATGCACAGAAAAAAATCATATCCTGTTACAATAACATGATTGATTCTCCCTGTGTTAATTATTTTGCCGATATGATAGCCTTTGCTTCAAACTATTTCGGCCATCTGGTAAAAGGCACCTGAGATATCGCGCATAAGCATATTCACCTATTCTTAGCGTATGAAGCGAAAACAGGGTCTATGAAACAAAAAAAGCATCTAGGTAATTCTCTGTTTTTACAATGATCGATTTTCTATATTCCTCGCCGATCAGCAACAGCGCATTGAATAGCTATTGTTTTATGTCATCCTTATAAAAAAAAATTGACAATCTCAACTACTTTTGATTAGAAGTAAATTAATTGTTTTGATCATTTTTCCCTTTTTATCTCTTCTATGTGAAAAGGAAAAAGCCAAACCGGATATGACTGGCATTAAATTGAGATATTATCCAAAGCTCTTCCTTTTTCAATAAACACTTATATTATTGTACAACAGTATTTTGACATGGATATTACAAAACTTTCACACAGTTTACAACGAGTCAAATCGTGTTGAAACATATTGAACCACCATCTAAGTATATCTATCCATAGAACATGAAAAGATACGCTGAATATCACCTGTGAAAGAAGGATTAATTCTATGTTAAACATTTGTTTCATTGCACAAGACTAAATAAACTAGGCTATCATAATAAATTCAATTTATATCAAGAGCCTTTATTATTTGAGGCAGCAGCAGATAAATTAATAGTTTCTTCACCAAAAATTAATAAAAACTAAAAATTTAACATAATAAATTTGTTCCAACACAAACTGAAATTCTACCTAAAAGCCAATACCATTTGAAAACTATAGGGGACAAAGAAATCTGGGATGAGATCAAAAAAGGAAATGTGTCAGCCTTTGAAGAACTCTATTATAGATATGCAAACAAGTTATTGAAAGAAGTCAGTTGTCGTATTTTTGATGAAAATACTGTTGAGGATCTAATTCAGGATATTTTCTTGAGCCTATGGGAAAAAAGAGAAAACTATCAAGTCCGTGGCGCTATATACCCTTATCTACACGGAATGGCCATCAATCGGGTTCTGAACTTTTATAGACAACATAAGCTCACACCAAAATTTGTGGAGATATGGGAACAAATATCTCGTGATAAAATACAGTTGGAAGATTACCATAAATGGAGATATAATTCCTCTACCGCACTGCCAGTTTCCTTTGTACTTTTGCTCCAATTTCTTAAATAGTCTAGGTAACTGTTTAAAAAAGGACGGCATACAAAATCCATGTATGCTGTCCAGCCAAATGAAATTTTTATTCTAATTGCTAATTTGGCATTAGTTCAATAAGATTGCCTTTCCTTCCTTTGCTGATCTTTTAGCCGCTTCCAGAATCTCGACCACAGTTACATTATTATTTATGGAACCCAGATCATTCTCAGGAGGTTGTTGTTCTTTCAATATATGTGCGAGGTATTGGATGTGGTGCTCGAAATAAGGCAGATCAGTAGGAATAACAATTGGCTGATCATTGTGCTGGATATATTTTAGTAGCCTTTTATCATTTTGTGCATAAAGCTGAGCCTTTGTCCCAAATACCTGCAGGTCTTTTACGCTATAGGGCCATGCCCAAGATGCCTGAATAATACCGGTACTGCCATCTTTGTAGTTTAAAATAATGGTTGCATCATCCTCTACCTTTGGGTAGATTTCTGGTTTAAGATGTTGAGTAATTGCTGTAACAGAAATAGGCCTTTCCCCATTTTTGATCCAAGTCATCAGGTTGGCACCATAACAACCGAAATCCATTAATGCACCACCACCATTTTGTTGCGGATCAGTCAACCAAGCTAGGAAATAATTGCTGCATCCAATCTCTTTTGGACCTTCGTGGCCATCCTTCACAACCATCCGTGTGATTCTGCCCACCTCATTTTTATCGACCAATTGCTTGATTTGTTGATTACTCTTGTACCATGTTGTCTCATAATTCACCAAAAAGGCCGTTTTATTTTTCTTGGAAAGGGCTGCAATGCGCTTGGCATCCGCTACTGTTGTGGCGAGCGGCTTTTCCACCATGACAGGTATTCTTAACGGAAGACAGATTTCTGCTATATGGAGATGCTCATTGGTCGGATTATAAGCGAGAACCACGTCGGGTTTCACCTTTTTTAACAATGAACCTAGATCCGAATAAAAAATAGACTTCGGAAGATTGTACTGCGCCTGTATTTTATCGGCTAATGTACTGTTCTCTTCTGCTATTCCAATAATATCAACCTTTTTTTCCTTATATAGATTGAGCAAAAGATAGACATGATCGTGGTTCAGACCTGCCACTACCACCTTAAGTAAACTTTCACCATAGGCTACCTGCTGAAATAGCATCAGAAATAAACAAAAAAGTCTTATCGTATGTTTCATTGTACACTATATTTATACGATAAAGATAATATTTTGAAATCTTTAAATCGTCCCATAAATTCAGACTTTGCTGGGTGTGATTGTATTATTTCTGCGACGAAATCAAAATAAACCTAGGGATCAGATAGAAAAAGTATAATCTTCCCTCAAAATCATGTAATTGGGCTGCTAATTCTAACCACAATATTAATCATCCCATAAATCTAAATTTTACTGATAGAATTGAGTATAAGGGAGAGTTTATTGGTCCATGATTTACAGATCATCTACATTTGAAAACTGCTTTGAACACCGTTCTTTAGTGACTGCGGTTGTTTTTGTCTTCGAATTCAGCTTTGATGTCATAGGCAGCTGATCGCTTTTTCCCCGAAAAAGGTTTACTATTATTATTCATCAAGGGAACATCGACTTATTATAGAAAACAAAAGGACCTCCAGAGAAAAATTATTCTCCCCAATAAAAAGGGTGTCCAAAGATAGACATCCCGGACACCTTTTTATCAGTGTTCAATTAGAGAATTCCACCCATTAGCGGGTCGGTTTTTGTTGGCATATGTGTTTCTACGTGTCCTGCAAACCGTTCTTCATATTCTGGGAAATCTTTTGCATGGATACTGAAATCGTACCAATGGAAGGACTTACCAAGCTCCATGACAATTGACGTTTTTTCGCCCATAGCTATCTTTCTGTCTTTGCCCTTACCTTTGTAGTTATTGTCTACTATACTGATATGATGCACTTTTGAATCCATATTTTCGATCGAGACCACTACGTTACCTGTAGGTTTTAAACCGTTCAGTTCATAGTGGCAAGTAAACTTAAGTTTTGGATTGAATAAATTGCCTTTGAACTCCCTGTAAAAGCCATTAGGACCATACACACGTAGGTGATATGACTTGCTGTCAAAATCAGCCATTCGCCAGTCATCCATAAGCTCATCACCTGCAGCCACACTATAATCCCAGGAGCGTAGCTCTTCATTGCGGAATCGGCTCATCGCATACACGCGAAAAGGCATTCCCTTAGATTTAGCGCCGAAGGTCTGGTTTCCTGCCTTGAATGATAGCCGGATAGCATCACCCGCTTTATTCAGTTCTGCATTAACATATGGTTCGTATGGTAATGCACAGGCTGGGCGAACCCCTTTTTCTTGTTGCGGAAACAAAGACGATTTTCCTGTCCCTTTATTGAGTTCAGCTAGTTCTACTTCACTAAGCTTTTGGAAGTCTGGCACATTCCTGAACTGCGCTTGGTGAATGCCTTCTATGAACTCTTTTTGTTCAAGAAAAACGGGTTTTTCGATTTTTTCACCATGGTACGGTCGGAAAGCAGAGCTGAGATCCCCACAAATGGTACGACGCCATTGCGTGATATTTTCTTCTTTGATCTTCTTATTGAATTTTCTTTCTAAAAAGTTTTCAAGAAACTGCAAAGAAGAAGTATGATCGAACACTTCCGAATTCACATACCCCCCTCTCGACCAAGGAGACGCAATGATCATCGGCACACGATACCCCAGTCCGATAGAACTTTCTCTAATACTCGACGGGCTTGCTGAGGGATTGGTTTGCTGATCTGCCAATGCGAAATCCATTTTTGGATCAATACCCGAAGAAACTTTGCCCGTGTTTTCCTTATAGGGATTTGGAACCGTAAAAGGTGGTACGTGGTCGAAATACCCATCGTTTTCGTCATAAGTTAGAATGAAGATGGTCTTCTTCCAAACTTCGGGGTTCTCCAAAAGAATCTCCATTGCCTCACTGACGTACCACGGCCCGAACCAAGGTTGTCCAGGATGGTCTGAAAAATGAGCTGGAGGCATCAACCAGGAAACAGTTGGCAATGTCCCGTTTTTAACATCTTTCCTGAACTGATGAAAAACGTCACCTTTGGGAACACTCAATGTTCTTTTATATCCATTGTCGGAATATTCAATTTCTGTCAGTTCATGAAAATTAGGATCCTGAATATTGGTCGAAAATGCCCTTTCATTCAATCTTTTATCTCGATCTGAAAGCTTAAAATAGCTCTCTTTATTAAACTTTGTCTGGGCTATTTCAATATTTTTCAATAGCTTTTTTGCTGCGGCGAGCCGGGTTGCAGAGCGAGGATCAGCACCGGCTTCCTTTTCAAGTTCGGCAATGGTTTGAAAAATCGACTTCCTCTTACTTTCAAGATTGGCTATTCCTCCTTCATGAAAGCGTACATTGTAAGCTGTGAAATATTCTAGTACATTGGTCCCGAAGTTACTAAGCCATGCGCTTTCTTCCCCCTTAAGTCCATAACCCATGGTCAGTTCATTCTGATAAACCTTCCAATCGATATTATGCTCTTCCAGACGTTCAGGATAGGTCTTCCAAGTAAGTTCAGGATATTCATAATTACTGATATTCCATAAATGTGCAACACCCGCCGGTTCATTTTTTTCACGAATTGTCCCCGTCATCCAATAATGGCGGTTTGGGTGCGTACCTGTAATGCTTGAACAGAAATTGTGGTCACAAACCGTAAATGCATCAGCTAAAGAATAGTAGAACGGATAATCCGAACGATCACAGTAACCCATTGTGAGCGGAATATGCGCATAATTTTTATTCCGTGATGCCTTTACATCGATCCATCGATCATATCTACCATTGTTCATGGCATCAGTTTGATCAGTCCAACCATGAGGTGTAGAGCCCATCCAGGCAACTTTAGAATCTTTTACAGGAAGGCGAAAAGGGCCATATGTCTCGCCAGCCTTATTCGTCTGGAACCATACTTTGTTTTTATTTGCCAGCTGGATCGCACGCGGGTCGTTGAAACCCCTGACCCCCTGTAACATACCCAACTGATGATCAAACGAACGGTTCTCTTGCATAAGAAACACGATGTGCTCTGCATCATAGAACGTGCTGCCCGGTGCAGGGTCAATCGCAAGAGCCCTCTGGATAACCTGAGGCAATACATTTGATAACGCTCCAGTCCCTGCGAGCAAAGCTGCTTTTTTTATAAAATCTCTTCTTGAGTCCATTGTGTAAATCTTAATACGCTTATAATTTCAGATTAAGCAAGCTTATTTTATAAATTCTTATTATTTATCTTTTTTTAAAAATCTTGCCATTACAGGCAGATGGTCACTAATAACCCTCATAGTGTCCGGAGAAAAGAATTTAACAACCTTTGCACCATCATCCAATATTTCTCTATTCATGTTTTCGTTCACGAGAATATAATCCAGCCGTCTTCCTGGTGCGTTTGAAGGATGAGAGAAAACGTTCGGGTCAATTGTATCGACAAATCGTTTTTTTAGCACACTGTTCCTGGTCAGCATCCCTATTTCTTCACTTTCTGGCGTTGCATTATGATCTCCTGCCAATAACATATTTTTTTGATTATTTTCAGCTAAATATCGATTAAATGTTTCAGTTAACAAGTTGATCTGACCCTTTCTTATGGCGACATCCCTTTCGGTACGGCCTGCTTTCAGGTGTACCCCAGTGAGCAAAAACGAATATCCTGGAGAAGGAAAAACATCAACGGACCACATACGGTTATTGATATTGTTCTGGGTTTCGGGTTTACCATCCTTATTAAGGAAACCCGGCAACTGAGTTGTCACCAGTCCATAGCCCGTCATAAGGCCCATAGGAAACCTGCTCATCACCACCACATTCATGTAATAGTTATGGCTCGGTGTATCCCCAAAATACCGATACTCCATGTCGGAAAGCGAATCCTGAGCCAGCTGTCTGAGAAACTTAGCACTCTCGAATTCCTGCAACACGACAACATCCGCATTGGCAAGTCGCAGGGCTTTCAATAAAAGAGATATACGCAGATTTGTATTTGCCGGCGGATTATCTTCCCGGCTGTTTTTGATATAAGGATCATCTTGGAGGTCAACAAAATGTTCTACATTCCAGGAAAGCACTTTAAATGAAGTGTCCGGAGGATAAAAATAATCAACTGGATTTACAATAGCGCTCGTATTTATCTGTTGATTCGATTGCGCGGGAAGCCTTACTTTTTGAGCACAGGCGCTAATAAGCAAGCAAAATAAAACAGTATATATTGACTTTTTCATGCAAAAGATAAAATTAAAATTGTGGATTATTCGATTTAGATTTAAGAATGCCTGCCTACCCTTTTCTAGAACAGGCACCCTTTAGCAACTGTTATTTAAAAACTAAGTCCATCATTCCAGCCTGGATTTTGGCTGAGATTATGATTAAGCGAGCGTTCGTTAATCGGTATTGGATAAAGATAATCTCTCTGCTCATTGAATCCAGCTAATTTGATATTACTATGGAAGAATACATTTCCTTTGTTGCCTTCGGTTAATATAATCCCTCCACTATTGACAGGAGTCCCGATCTCATACATTTCCACTCCCACCTGACTAGGCGGTTTGTTGCCCTTGTTATAGAGAATCAGGTCGGCTTTTCCATCGCCTGACAAGTCATACTCTCCTGCGCCGGGAAAGTAGATTCCCACCAAAGGCTGATCGAGACAATAACCCGATTTCCATCTCATCAGATCATCTACTCTAAAACCTTCTTCAACAAGCTCTATAGCCCGTTCGCGTCGTATTTCCAGAATCACTCCTCTATTGACAGAGGTTAAGTTGGTGTAACCCGTCTGGGGAGACAAAAGGTACGGGTCGGGATTAGTATTAGCTGCAACCATATTAAGATTGGGCATCCCTACCCTATCACGGAGCAGTTTAATCGAAATGTTTATGTCCTCCTGTGTTAAAATCCCCAGTTCAGCCTTTGCTTCGGCGTAATTTAGCAGCACCTCTGCATAACGGAAAACTGGAAGATCATTGGACGAGTACCCTACACGTACATCATACCCTTTGGTTTGGTCCTGCAAGAATTTGATCGGATGATAGCCATCGACCGATATTGCGAATTTATTAGGAAACGGCTTGTTGTCGGACAATGTGAATTCCGGATTACGTATGCTCTGTGAAAGACGAGGATCACGGTTTTTGACCTCGTCAATAAAAGTCATGGTTTGCCAACCTGGCAGGTCGGTGAAGCGTGTTCCATCTGTCATAAGATAAGTATTCACCAATTTCTTGGTGTACGAAGGACGACCTTGCGCCGCAGACATCGTAAAAGACGAAGCGTTGTGGTTCACACGGGGGCTGGAACTATAGTCGATCGCCAGAATAAATTCGCCCTGGTCTGCATTGTCCTGACTAAAAAGGCTAAAATAAGCCCTATCTTTTCCACCGTTCGTATAGAGTTTATATCTGTTACCATCAATCAGGGTCCTGGAAGCAGCAGCCGATAATTCCAGATATTTGTTACCTTCATTGCTTCCCCGATATTTAAGGTAGGTACCTTCATAGAGACAGAACCGTGCTTTAAGCGCCAAAGCCGCCCACTTATTAACACGGAAAGTGCTCACATCTACTGGCAGATTGGCTATGGCATAGTCGATATCCTCCACTATCTTGCTCATTATCAACTCACGCGGATCCCGTTTTTTATAAAGACTTATGTCCGATGGTCCAAGTTCGGTGTCGTACCACGGTACATCACCAAACTGCTTGATCATATTGAAATAGAACATCGCCCGAAAAAAGCGCGCAACAGCGGAATATTTGAGTACCGCAGCCTGGTCATTACACTGGTTGACACGCGCGAGAAGTGTATTGATCCGTCTCAAATCAGCCCATTCCCATCCCCCTCCTGAGTTGGGAACAGTACGGCGATCCCCGCCAATGATCATATCGGAGAGCGTCATTTGAACAAGATGATCGCTCTGAAGTCGATCATTCATGTTCAGCATATTGTACAGTGGGTTGGTAAAGAACTCTAGGTCCTGTGCGTTTCTAAAGTACTCACTCTCCGGAATCTCGCTCAGGGGCTCCTTGTCAAGATAACCCTCACAACCCGTGATGATGGCCAGCGACATAGAAAGAATAAGTATCCTAAATATTTTTTTCATTTTTATCGTATTTTAATATTAAAAAGTGATATCCAGACCGAACATAAAAGTTTTGGCCCAAGGGTAAATACCCTGTGCATTGCCACCTTGATCGGCCATCTGCTTGTTGCGCAGAGTATACGCAGCTTCAGGATCTAGATACACGGTATTCTTTTTCAAAGGCGACCAGTATGCCAGATTTTCACCGGAGAAGTAGAACCTGAACTGGTCAAGACCTAACTTTTTGAAAAGTGAGCCTGGTACCGTATATCCTACAGTCAGATTCTTCAAACGTAAGTACCGGATGTCCTGTAGATAGTGGTCATTAGTCTTGGATAGATAACCACCTGTTGCTGAGTAGGCCCGCGCTCTTGGAAAGTAAGAATTGGGATTATCCTCGGACCAAACTTTATCAATAAAGTTATAAGGCATAAACGATCCATAGGAAGCGGAGTAATGGCCCCAAAAATCTCTCGCATTGCCATTGAGATAAACCTGATGAGAACCGGTACCCTGGAACATCGTTGATACATCGAAGCCGCGCCAGCGCATGCCCATATTAATACCAAAGGAAAGTGATGGAAGGGAATTACCCAATTTCACAAGGTCACCGGGATCATCTACTGTATTGGCTCCTACTCCCCAGATATGATTGCCGTCTAGATCTAAAAACTTAAGATCTCCCGCCATCCAGCCTCCTGTAAGACGTGAAGATTGAAGACTCAGATTTACCTCCTGAGCGTATTGTCTTGCTTCCTCGTCCGTTTTAAAGAAACCATCAGTCTTATAGCCCCATACTTCCCCCCATTCTTCACCTACATAATGTTCCTTTGCAAATGACCTTTCGGGATTATCATACTTGGTAACGATGGTTTTATAATCACTTATGTTAAAACCCAAATTATATTCAAACGGTTTACCACCTAGATTGAACTGATCCCTCCAGTTAAAAGTCAGTTCATACCCCTTGGTACGTAGGTCGGCTGCGTTCATCTGGGGAGGGGAGGCTCCATAGACTGCCGGCAGCGCAACACCGGCAGTAAGCATATCTTTTGTGTCTCGTATGTAAACGTCACTGGTTATGCTTAACCTGCTTTTCAACATATTCAGGTCCAGCCCAAGGTCCCATTGCTGAGCTGTCTCCCAGGAAAGATCATCGGCCAGAGGTGCACCCAATGAGGATTGCCTGGATAGTGTGGTTCCCCCAAAGAGGTTATTCAGACTACTGATCGATATCGTTCGAACATAGGCATAATAACTTGATACGTTCTGGTTGCCCAAACTTCCGAAAGAACCTCTCAACTTAAGGTTGTCTATCAAGTTACCTGAAATTGCTTGCTTGAAGAATGGCTCCTCCGAAATTCTCCATCCAACGGAAGCCGAAGGAAAAAATCCCCAGCGGCTTTGGGGAGCAAAGCGAGAAGTACCGTCGTAACGACCACTTACTTCAGCTAAATAGCGGCCTTTATAGTCGTAATTGGCACGACCAAAGATACCCATCAGCGCATACTCACTCTGTCCGCCTCCTACGCTTGTGATCACAGCACCATTGTCATCGGTACCTACAAGAGCAAGATCGTCTATTCCGGTTGTCACAAGGTTTTGGCCGCTCGCGCGAACGTTTTTGGTGTGACGGGTTTCGTAGTTCCCCCCCCCAACTAAAGACACGTGATGCACATCGCTGAATACCTCACTGTAGTTAGCAAAAACGTTAAACGACTTATAATTGTTGGTACTGAAATTTTCGGTTAACTGATTTTGACCTGCTCCCGTGGTGTAACTTTCCATGGGACCATCGGGAAATACACGATATTCCAGATTGTTACCCCGTGCTGTGCTACGGCCCTGAAAAAAACGATAGGTGAAGTCACCCGTAATAGATAGGCTCTTTAGTGGAGTGATGACCAAACGTGTGGTGGCAGATAAATCGTTATCGGTATTAATCGTGGGATGTTCACCATTGATTAGCATAATCTGTCGCCCGTTTCCCACCTTGTAAGTACCTATTAAACCGTCTGTATCGTAGATACCCGATCCATCAGGATTGAAAAAAGGGAAATTTGCCAAAGCGTGGTTGGCAGCATTACTAATAACTCCATCTATACCGTTCTGGTTATTATACCTGGAGTTGTACAGTGAAATATTGCTCGACAAGGTTGCCCATTTGTTGATTTTGAAATCTGTTTTAGAGCGCATATTATAGCGATTAAACACATCGGGATGATGTTTCTGGATACCTTGCTCCCGAAGATAGGATCCCGAAACTAGGTATTTTATGTCACCCGAACCTCCGCTGACCGAGATACTATGCTGCTGGTTGGGACGCTTCTGATTAAATAGCCCGTTCCACCAGTCCTGATTGGCATAATAGAGCCATCGATTTTTGCCATCGCGTACCTGCTCAACCACCCACGGCCTTTCTGGGTTTTCTGTTTTGTCGTTCACCCGTGCCCACAACTCTGCCATATCATCGTCAGTGTACTGGATGTATTTGTTTCCAGAATCGGCTTGCCAAAACTTGTTAACAAGAAATACCGACCAGTATCCCCTATATTCATAATCAGTCGAAGTAGTGGGTGCTTCCCAACCCATCCGTGAACTGTAGCGTACAACGGCCTTACCTTCCTTACTGCTACCGCTCTTAGTCGTCACCAAAATCACCCCGAATGCGGCACGCGCACCATAAATGGCTGCCGCCGAAGCATCTTTAATAACGGAGATCGATTCAACATCCCCAGGGTTGATACGGTTCAGATCACCGACGGCTCCGTCAATCAATACCAATGGCTCCGTTTTGTTGATCGATGTAATTCCTCGTATATTGAGTTCCGGTGTAGAACTAGGTTTACCCGCAGTTGTGGTCACGTTAAGGCCAGCTACAGCACCCTGTAACATACTTCCAACATTGGGAGCCACACGATCTGCAAGATCCTTACCTGTCACAACAGAAACAGCTCCTGTTAAATTAACACGCTTTTGGGTACCATAGCCCACTACTACGACCGTTTCGAGATCAATAGCTTCTTTCTGCAGGTAAACGGTCAGACTGTTTTGAGAAGCGGAAATTTGTTCCGTTTTGGTTATATACCCCATAAATCGCACTTTCAACGTGTTTTTCCCCTGAGGAACCGGAATACTAAATCTCCCTTGCAAATCGGATACAGTTCCCGCTCCAGATCCATCTACAACAATGCTCGCACCAGAAACAGGCCGTTCTTGGGCATCCAGAACTTTCCCAGAAATCACCCTGTCCTGTCTGGTTTCTTTTGGTAAAATCACAATATTTTCTCCAACATATTTGAAGGTCAAATTTGTTCCCTCAATCAGTTTGCCCAATACTGCATTAAGATCCATATCTAAAATTTCCTGTTTCTTAATTTTGAAAGGCTCTGTTTGAGCATGGTTATAGACAAACTTCTGACCTGAAGCTTTTTCCAATTGCTTAAGCGCTTGTGTTAAAGATCCAACTTGCAGACTAAGCGTTATTTTTCTTCCGTCATTCTGGAAACTATATTCAGTATTGGCTTGGCCATTCTGGATATTCAGTGCTAATGCCAGTGCCAGTAGCGGAAAAGTTCGCGTTGGACGCCATGAATGAACCTTACAGAAGTGCGTAAGGCTTAAATAATAATTTTTTTTCATTAAATTTGAAGTGATTTGATAAATCATATAGATTATTTATTTCGTTATTGACAGTAACGAAAGACATCAGGGGCCAGATTTTCAATCTGGCTCTCTTTTTACAGTGATTTCACTTGTTTTACATAGGCATTTTTACATAGGCACATTATTTTTAGTGTTCTTTCTGCGTATCCGTATGCTGATCCTCCCATCGAATATGGACTCTGTATTGGTTACAAGCCCCAGCATATAGAATATTTGTTGCAAGGATTCCTCCTTGCTGAATCGCGCAGAAATCGGATAGTTTTTGATCGTATTATCGTCGAATTGTATATGCACATGGTATCTCCGCTCAAGAATTTGCGCTACCTCACCAAAGTTTTCAGCATCAAAAATGAGTTCTCCCTCTTTCCACAGGGCTGTATTAACCGAGTTAACAGATTGACGGGTAAACTTTTTTGTAGCCTTTTCATAGGACAATTGCTCATCCTTCACCAAATTTCCAATGACACCGGTGGAATCGGAAACCAATACCTTACCGGAGGACACCGTTACTTCTGCTCCCGATCGCTCAGAGTATGCTTTAACATTAAAAGAGGTTCCCAGTACACGTGTCGTCAAGGATCCGGCATGGACGATAAATGGTTTGGACTCATCTCTTTTTACCTGAAAAAAAGCCTCCCCATCTAAAAATATTTCACGTGTTTTCCCTGAAAATGCCTCCGAGTACCGAACCTCAGCTCCTCTATTGAGCCAGATTTTGCTGCCGTCCGGGAGTATGATCTGTATGGGTTCACCGCTATTTTCCACCCTTTTTAGGTCAGCTGATTGCCCTTGGATCTTATTCTCTGTTGAGAAAAACCAGCTTAGTACAATAAGTAATAAGGCCGCAGCAACTCCGCTAAAGACAAACAACGTTTTCCACCGGCCGCTGGGCAGAACCTGACCGATGTTTCTTTGATTGTTATCTTGCTCGATCCGTTGAAAAACAAGTGCCTTACCACGTGCTAAACGTTCGGGGTCTACTTCGCGCTTACTTTCGACCCATCGAAGCATTACGTCATCATATTGCCGCTGATTTTCTTCAGAGCTACTTAGCCATAATACCAGCTCTGCCTCTTCCTCAGCACTACAATCCTGTGAAAGCTGCTTGGCAATAAGTTCCCAAATTTCGCTGTCATCCATTCTACTCGTTTTTACGAATAGGATCCCTTTTTGACAATTTCTTCCCGTCTGGAAAGGTTAACAAATCATTAAAAAAACAACAATTTAAAAAGTATAGGATTTTTAGTATATATCATTCAGGAGTAAGTTTACCTGTGACCTCAAGAATTTTATAGCAAGGCTCATTTGGTTGTGCACTGTTTTCTCCGATATCTGCAATAATGCTGCAATCTCTTTATAGGTAAGAGATTCGAATCGATTAAGTTCAAAAATAATTCGTCGTTTCTCCGGAAGTGTCTGGACCAGGTTTACAATATCGCTATTAAGCTCCTTTAATATGATTTTTGTTAGGGCATTGTTAGGCTCCACCGCCTCATAAGTAATGCCATCCAGCTGCACCGACCTAGAAACTGAAAGGTTTTTCTTTTTCTTTAAGGCCTTGTTTTTGACAGATGTATAAAGGTATGATTTCAAACTTGTATGTATTTCCAATGTTAGACGTTTGTTCCAAATTGTATAAAATACATCCGCTACAAGCTCCTCCGAAACAGCCATATCATCGATAAACCAGTTGCAGAAATCACATAGTGATATAAAATATTCGTCCATCAGCTCAGACAATGCCTGTTCATCCCCCTCACGAAGTCGAGATAGGTAACGGTTCATCTTCTTTTGATTTATCGTTCATACCATGCCTGCTTAAAATATTATGCAGTTCCCTTCTCTGAACATGAAATAAAGCCTAGCTCTTTTGTATGCTCAGAATAAAACAATTGCACGAAAGTATATAAAAAAAAATCAATTTCCTTTCAATGATGATTATCTTAATATTATCTTTTGATTAAAACTATAGGCCGTTGTTTGCTCCTGCGCCTACATACTATGGCATAAAAAATAAAACTATTCAAATACTTCTAATCTCTTTTATAAAAAAGACCTTCCCTTAGCCGATTGAAATTGATCTTTAGCTTGAAGAAAGCGAATTATGGAGATCAGCCAGCGATTAATAAAAAGCTGATTATATATAAATAATTTTTGATATCCTTTTTTCATGTATTATACTTAGCAGAACGAATTCAGAAAAATTCCTAAAACTAATATCTGCGAATTTTGAATTTATACAAGATTGAAGATCAGCGTTAAAATAAAAAGGACAGTTAAGATCTCGCTATTGAATATATAGCAAAAAACAAAATCTATGATAAAAACCTTTCGGCATTCCTTTAAAGATGCAGATACGCCATAAAAGCCGGGAAGAACCGGGACGCTAAATATTAAGAATCTTCCAGTTCAAACACTTTCTCCGCCAGAACCTCAAATACCACTGTAATTTTCAATGCTAATATTAAAGAAGAGACATGTTTTCAGGGTCCGACAGTATTGATCTTCTGCCTGGAAACTTTTACTAGATCTGCAAGTTCAGCCTGGGAATATTTTTTATTGCTCGTTTTATTCTTAATGAGTTTTTCATAGCGAATTATTTATCATCATGATTCAGGTTCTTTTCCAATTGAAACATTCCAAAATAGAAGCTCAAAAAAACAATCAAGATACTTATGACCTTCTAGATACCCCTCATTAAAAAGTCAAGGCCATAGTATGCCATGTTCAATACCGATAGCACTACATAATTTATTAGTACAGCTCATTGCCAAAATTCTAATCTCAACTTGGGGATCAGTTCATCTTCATCAGGATACTTTGTGAAACAAACCATAAGCAATCCTATTATTAGTTCTATAAAGGCCAGCTCAATGGTCTGTTGCCCTCAGCCGTTACCAAGGTACCTGTAGGAGCCAAGAAGCGAGGAGTGTTAAGATCATAATACTGATTAGCAATTGCAAGACTAAAAAAGATGGAAAAGTTATCCAACCTATTACCATGAGTGTGCTGAATACAAGAAAGTGATTTTTGGTTTATCAAGTTTGATTGATCAAATGTAATATATTCTTTGAAAAAGTAAAATAGTCCTCCTTTTAAAGTATATTTCTGTAAAATTTCTTATTTAGCCCCCCAAAAAGAGCTGTAAAAAATGGAGCTCTTTGCAAAATGCTTTTACTTTATTTTCCTGTATTTTTTACCGTAAGCAGTAATTTCTTGATCACCACTTCTCCAGATAGTTATTGTTGTAATTCCTATATTTCCGATCAGGAGATGCTTTTTGCTATCGTAAGTAAGCTTCTTTTTTCCAAGGAAATCACTGATATAACAATACGAATTGCCCTCTTTTATAAGTTTTAATGGCTTCTCCTGTTCTATTTCACTTCTCCATTCACCTACAAAAAAGTCAGGATCGTAATAGGTGTCAAGAGCTTTCTTGTATTCCTCTGCTTTTTCTTTAGATGCTCTTGAAAAATCGGCTCCTTTGTTTCCGATACTCATTTTCATTTTATCAGTATCTTCAAGGAGATTCATTAATATTGTAACCGACGCAAAACCATTGGTTATTTGAGCGCTAAGAGTTTTTTCATTTTTATTATATGTGGCTGGCGCATCTATATCCTTGCTATTCAGATATAGTTTATCACCTTCCTTCTTTATTTCTAGGATTTCCGAATGTTCCTTACCATCTTCTATCCAATAACCGATATATTTATCTTCTCTTGACTGGGAACAAAAATTAAATAATAATAACGTGGTTGCTAAAAAAAAGATTGTTAGGATTCGATTTGCTTTCATGTTTATTTATAATGGTTCAATTCTCACAGTAAGTATATATTTTATTAGACACAATCTCAAATATTCTCGACGAACTCATAATTGACCTATACCAAATGAGTTTTTTACTCGATCAAAATAGTCTCAAAAAGCTTTTAAAAACTAAATTGGAGCCTCCAATTGAGGATATTCGAAGTAGACTTTTCAACCTACTCAATTCCTTCCTGACTTTTGAAGTACATTTTATAAAATATGCTTCCCTCTCTTTTGGATTGCAGCATGTAAAAATGCAATACAGCCTAAAGAAGAGAAATGAAGGGTCATAAATACAAATCTCCATTACCTTTTTGCGAAAAGAGAAAAGCAACTTCCATCTTTTTCGGCTTTTATTGCGAGCTCATCAAAGTCTGAGTTATTTTCATGTATATTCCGAATCAGTCAAAGATTTTGTCTTTAATATTTGGAGAGCCATTTGGTATATAGCATTAGAAAAATGGATGGTAAAGCTGTCATCATCCCAATATAATCCTACTTCTCAAAATATAAGAAGGCAGTGTGAATGGAAGCAAATATCATTAAAATTATTAGTAGAGATAAGTTAAACTTCAGAGATGACTTTCCATAACTTATGTTTACACTCATAATTCAAACGCCAACTTCCTTTAGGTACTACCAGACCTTTTAAGGTTGAATACTCTCCAATACATATTTTGATTTCTTGATCGTTCAATTGCTCAATAATAGCATATGCTTTCGAACCGTCGATGAATTCAGCAATTGCCGAATCTCTAGTCTGACCCATTAAATTGAAAATGAGTTCAGCAGTACATCCCACAGAACATTCTATATCATGAAAAATTATACCGGTCATAAAAGCCTTTATCCATACCAGAAAGATGATCTGACAGATAAAAACTTTGATATTTAGTTGTAATAATCTCATATTGATCCATAGCTGCCGTAAAAGCGACATAATATGGTCGCGACTGTATGATCCCTATACTTTTGCGACATAACAATTGAATGTAATTTCCGCGGGTATCAAGTTTCATTTTGCAATCACATAACTATCTTTTACGATACCCGATTTTGCCATCATACGATAGTTGTCCATCTTCTGATTGGTATTGAAATAAAGCTTAAATACTTATTTTTACCACTGAATAGCCTGATCCTCATCGGGCATTAAGGTATTGAGCTTACGTTCCATAGTCATCGTACCTGTAGCCCGATAGTTTAATACTTTACCGGGCACCGACGTGATATCACTATATTTATATTCCATTTTCATGGTAATATATCGGTGTAAGACATAAGGCTGTGTCTTATCTGGAGTATCCCGGATATCATACGTGGGCTGTCCGATCACAGAAAATCCAATATCGTTGTTAACAGCTTTTACAGTCAGCAGTCCTTTTTTTGTACCGAAACCATCTTCAGTCGCTTCGCCAAAGTCGACAATAACCTTGTATTTTGAACGGTTAATATCCCGTTCGTCGGTAATGCCCGCATAGAAAAAAACCGAATTTTCATCTACGACCCAATTTGTACGATTACTGACGACCATCTGATCTTTCGTCTCTTTGTCGTAATAGATGTTCATCGCTGTCGCAGAATATAGTCCTGAATAGTTATTAAATGGCTTTATGTACAACAAGGCCTTACGCCACCCTTTTCTATAGTTTTGCTTGTACGCTGCATCGTCCTGAATGGTTATAGGCAAGACCCATTGCTCCACCAAATCCAGGTTATCAAACTTAAATGTAATCGGAAAATTTGCGGTATGCGTTCCTTTGGCAATACGGACTGATTGCTGTGGTAGTTCATAAAACTGCTCCGTCAATTGTTTATAATAAAGATCCTTACGGTATTGAAACTTCTGATAGTTGAAGATCGCTAATGTATCCATATCGACTCCTATCTTAACGTCGATATCCTTATCGCTATCTAGGGAACCACTAAGAAGAACCGGCAAGTCATATTTAATGATCCCATTTGGATTGTAACGCAAATAGATCGGGTACAAGCCTGTACCGTCAACGGGAGCCTTAAGCGAAATCATGTTGCTATATAGTTCATCGTTGTATTCTTTATTACATGAATTCAGGCCAACAATGCTAAAGCCGATCAGTATGGATATAAATAGATTTTTCATAATAGTCAAATACAGTATTAAATTAGTCAAATGATGGCCATCCCGGGGCTTGGGTCAAACGGTTATTCTTCCGCAATTCGTCCCAATCTACTGGCCAGAAGTACATTTTCTTTGAAAACGAAGTTTGCAACAAAGGAACCTGCACAATTTCATAAAAGCGCTCCGCATTATCTTTCGTCATCAACGTATTATAGCCGTATATTTGCTGCCCCTCTTCCACCAAAGCATCTTTCCAACGACGCAAGTCATAGTACCGCTGGTTTTCACCCAACAGCTCTATCTGTCTTTCATGTTTGATCTTCTGACGAAGGGAGCCTTGCTCATTGTAAATACTCATATCATAATCAGGTACGCCGGCACGGATACGAACAGGTGCTATCGCTGACTTGATTTCAGAAACATTCCGACTGAGGGTATGTGTACCCAAACCATCCCATGTAGGAATTGAGTAAGATCCATTCAATTCGTTGACCGCTTCGGCATACATCAAGAGGATATCCGCATAGCGGATAGCTATTTCTACTTTTGGCAATATTTTACCACTACCGGTCAGATTATCGTTTGGATTGACGTATTTACGCATCCCGATTCCTGTGGGTTGCCAGTTGTTATCGTTTATGCGTCCATCAGTCTGACTACGATATAAAAAGACCTGTTTATTCTGGTAAGAAATATTTTGTGTAGCGCTGGCACCTGCAAAAAACGAACCATTAAATGCTACCGAAGCATAAAAACGAGGCTCACGATTAGCGAACTCTTTCCACACTCCTTCCAATAACGGTTGAAATTTGCTGACTTCGTCTTTCTTCACAAACATATTCGCCTGACCATATTTTGCAAGAATTGCCGTCCGGTCAAATGGCGTTCCATCATTCATCTCATAAGCGTCTGCCTGTTTTAACGTCAAGCCGTGGCAGTTATATCCACCGATGGATATCGGCATTTCGTGGCGCGAAAGTGCCATTATACCATGAGATGCATCCGTTTGGTTTTCTCCACGGGTGAAGATCATTTCGGGATTTTCATAGGCGTACAAATCCCCGTTAAACAATGCCCTGTAGGATTCAAACGGATCGATATCTGCCCAACCCTCCGGAAAATTACGGGTGGAATATTCTGCGTGATACGGCGGTGCGATTGTAGCAGGATAAGCAGAAGTACCCTTTGATTGCCGACTAGATGTATACAATCGATAGACATTTAAATTCATCACATCTTTTGCCGCCGCCGCAGCTTTTGCCCATTTTGCCTCATTATAATGTTGTGAAATTAACGGATTACCTTTATCATCTACAAAGTCCGACATTTCTGAATTCCCATTAGCCAGCGGACTTGCTGCGAAAAGTAAAGCTTTCGCCCGTGTAGCTAGTGCAGCTCCTTTTGTAGGACGTGCAATATTCCGGTTGTCGCGCTTCATCGGTAGATCTTTTGCTGCCAAGGCCATTTCAGATGATATAAAATCCACCACTTCATCATAGGTATTCCGTGGATAGGAAAGCTTATCATATTCAACATCATAATCTACGCTCTTATCTGGCATAATTGGCACTGGACCATATTTACGCAACAATAGCCAGTACAAATACGCTCGGATAAAGCGAGCCTGTGCTTTATAGTCGCGGACCTGCTCAACACTAAACTTTCCGCTGTTATCAACGGCATAAATCATGATCGAAGCTTGGCGAATACCGGCATAAGACTGGTACCAAGAATCTTTTAGCCACGTATAATCATATTCTCCGAATTTAAACGCCCGATATACCTGTCCGTTACTCCCTTCATTGAAGATCATATCGTCCGAAAAGTTACTTACGGTATAGTTTCTATGTCCGATCTCCAGGTTAAAATCCAATAATTGTTTATAACAATTTGCCAACCACTGCTCTGTATAATCTTTGTTGTTAAAAATACGTTCTTCACTTTGCGTATCACTAAAAAAACGATCCACACTCAGGTAATCCTTACAGGAACTCGTAACAAATGCTGAACCTGCCAATAGCGCATATAAAAAATATTTTCTTTTCATGATATTCTCATTATAAAGTAAGTGTCATACCAACGGTAAATGTCTTTGACAAAGGATATTGCTGTCCGTTTGAACTATTCATTTCCGGATCCCATAATTTAAAATTTGTAAATGTCAACAAGTTGGTGCCCATAAAATAAAACCGACAATTATTGATATGATAACGGTTTACAAAAGTTTTTGGCAAGGTGTACCCAACATCCATATTCTTGATCCTTAGATAGGTGCTATTGCGCAACCAATACGATGAAGCCCGAAAATTATTGGATGCACCTACATCACTACCATAGCTTAATCTCGGATATACGGCATTTACGTCCTCATTCTCGCCCAATATCCAACGGTTAGACTCTGGTACATCCGACAAGATATTACCCCAGTCACCCTGACTGAAGGGATATATGGTAAATCCATTGATAAAGAAAGAGGAATTTCCAGCACCTTGAAACAGCACACTGAAATCAAAATTTTTCCACATTGCGGACAAACCAAATCCGTAAATTAAATTCGGATATGGTGTTGAACCTATCGGTACGATATCATTATCGTCGATCTTACCATCACCATTGATATCTCTATACTTTACATCGCCCGGCATGACCTGACCATACATTTGCGTGGGACTATTGCGGATATCTTCGTAATCTTTAAACAATCCCAGCGCCATTAAACCACGGTTTTGCCTAACCCGAAAACCTGCCTTTGTCGTATAAGGATAATTGCTATATTGCTCATCTGCCTCCAGCACTTTGTTTTTACTATAAGTGAGGTTACCACGTAAAGTAATACTTGCTTCACCAAATCGCTGGGTAAACTTCATAGACCCGTCAAAACCTTTGGAGACGGACGACCCTACGTTAGCGCTCGGTGCAGAACCACTGATACCGATAATACCAGGTACATAGTCACGCTGCAAATAAATACCATCACGTTGTTCATGAAATAAGTCAAAGGTACCGCCGATCTTATCGTTCAGAAACGAAAAGTCTAATCCCAAATCATGTTTTGTTGCGACCTCCCAGGTTACACTATTTGACGATACCTGATTATATGTCAACCCCTTATAACTGTTATTACTTTCAATATCTCCCCAATTAAATCCATTGGTAGTATTTTCGTCATTAGTAAAAGTTGCTAAATATGGAAAACGAATACGTTTTCCATTCTTCTCCATATAGTCATTTCCGACCTTACCATACGAATAACGGATCTTGAAAATATTTACCCACTTCAGATTCTTTTTGATAAAAGTTTCTTCTGCCACGTTCCATGCACCCGATACTGCCGGAAACAAATCAAACTGGTGCCCTTTGGCAAAATTCTCGGAACCATTGTATCCAAAATTGAAATCCACAAAATAGCGGTATTGGTAGCCATAGGTAAAGCGACCTGCCAACCGTTGGTTGCGGCGTTCGATACCTTGCATAATATCTGTACCGTAACTGGAAGTATTGACCTGTTTATCCTGACTATATTGGATAACGGCACCAAGTTTATGATCTTTAAAGTCCCGGTTATAATGCAGTTCGGCCTGCAAAAATTCCGATCGGTCGCCATTGGCACTAGACTCCTGTTTTAATAATTGCTCCGCAACGACTTCCTTAAATATAACCTCGCCTGCATTACCACGATTGCGCTCCGCCTGATAACCTGTAGGCCATTTCACCCGACGGATGTAATTCTTGTTATTGGTATCGAACCCAAAACGTCCGATAAATTTCATCCCCTTGGTAAGAAAATCAAAATTCTGTTCCAACGTCACATTCGTCTGGATCTTGTTGTTCCAGTTTTCGATATAGCCCATTTGGGTCATTAATACCCACGGGTTATTTTTGCCTCCTGACCCACGCGACGACATATTGCCATTTGAATACCGCAATGGGACAGAGATCGGGTTCTGACCCATTAATGAATTCCAAATCTCATTATAGGTAGCACCCGGAAGATTTTGTTTATCCAAGGAACCGCTCACCCCTATACGTAACAATGTAGACTTGGTGATGTCCATATCCACGTTTGTACGATAATTCCAGCGCTTATAATTTGCATTTGTATCGTAACCTTCCCACGCATCTTTTGTCGAATACATTCCCCCTTCGTCAATATAACTTCCGGACACAAAATAGCGTGCAGTCGTACCACCACCATCCAAATTGAGGCTTGCCCGCTTGGTATATGCGCCGTCTTTTAACAATAATTTCATCCAATCGATATTCGGATAGATATCCTGATCCAATCCCTCACGGATTAAACTAAGATCACTTTCCGTATAAAAAGGTGCTTGGTTGCGTGTGGTACGCGCTTCATTCATTAGCGAAGCATAGGTCAATCCATCCGCAAATTTCGGTGTATAAGTGCGAGTATTATATGTACCTTCCACCTTGCCATTAATCGAAACTTTTCCGCTCTTTCCGCGTTTGGTTGTGATCAAGACCACACCATTTGCGCCTCGTGAACCATAAATTGCTGTAGTTGATGCATCTTTCAATACAGAGAATGATTCGATATCCTCGACATTGATTTCATTCAATGAACGTTCAAAACCATCCACAAGTACCAAAGCACTTGTACCGGCACCAAAGGTGGAAATCCCCCGGATCCAAAACTTAGACGCATTGCTACCAGGCTGTCCAGAAGACTGCATCGCCATAATTCCCGCTACATTACCCGCCAGTGCATTGGTGATACTCGAAGACGGTGTTTTCAAAGTACTTACATCTACGGTTGTCACTGCACCCGTTACCGTTACTTTTTTCTGGGGACCGAGAGCAGTGATGGTTACTTCTTCCAGTGCGTTGGATTCAGATTCCTGTAACATAACATTGATAGTCAATTTATCTTTTACCAAGACCTCTTTTTTCTCGTATCCGACCGATGAAAAGACCAACGTTTGGTACCGATTCACTTTCATCTTATAATTTCCTTCAGCATCCGTAGTAACACCCAGACCCGCCTGATCTTTTACTGTAATAGAAACACCCAATAATGGAGCGCTTTTTATATCCGTGACCTTTCCCATCACTTCTATTTTTTCCTGTTGGGCAAATAGCGGGACTATATATACCCATAGCCACAACATGGTTAATATTACACTTTTCATATAACCTTTTGATTCAGCAATATAATAGGCGCTAGAACAGCTCTTGTTCAACAGCATCTAAATAGATTGCCTGTTAATAAATTGATCCTATAATTTTAACTATATCTCTTATTCTGTCTTAATTGTTCTGACACGCTTATTATCTTCTTCGGTAATGTAAAAGATCTTGCGCTCTTCATCATATGCAATACCATTCGGTTTATTGAAACGAGCTTCTTTTAGTAAATCACCGTCGATATAACCATTCTTACTACCATCCGGAGTAGGACTTCCCTTACCTGCAAAAGTCGTCACTTCACCGCGTGGGGTCACTTTTCGAATGCTATGATTATTGATATCGCAAACATAAAAATCGTATTCATCTTCCTGACCAGCATAATCCGGATTTCTCACAAAAACACCTTGACGCAGATAGCCAAATCGGGCCGAAGTACCTACCGCATCCACATCATCATTCGTACTCGTATACTGCCCTGCAAAAAGAATAGGGGTTTCAAGTTCTTTAGTCACCCAATTATACCTGCTCTTCCAAATGGCTCGTTGTATCATGAAATAGCAATAATTGCCCGATGGATGGAAAAAAATATTAGGTCCCACATTATTTCCACTTCCGGTTACCAGAAACAGTTCTTTCGAGGTTAACTCTTTTGTTACGGGATCTTGATAAGCCTTTTGTATACCACCGCCCCAATATGTATTAAAAAACATGACGTTATCAACCGGATGCTGTGCACAGTTGTAACTCGTACGATCGTAAATATATGGGTGTACACGACGGTAATTTTCCGAACGCAATGTATAGGCAATAGCGACCCGACTTTTATCGGATTTACCATTATCATCTACCAAATACAAAGTATCATTGTTAAAGCTTAAGGAGATAGTCTGTATTTTACTGAAATAAGCCTGACCATTGGTAATCAACGTCGAAACCATACGTTCGTTCAAATCAACTTTACGAACTGCAGCTGCTGCTTCGACAACAAACAAGTTATTTTCTTTAGGTTCATAAAGTATATAGCTCGGATTTCCAAAACGTGCTATATCAAATGAGCCATTTACAATGGACGAATTTCCTTTTTCATCTACTCCCCCAACAAGAGTACCCACTGTTTGCGTAGCTTTGTAGACAAAGGGATCACTAAATGTATGATCTGTACCCGCACCATTATCAATGCGTACTTTAACCTGTCCCGAACCGACCTGTGACGGCAACATACAATAAATCTGCTTACCATCACTGCCAATTACCGTGAGGGGATTTTCGCCAATCGAAACGTGGATCTTAGAAAGATCAGTACCAAAATTTTGCCCATAAATGAACAAACGGGTTCTCATTGCTCCAGTTTTGGGCGAATAGTCTGAAAATTCTACCTGTTTACCTGAGTCAAAAACTCCTGTATCTACGTCCTCTGTCTTACAGCTGTAAAATGTAGTTAAGCAGAGAAATAAAACTGCAAAACGTTTTAATAAATTCATGGTTTCATTAATTTAATTATATTGATAGTGTTATTTCGTTTTAAAAACGGGACCTTGTTGTTCGACAGTTCTGCCTATATTTCCTGCTATCGTAGAATTACTTTCAAGTACTTTACCCTTATAAAACCAACGGAAAATAGGTAAAAGATGAGTGCACAAGCCACCTCCATAATCGCTATTAATATCATAACCGTAAGAATAACAGCTTACATTATCATAAATAAATGGATTTAAAGGCACATTTTCGAATACATGGTTAATGTAAAAAGGAGGATCAGTTTTAGCTGCATACTTAAAAAAATTAAGCTTGGCTTGTGAGCGATTTGGCTCAAGAGCTTTGCATCCATTTACTAAATGATTCGATAACTTTTTCATAAACTTTTTCATAAAATTTTAGCTTTCCAAAGCTAACTAAAGAGATATTTCCGGGTATATCATATGGATTTTAAAATCAAAAAATCAAGAATAAAAAAAATATAAACCACTGAAAACAAATAAATTAAACTACAAAAAAATCAATTCAATCTAGATTTTAAATTCTATTTTTTAATCGAAGATTTATCAAAAACAGTTAGTAAAACGTCAATTTTGGTCAAAAGACATTTATGATTGATTGAGATAATGATAAATGTGAATATTCAATGATTTTTTTGAGTCTATCATTAGCATATCCTATTATATACCTTTTCTCATGCGCATTTTTTTCAATCTGATCTAGATTCAAAATCTTATCTGGAGATTACGATCATTGAGACTATGTGATTCCTGGGGGAATTGACCATTTTGAATGAAAGCATAAAAACTAAGAAAATTGAATTTTTGACTTCTCAGCGTAATATTCAATTAGTCAAAATTATCCGAATTGAATGGTCATCGATTTTCCAATCGGGATGGCCAATGGTTTCAAAATCTCTAATAATAAGTTTAGATCGCCGGATTAAACTAACCAAAATGCCCGCTGATATAATTACGAGTGGTTTCGTGTTGCGGATTGTTGAAAATCTGATGCGTATCTCCTTGTTCAATAATCTCTCCGAGATACATAAAGACCGTTTTGTCGGCGACACGTTGTGCTTGCTGCATATTGTGTGTGACGATAACAATGGTATATTTTTTTTTCAGATGGTGAATAAGTTCCTCTATCTTCAGGGTACTCACGGGATCCAATGCCGAGCAAGGTTCGTCCATCAAAATAATTTCGGGACGTAAGGCTACCGCTCTGGCGATGCAGAGCCGTTGTTGCTGCCCTCCAGAAAGCCGTGTGGCGGGTTTCTTCAGATCATCTTTTACCTCCTCCCAGATATAGGCTTCTTCCAACGCTTTTTGTACAGTTGCTTTGTCAGCAATCAGGTTGTTGATTTTGAGACCATAACTGATATTATCGTAGATACTTTTTGGGAAAGGATTGGCTTTTTGGAAGACCATGCCAACGCGTTTGCGTAGATCAGTTACCTCAACGTCTTTTTGATAGATTTCGTGACCGTCAAGCTTGATATGTCCTTCGATTTTAGCCTCTGGATAGAGATCGTGCATACGGTTAAAGCTCCGCAAAAGGGTACTCTTGCCACAACCTGATGGTCCGATCAGGGCTGTAACCTTATTTTCTTCGAATTCGATATTGATATTCTTCAACACCTGTTTGCTCCCGAACCATAGGTTGAGATGCTCAGCAACCAATTTACTTTTCATTATTTCTAAACTTATACCGAATATAGAAAGCTGTTAAATTCATGAGGAAGACCACAATGATCAGTACCAATGCTGTTCCATAGGCAATTGGTCTGACCTCTTCGATGGATTGATGCTGCGTAGACAGCATGTACAGATGATAGGGCAGTGCCATAAATTCTTGATTGAGATTGCCAAAGGAATTGGTGATATAAAATGCTGCACCTGTGAATAGTATTGGAGCTGTTTCTCCGGCAGCCCTGGAAAGTGTCAGAACGATGCCTGTAAGTATTCCGGGCAAAGACGCAGGAAGTACGACATCTTTGATCGACTCAAATTTAGTGGCGCCTACTGCCAATGCTGCCTCCCGCATACTCCTTGGGATACGCAGCAGAGCCTCTTCGGTTGTTGTAATAATATAAGGCAGAGAGAGCAGGCCCAAGGTGAGTCCGGCAGATAAAATTGATGTGCCAAAATTTAGGGTCTGCACAAATAATGCTAACCCAAACAGGCCGTAGATGATAGAGGGCACGCCGGATAAATTACGGATGGATGCACGGATGGTTCGGGTCAACCAGGTGTTTTCGGCATATTCGTTGAGGTAAATGGCACAACAGATTCCAAAGGGAATAGAGAATAGTGCTGTAATCAATGTCAGGAATACCGTGCCGATAATGGGTGTCAGAATACCACCTTGTGTCATGCCGTTGATCGGCAGTTTGGATACAAATTCCCAGGATAATACATGGGAACCTTTCGTAAAGATATCGTATAGGATCACGAATAAAAAAAAGCAGACAAGCCCTGTGGACAGGAGTAATGTCCCCCATTCGATGATCGGTGTCAGTTTTTTGAATTTATGCAGCATGGTATTTTCTAAAGCGGTTGATAAAATATTCACCAATCAGATTGGCCACCAATGTCATAAAGAACAAGACAATCGCTATGGCAAACAGGGCGTAGTAATGCGTAGTCTGATAAGGTACTTCTCCCATTTCAATAGCAATGGTTGCGGTAATAGTTTTAACCGAATCAAAAAATCCTTTTGGAAAGATTGCTGCATTGCCAGTAGCCATCAATACGGTCATTGTTTCGCCGATTGCTCTACCGAGTCCGAGCATGATTGCGGCAATAATTCCTGGTGCTGCTGCTGGAATCGTAATTTTGCGTAATGTCTGCCAACGGGATGCTCCAAGGCCATAACTTGCTTCACGGTAGGTTTGCGGTACAGCGTGTATGGCATCTTCAGAGATGGTGATGATGGTTGGAAGAGCCATGACCGCAAGTAATATTGCCCCATTTAAAGCATTGAGTCCGTTGGGCAGATTGTTTAGGTCCGCTATGCCAGGACCGACGAGTACAATGCCCAAAAAACCGATCACGACCGAAGGGATGGCTGCTAACATTTCTATCGTTGGTTTTAAAATTGCCTTGAGCTTGGGACTTGCATATTCAGAAATAAAAGCAGCGGTCCCCACACCAAGTGGAATGGCAATCAACATGGCACCCAAAGAGACAATCGACGTACTCACAATTAAAGGTAGAATACCGTAAGCGGGTTCTGTCGCTGTGGGGTCCCATTGGCTTCCTGTGATAAAATCCAGCGGTGAAACCTCCAGAAAGAAAGCAATAGCATTGTATAGCAACATAAAGAAAATACCGCCCAGAAGCGCAAGTACCAAATATCCTGTGGACTTGAATACGATTTTGGCGATCTTATCGATAGTTATTCGTTGTTTGTACTGCATGTTATTTTAGTGAATAAGGTAATAACCTGAGTTTTCGATGATCTTAGTCCCTTCACCCTTTGTCTCAAATTGAATAAATGAAAGCACTTTGCTCCATGATTTTTCGGGAATAAACTGATAGAGGGGGCGTTGAAAGAAGTATAACCTGTTTTTTATAGCTGTTGGGTCTAATGGGGATATGGCAATGGAATCCACGTTGTTTTTGATTTTCAATACCTTGATTCCATTGTTGTCTTGAATCTTCTTCGAAATATAACCAGCCCCGACATAACCGATACCAGACTTGTCAATTTTGATGGCTTCCAGAATTTGTGCGTTTCCGGTCATTTCCTTCGCCTTTTGACTATAGGCTATTTTTAGCTTTTTGCGAATAAATGAGTAAGTGCCGGAGCTGCTCTGCCTGCCGTATATGTTTATTGGAACATGCTGTCCGCTTACTGATTCCCAGTTTTCGACTTCACCACTCATGATTTTTGACAGTGTATTCACGTCCAGCTCCGTGATTGGGTTATCGCTGTGAACGACAAATGCAGTGGCATCTTCGGCAAAAACAACAGTCTTTAAAGGCATATTGTTCTTTTTGAAGAGCGCCAGTTCTTCTTCTGTCAGGGGACGTGATGAGTTGGCGATATCTGCTTGTCCATTTAATAGCGAAGTAATACCGAGTCCCGAGCCTCCGCCTGAAATGGCCATACTGAATGTAGGGTCCGTTTGGTTATATGCTTCGGCTAAATTAACGGCGAGATTGACCTCCGTATCTGAACCTTTCATTTTGATGGTGTGGTCGGTATTATCGCAAGACAGAAAAATGATATTAAGACCAAATAGGATTATAAAAACAAGGCGATATAAAATCATATTACTCATTATCACCAAAATAAAAAAATAAAAATGATCCTATGTTTACAAAATATTATCTTTTTATGAATATAAGATAGTATTTTGCTTACTATTTTTAAAAAAAAAAGATTTTTTTTACTATTAATCTCAAACCAAACATTATATTGATCAACTCAATATATCTGTTTTTGATACAACAGGTTTGTTTTCGACTTTAAAACAATATTAAAAACGAGACGATTTATATCTTTATTAACATATAAACCGTCCCGCTTATCCGTTATATTCAATTGCAAACACGGACTTTATAGAGTTTTAATGTCGGTATATATACTTTCTGATCAGGATTGGTTGAATAAATATTAAATGTCCACCAACTTTCTTCTGCTTTGGTATATATCAGACGGTTTGTCTTCGGATTCCAATTTACTGATTTTATATGATGTAGATCTGCTAAGGGCGAGAAGGGATCAAATTTCTGATCCTTTACAGAAAAAATAACTACACCATCTGTAAAGGAAATCAGTAGACGATCGTCATCAACCAATGAGAGATCATGTCCACCTTTTCCTGGGATTTTTATCTTATTGACGGGGGCCAAATTGTTGGAACTGGTTAACTCATACGTTCGCAGGTCGTCATAACCCAACACAAATAATTGTTGCAATTTGTTATTCCATACCACACCATGTCCTGAATAAAGGGAGTCCTTGTAAATGGGCTCCTCCATACGGTTCAGGCGATAGAGTTCCAGCGAATTTCCCTTTGGGTGGGTGGAATTTGCCACAGCCACCAAATTCCCGGGCAGTAGATCCGCTGAGTGAGCCATAGGTGTCCTCGCATAGAACTCAATTTTTTTATCAGCAATATTTAGTAAGCAAGTTGCTCCAGTCGATGAGGTAATTAAAATTTTCTTGTTCGCAAAAACTGGCTTGCATTCATCTATTGATTTAAAATAGTTAGCATATTCCTTCGGTATCTGATTGGCACTTTCCTTGAATTGCCATTTCCAGATCACGGCTGTGCTATCGGAGCTAATTGCAGGGTTAATGATAAGCACTTTATCATCTCCACAAGCGACCCAGTGTCCCTCCGGGATCTGAGTTAATTGTTGGCCCTTGACGGCATAAGGTAGTGTTATAATGAGCCATAACACCAAAGCGTGAATTATTTTACTAAGTTCCATCCTTCATTCTGTTTTAAATTCGTATTTAAGGTCAATTCTTCCAATGGGATAGGATTTAAATATTCCCATTGCTCAAATGGCTTGCGCGCGAGATTATAAGGCATGATACGCCCTGAATTAACATCACTTAGGCCATTTATATTTGATAATTTAAAATATTGTACACCAGTAATTCTGTTTGCAGGGGGATTGTCGCTCGGTCGCATGACATAAAGATCGAATTTACCATCGTTGTCAAGATCGATATATTCATTGTATCCTTTGATATAAATACCTTGATAATCTGATCGAAAGAGATGACCTTCGTTCCATCGGATTAGATCGTCTCTTCTAAAACCTTCAAATGCCAATTCAACGCGTCGTTCACGACATATTTCCAGTGTATTGGGATCTTGAGTTCGTTTATAGCGTGTCAGCTGGTTCTGATCAGTCTTTAACGGGAGTGACAACTTGCTTTCTATTCCTGCCCGTCGGCGTAAGGCATTGATCGTTACATCGAGGTCCTCCTGCGTTAGTTGTTGCAATATGGCACGTGCTTCGGCATAGTTTAAAAGAATTTCCGGATAGCGGATCAGAATGACATCTCTGCTATCACTTCCTTGATCTTCAATTGGTGCACCTACACGTTTTGTCACCTGATAGCCTGTTCTGTTTTCCGCAAAGTCATTGACAGCAACTGTTGTTGTACCGATTCGGATATAACCCGGATACACGATACTTTGTCGCAACCGGAGGTCCCTATCCTGAAATTCTTCAGCATAGGTCTTCTTGAATATTTCCCCATTGTTGCTTTGAAAATAAGAACTGCCATCAATTTTTGCATAATCAGCTATCAGTGAGAAGGTCGCCCCAAAGTTTCCATTCGAGGTGGAGGTGAACTCAGGGGTATAGTAGATAAAATTCTGCGTCGATGAACGGGCTAGGATAACTTCAGTGGTATTGGCTGCGGCCGCTTGAAAGAGTGCTGCATAATCTTTATCTACTGCCCCCGACGAATATAGACTGTATAATTTACTTTCTATTAGTATTTTTGAGGCTTTAATAGATTCTTCTAGCCAAACATTTGCGTTAGGCAATTTTGTATCCGTGTGATATTTCCGGTAGGTACCTTCAAACAGAGCTATCCTTGATTTTAAAGCAAGGGCAGTCCATTTTGTCATTCTATTTTTACTTTTTTCTTTCGGCAAGTATTCAATTGCAAAATTGAGGTCGCTTAAGACACTGTCCATGACGACTTGTCTTGAATCTCTGCCTTTATATAGTTCCTCTGTGTCGCTTGTTTTTAGAGGGGTCGAATACCAGGGAACATCGCCAAAGGTTTTGACTTTTTGAAAATAAAACTGCGCTCTAAATAGGCGTGCGATAGCTAGATACTTTCTTTTCAGTTCCTGATCCTCTGTGTAAGTATTGACGTTCTGGATAAAATAATTGATGTTTCTCAATTGTGACCAGCTCCATCCACCACTTCCCAGTGCGGTTGGCACTGTATAATTAGATGACCGCATGGCAGGAGGAGTAGTGATATGTTCCATGTTGTCGCTATACTTATCATCTTTGATGACATTGGGATCAAGGTTATTGTAAAAGCCATTGGCGAATGTTGCCAGCCCAGCATCTGTTTTGTATAATGAAAGGGACTCGGCAACCTGTGTATCAGGACGAAGGTCAAATTGTTTACTACAGGCCATAGTGACCAAAAGTAGTGTTGCGTATATCGAATAGTGGGTAATCTTTTTCATGGTTATTTACGAATTAAAAGCCGAGTTCAAGACCAAAGGAGAATGTTCGCTGAATAGGATAGGCAGTACCCATCCCTACACTGGCTGCATTTGCATCAGGATCTTTATCCAGACCTTCAGGATCCAAAGTATTGTGGAGCTTAGTCCATTCCATTAGATTGGTTGCGGCTAGATAGACACGTAGATTGTTTATTTTATTGTTGAAGGTTTTCTTGGGGAAAGTATAACCGATGATCAGATTACTCAATCTTAAGAAAGAGGCATTTTGGAGATAGCGGGTCTGTGCTACACCCAGGTCATTTTCTCCCAGTGCGATGTAACCCTGTGGTTTTGGAAAATATGCATTGGGATTATCTTCTGTCCATCGGTCTTTGACGACATGCTCCAGTAGCACCTGGTATTTACGGTTATAGGAACTCCAGAAATTTGCTGTTTCTGCACTGGGATAAATGTCTCTTTTTCCAATGCCCTTGAAAAATGCTGCCATATCAAAACCTTGGTATCGCATATTAAGGTTGATTCCATATTGATACCGGGGTGTTGAATTACCGATTATTCGATAATCACCAGAGTCATTCAGCGTCCAGGAACCTTTGCTGATTTCACCATCTTGGTTACTGTCTTCAAATTTGATGGTTCCTTTGGACGCAAATTGTTTGTAGCTGCTTGTCTTTAACAGTGCCGAGTTTTTTGCTTCCTCATCGCTCTGAAAGAATCCAAGTGTGTTCAATCCCCATATTTCTCCCATTTCCTTGCCAATATAAAGGTCTCCTAAGTAATTTGTCGGATTATAATAGTCTGTGATAAAAGCCCTGTAATCTGAGATGTTAAACCGTATACCATATTCGAAAGGATTTACCGATCCGATTCTATCGTTCCAGGCCAGACTTAATTCCCAGCCCCGATTGCGTAGGGAAGCAATATTTTCTTTTGGGACCGTAGCTCCGAATACCGATGGAAGCGAATGATAAGGGGCAAGCATATTATTGGTATTGCGTTGATACCAGTCCGCAACAAGCTCTAGCTTATTGTTAAAGAAATTGGCATCTAAACCTACGTCTACACTTTTACTCGTCTCCCAGGTAAAATTCTCCGACTTTGGCGCAGGTACTGATGTATAGGTATATTGTTCACCATCGAGTAGATAGGGAGATCTCGTCATGCTCATAATAGAGAGGTAGTCAAATGAGCCGATGTTCTGGTTGCCCAGTGAACCAAATGACCCACGCAACTTCAGGTTGTTTATTGTATTTTTCAGAGGCGCAAAGAAATCCTCTTCGGAAATACGCCAGCCTCCGGATATTGAGCCAAAGAATGCACCGCGGTTTTCCTTTCTAAATTTAGAAGTTGTGTTGTGCATGCCGTTGATCTCTAGGAGATATTTTTCATTAAAATTGTAATTCGCCCGTAGAAAAAAGCTTCTATTTGCATATTTGTCGTCATCATCACTTCCCTGAAATAGTCCTGTTGCAAGGTTGATCGCATGTTCATCCAGACCAACAATGGGATTTTGATGTTCAACCGTTTCATAGTGATAACGGTATGATTCGAAAGTCATACCTGAAGTAAGATCAATCTTATGTTTCCCAAATGCTTTCCGGTAATTGGCATAAGCGTTGACATTATAGAGATCACTCTGTGTATTACTTTTATAGACTTTTGGTGGGCCGGCGTCGGCATATGAAGCCAGAACGACATTTCTATTGTTAAATGAATGAGATAAATAAGGACCTGTATTGTCCCACCATCTGTTTCTGTACCATTGGTAATAAAGATAAGAGAAGTCCGCGTGCAGTTTTAATTCATCGTTCAGGAGGTTTGCATCAGTGCCTATTGAATTCAGAAAACTTTTGGTATTCAGACGGTCGTCTGACTGTTTTTCGATAAATTGCCGATAAAATCCAATATCAGTAGGTACAGCCTTACCATCCACCATCACTGTTTCAGGCATCAGTGGATTTGTATTGTCAATAAAGCGCCAAGGGTTAGAACTAAAACCATACAAGTAAGTGTTCGGCACATTATCGTTTCGAATCGTCAGTGAAGATTTTGTGAAAATGCTCACTTTGTCCGATACCGCAAATGTATTGTTGTTCCGTAGGTTATACCGATTGATCTGGTCCGGCTTAAATTTTAAGCTTCCCTCTTGTCTATTGTAGTCCCCGGAAAGGTAAAATTTCAATTTGTTGCCGCCGCCCCGAACACTGAGATTATGGTTCTGACTAGGGCTGTAATCTTTAAACCACTCATCGTAATAATTGATTACAGGGCCGCCCAGCAATAAAGTAGCTTTACCACCGATTGTTTTCAGATCATACTTTGGCAATGAAGGATCATTTGCCACGTCATAGGGATACTGGACTTGAGGTGATGTATAATAGGTCTGCCCAATATTTCCGTTGAACTCTTTCTCCTGAATTTCGAGATAGTCGATACCCGTATATACTTTTGGTATTTTGGTGGCTTTCCCCCACTTGAAGTTATTGTTGTAATTTACTTCCGTTTTACCTTCCTTACCTTCCTTTGTGGTCACAAGGATGACGCCATAGGCCGCGCGAGCACCATAGATGGCCGCCGAAGAGGCGTCTTTCAGAAAGGAAATATTATCTATGGTTTGTGGGCTAATGTTATTGAGCTCGAAAGATGAAATGGGAACCCCATCCAGTAATACCAATGGAGATCCACCGTTGATGGAAGTTGTTCCTCTAATATTGAATGATGCACCGCGGCCAGGTTTCCCATCACTGAAATTGATATTGAGACTAGGTACTTGACCCGCTAAAGACTCCCCAAGATTGGTCGCTTTAAATCGTTCAAGTCTATCAGAGGATATCTTATCTACCGCACCTGTGAGATTCGCTTTTTTCTGTTGGCCATAACCAACCACCACAACTTCATCTATGGCAGTTAATGCTGGTATGAGCTGGACTTTTATAGGTTTTTCTCCATCTATATACATTTCTTTCCGTTGAAATCCCAAAGCAGAAAATAGAAGGGTTACTTTGCTGTTGTTTACTTTAATCTCAAAATGTCCATTTTCATCTGAGACCGTTTGGTGACCGGTAGCTTTTTCAGTAACTGATACTCGTGAGAGCGGCATATTCTTATCATCAACAATAGTTCCGGATATCAGTTTTTCCTGTCGGATGTCTTCATTACGGGATAAAATAGTAGATGTTTGGGATTTAAGTGGAACAAGAATGATATTTTTATCCACCACATTGAAACCGATATTAAAATCAGCCAGTATTTTGTAAAGAGCTAAGTCTACTTTTTCGTTGGCGATATGGATATCAATTTTTTTTGAGGGAATCAACGCTGAATTATAGAGGATACTATAGCCGCTCTGTTTCTGGATCTCTTTTAGTATCACCTGAATTTTTACATTCTTTCTGTTTAAGGTGATACTCTGTCCAAACGAATTGGACCTAGCTTGCAATGAAGCCACAAATAAAAGTGGTAAGGCTAGTGACAATTTCATGGAAATTGATTTAACAGCATAGGCAGATCCCTTATCAAATAGGGGATTGAGCCGAAATTTTTTATACATTTGTAATCGGTTGTTTAAATTTTACAATGGGTTTAACTGCAATCGTTTGTCGCAAGACATTGGATCAGGGGCGGGACCAACGCTCCTGATTTCATGTAAAGCGATAGAGAATAAAACTACTTCATCACTATCACCCTCCTTTCCTTAACGTTGAAATGTACATCACCCGAAAGCTCCAGAAATTTCAGCAGTTTATCCAGGCGTTCAAATCGGGAGACTGTTCCTGAAAAACGAATACCGTTCAGATCCGTTTGATAGGTAATATCTACGTTGTACCATCTTCCAATTGATTCCATGACCTCATGTAATGGTGTGTTATCAAATGCAAATTGTCCTTGCTTCCAGGCGATGATATAAAATGGATCAACTTCGCTGATGTCCAATGTACTACCCTCGGCATTCATTTGCGCCATCTGATTTGGTTTCAGCAATAACGGAGCCTTGCTATTCTTTTTGCTCTTTAAGCTGATGCTACCTTCGACTAACGTGGTTTGAATACGTTTTGTATAGCTATTGACATTAAACTCAGTCCCCAGTACCTCAAGCTGCTGATTACCGGTATGGACAATGAACGGAATTCGTTTTCCTTCCAACTGTTGCTTACTGACTTTGAAGTAGGCCTCGCCATCAAGTTCTACTGTTCTTGCTTTCGTACCAAAAGATATGGGATATCTGAGTGTCGTCATGGCATTTAACCAGACCTGTGTCCCATCAGGCAGTATGAGGTGATATTCTCCCGCCCGAGGTGTTACGATTTTATTGTAGATTGGATCGCCGGAAGTTTTCGCTGCGTTTGCATTGATATAGGATATAGCACCGTCTTTTCCTTTCATGATTCTAATTTTTCCGACATGGACAATCTGTCCAACCTGAAGCGATTCAAGATCGATGGTATGACCATCTTCAAAGAAAATTTTAGCTTTTTCCTGACCGGGTTGAATTGGCGTCGATATTGTTTTTGAGGCTATTGTTTTGTTGTTCGAAGATTTTTTGTCCTGTGCGATGAAAAAATATAAACTAGCCAAGGTTATGAGAACAACGATAGATGCTGCAGTTCTAATAACAGGCCCGGACCAAAGTACACGTACTTTTTCTTCTTTTTTATCGCCCTGATCCCTGATAAATTGATCAAAACGACTTTTTGATGTGCGCGCTAAAAGATGGGGATCGCTATCTTCAGGTTCATTCCAGTAAGCGTCCAGTTCAGATTTTCCTGCAGGAGAGTCTAACAGTTTAGTGAGAAATTCCAATTCCTCTTTACTGCAATGACCTTGGTTAAACCGTTCTATTAGCCGTTTTAATTTAGCTTTATCTTCCATAATTAAGCGCTTCTAATTCAATACACGCTCGATCGGAGATATAGTACCAATCAAAATAACATTTTTATTAAAAAAAATATAAATAGCAGTTTCTGGAGCTTAAAACGAACAAATTTACTGGCCAAAGCGATGTGATTGCGCACTGTATTTCTTTTGAGACCATAATGGTCTGAAATTTCCTGATAGGATTGATTTTCAATTTTATTTTTGATGAAAATCAATTTTTGCTGCGTGGGGAGTTCTTCCAGTACATCCATAATAAGCTGTTGTATATCATGATTTTCCATTTGTTCCTGAAAACTGGTAGATATTTCTGTCCAATCCTTTCCAAGGCTTTCGAGATATTTCGCTTTTACTACCCGTTTTCGAAAAAAGGTGACTGAAAGGCGTTTGGATACAGTGAAAAGAAAAGGGAATATTGCCGCTGGTTCACCAATTGCAGTACGGTGCTGGTACAATCGGATAAATGTCTCCTGCACGATCTCTTCGGCATCTTCAAACTGATTGCAGAATCGGAGAACTTTCCTTAAAATTGCCTCTTGATAATGATTATAGACCTTTTTGAAAATAGCACAGTCACCCGCCTGAAATCTATCAAAATCATCAGAAGTCCATATGATGTCTTCAATTTTCATAGTAGCAAAATGGTCTATTTTTAAAATTCTAAAGTAAGGGTCTTAAGTTTACCTATTTATTAAACGAAAGTTACGATATCGTTATATCTTTCGTATCTTCTAAAGTGGTAAACCAAAACCCATTATGAGCCCCTTTATAAATAGAGACGAGTAGTTTCCGCACTTTTGGAAGCAATGATGGGATGTTGCAAGCTCTTTCTGTGTTCTTCCAGCTAATAAATATCCAAAGTTTAAGAAGATTTCAAAAATCGATCAATGGCTCACTGGTTCAACAGAGGTTTTAGCCGCAAGTCCTTGGTATTAGTATTGTTAGCTCCAAACTCTACTACTCCAAATCTGTCCACCGTTAATTTTATTGTTAGATGCTGACGCAAAGCTTTTTGCTGTAGGAAATTTATATTACTTATGAAGTTTATTTATACGAAGATGCCTTAATAGAATCTCAGGATAATCTGTCTGAATCATATTCGCCCCATGTTGATATAATTTGTGGAAATTCTCTGAATTCTCAAGTATTATCCTATCAATGTTCCAAAGACTATTAATGAATGTTCTACTCCCTGCTTTTTTTACAATAGAATTGACCAATTTGGTATTTATCTTATCATTGAGATGGATTATTTCAGGTTTTATTTGCTCCATAACCTTCAAGAGGGAGGTTTCATCTTTCGGTGCAAAAAGGATTTTTAAGTCATTATTTCGCCGTCTTAAAAACATAGCCTTATCTTCATCATCCAACAAAAAAAAACAGGCCGATGAAGATTTGGTAAGTTCGACCAACTCAATTACTGAAACAAAGTAAGGGGTTTTTATATCGAGATCAAATAGAATTCTATCTTTGAATTTCATTAAAATATCCTTCAACAGTGGGATATTATACGCAGAAACAGTTCCATCATTATTTTTCAGCTGTAAACCTTTTATCTCTTCCCAAGTATGTTCGGAAACTAATCCCTTTCCATTTGTAGTGCGATCTAATGTCTCATCATGCATCAGTATCATCATATTATCTTTAGTATGCCGCACATCAATTTCAACCATATCAACCCCTAGCTCAATTGCTTCTTTTATGGATGATATTGAATTTTCAGGAAATCGATTATGTGCCCCTCTGTGCGCCACTACTAATATTTCTGAAGAATGGTCTTCGATCGCTTTTTTAGATTGTCCATGGACATTCCCTATTAAAAATATGACGATTAATAATAAGATATAATTTTTCATGTTTTTATTTTTCTTTCCTAAGGAAAGGAAGAAACGAAATTCACGTTTCTTCCTTTATTGCTATAAGTTCTTTATCCGATAGGTGTAAAGTATAGAATGGTTATCATCAGGCACAAAATAGCAGTTGATTTCTCCATCAATCACTTCTGCACAAAAAGGATTTCCAGTCATTACCCGCCCCTTTTTACTCCAGAGTTCTATGGGTATTGAATATCTACTCGAATAGGTCTTGACGTCCAATAGTTGAAGTCCTCCGATGATGATCTTATCTTTTGTATTTGGTACTGCCTGAAAGCTATTTAAACCTGAACATAACATCAAACCTTGTCCAATATACTGGCCATCCTGATAATGAATGAAATGTTGATCATTTCTAGACACTGACGTTAAATCCCATTTATCTTCTCCATATACCTTTTTCCACTTATAAAACTGAACAGCATCCCAATTCATACCAATGAGTTCATTTTCGTCACGATTATAGATGATCGCACCAATAGCATCATCGACTATGAATACTTCTTGTGCAGCCATCGTAATCGGGTTTAGTCTATAGATCAAAGACCGACCAAAAGGACGATACTCACATACCGGAACCCAGATATTTTCACCGTCAAAATCTATCCCCCCTGGATGATACATGCTCCCATGACCAAGACTGACTTTAGAAATCAATTCCCCTTTCAGGTTAAACTTCATAATATATCCATTTCCAACGCCAACATCACGATCAAATTTACCCATTAACTTTTTATAGGCTTTTGGCCAACGATGAACATCCACCCCCGTCAAAAAAAAATAATCGCCTATTTTTGTAAGTCCCTGCGTATGATAAGTGTCAAATAATAAGGGAATAGAATCTTTCAATACCATGGCCGTTGTTGATTTTACACGCATCAAACTCTCAATATCCCTCTTTTGAAATAGCTGTCCATAAGAGGAAATGACAGACAATAGATTTATGACCGTGACAATCAGACCTAAGCAAATATTTTTCATTATTTAGTAACCTTCGTTTTGAGTGTATACGGCACCAGTATTGGCACTAATAATCGTTTCAGGGACCGGATAAATCCATTGGAAATCTTGAATATTAGGTCGACCGGCACTAAGATTGGGAAATTTCCAACCATATTTCTTCACGCGATTTACCAATACCGGATTTTCTTTACTTGACAATCGACTTAAAGTAACCAACCTAAATTCTTCACCGAATAACTCACGCATACGTTCATCCAAAATATAGTCCATATTCACTTCTGCAGGCTCCACGGCTCTAGCCTGTGAGCGTGACCGGACGATATTCAAATCTCGCGCAGCCAATTGCGTATTGCCCTGTTTCAGATAAGCTTCTGCCCGCAAAAAGTAGGTCTCGGGCAGTCTAAAAAGATAAATATCCGCGTCATAAAGTTTTGGATCTCCATTAATATGCTGGTCGGAAGAAAACTTCCATACCCTTGGATAAACGTGGTGGATCGTATCGGTTGCCGCAATAAGGTTCCCTTTCCCTTGTCTCCGTAAATCATTAAACACAGTGGCCCATAATTCACCACCTGCTTGTCGCATCTGACGTTGGATATTTACTTCGGCATTCCGAATATCTTCCTTTCCACTTCGATTCCAGATATCGTAGAAAAAATAGTTCGTTGGCCGATTCCTTGTGTTCCATTCAGCATAACCAGTAAGATCATTTCCATTTTCACTGGAAGATCCATTTGGAAAAGTAACTGCACCTTTACCAAATATATAGTTTCGATTTCCCTGAGCATCGGTCTCCATCCTGTTGAGGTAATACCAATTAGGTAAGAACTGCTGTTCCAGTAACAATCGGTTACTATTTTGCGACGAAGGAGCTCCCCCCGTCCCAGCAAGTGCTTTATTATAATCATATTGAACGACCCAAATCGCTTCCAAGTTACCTCCTTGATAATTAAAATTGCCAGCCCGGAACAGATCCCAATAGACGTTTTTTCCAGTTTCTGCCTGACGACTCCCGAAGCGTTCAGTCATCAATCGATAAGAACCATCTGTTCCATCAATGATCCGTGATGCTGCTTTGATAGCTTCAGCATAGTATTCTTTTTGATCAGAATGGTCCCCTAAACTAATATAGATCTCTGCTAATAGATGGTCAGCGGCGGCGCGGACAATCCTTCCAGATTCACTAGTCTTAATAGGAAGATATTTAACAGCAAATTCAAGATCATCCTTACATTGTTTCCAAACCTCCAATCTCGGGTGACGAATATAATCTGTCTTCGCTTCCTTTGCTACCTCAGTAATAATAGCCCAATCACCAAACATTCCCGCAAGGCATCGGTGAGCAAAAGCCCGAAAGAATATAGCCTCCGCCCTAAAGGTATTCTTTTGCTCATCACTAGTAAATTTAACAGTAGAGTTATCACAAGCTTCAATAATTGTATTTGAATAATTGATCATCTGGCTAAAATTATCTGCCCAATGTTGTGTAAAAGCATTCACAGATGTCATTTGTGACCAGTCACTTGTTATGTATGACTCATCCCCGACCCGTGCAAATCCATCAAGGCCACTACCCGTAAAAAGGTTATCGTACGCTGGTCCTCTTCCAAAGGACAAATACTGCATCCGGTTGTGAAGATAGCCTATTGCCATGTTTATCTGATCCGGCGTTTCATACGCTGTACCTGTCGTTAATTGGTAAACTTTTTCTTCTAAGAATTTTTCGTCATTACAGGACGATACGGCAAAGCTCCCTAAAAGAATAGAAAGTGATAATAAATTTCTTACTAACGATTTTGTCCCTACTTTAAATATTGTTGTCATAATCCTAATAACGTTTTATATGAATTGATCAATTAAAATGAAACAGCTGCTCCAAAAGAGAACGTCCTCAGCACCGGAAAACTCCAATTGTAGTTACTCCCCGGTTGGGCCGCAATAATGCCACCATCTTCCGGATCAAGCCCGTTCCATCTCGTTGCTGTGAATACATTGTTGGCACTTACATAAACTCTCATACGCTGGAGCTTTATTCTGGATAACGATTGGGGATCCACATTATATGAAAGACCAATATCTTTTAATTTGAGAAAACTTCGATCCCGCCAAAATTGATAGGAGTAACTATTCGACCAGTTAACACGAGGAAATTCATTATTTGGCTGTTCAATGGTATATGGAGTTACATCCCTAAGATGTGCATTTGAACTTACGCTCGTTGACAACATTGTTCCAAACTGATTCTTTCCTAAAAAATGTTGATCATTTCCGGCCATCCATTTAAAACTGAAATAAAGCGAGAAATTTTTGTACGTTAATGTATTATTTAAATCCATCGTAAATAATGGATCTCTATCCCCAAGATAATGTCTATCAGTCGCATTAATTTTACCATCGTTATTATAATCCAAAAACTTTACATCTCCTGGTTTTGCTCCATATTTTTCTATATATTCGGAATCATCCTGTTGTACAATACCCAACATTTTTAAATCCCAGACTGAATGGATAGATTTCCCTACAAGATAGGCGTCACCTCCGGGGGCTCCTCCAATATCATCAATAGGGTTTCCATTTTTGTCAAAAGTCCCATACAATTCAACTAGTTTATTCCGATTCAATGAAAACAAAAAACTTGGTTCCCAACGTAGAGCTGTCTTACCATCACCATCTAAAACCCTTCCAGAAAGGCTGAATTCAATCCCTTTGTTATCCACCCGACCTGCATTGGTCAATACGGTAGAATAGCCCGTAAGGATCGGAATGCTACGTGTTAGAAGCTGATTCGTTGTTTTAGATTTGTATATATCAAGTGACCCGCTTATCCTGTTGTTGATCAGCGCAAAATCAACCCCAAGGTTCTGAACTCCGGTCGTTGCCCAGGTCAGTTTTTTATTACCCATAGAAGTAGGATAAATATCTATCTGCGAATTCTCGCCATACACATTATAACTTGTAGCAACCTTTGATAATGTAGCATATGGACTTATACCTTGATTACCTGTTTCGCCATATGACAGTCTTAGTTTCAATAATTGAAGCCAATCTTTTTGTTTCAAGAATGACTCATTGGTTAAATTCCATCCAACTGAAGCACCGAGAAATGTACCGAATTTATTTCCCTCAGAAAATCCTGAAAAACCATCTCGTCTCCATGTACCTGTAAAGAAATAGCGATCAGAAAAATTGTAGGAAACACGCCCCATAGTACCCACATTTTGATAACGCTCTTGCGTTTTGGAGACGGTTTGTGATTTTGCTAAATGCAAACCGTCCCATAATAAGGTGACAGGCATTTCAAAACCCGACCCATTGGCTCTCAAAAGTTCATACTTATAAGTATCTCTGGTATATCCAAATAGAGCGTCAATATGGTGTCTACCAAATGTATTCGTATAAGAAAGAATACTATTCAATAACCATGTTGTTTTATCCGCTGTTTGAGCATATCCAGAGACATTCGCCAAATAAAGTTTATTGTAATTATCCATTCGCTCCGGAATCCGTGTATCTACCCAAAATCGAGGATCAAACATTTGGTTGTTGACTCCTCTATTTGAAGTACCATTAAGTGAAAAGGTATATTTCAAACCTTTAACCCATGGATTGGAGATTTCGAACCACCCTGTCCCATCAATTGTCCGGTCTCTAAGTTCGTTCGTTGCGTATGCTGGTCCGGGCCTCAGCGCACTACCTATCAAGGGACTTCCAGAAGCTCCAGCTGGGTGTGAAGGAATCCAGTTCTCATAACCCTCAGTGGGATTAGTAGTAAAACTGAAGGGGCTCATCCAGGTAGCTTCTTGCATTTTAGGGCGTAAACCTGAATTGTCTGCATCAAAATAATTCACCTTCGTACCAATCTTAATATAAGGATTAATTGTAACCTCGGTTTTACCCATGAACGTCTTTTTCTTATAGCGATCATTCATAATCACCCCTTTTTGGTCGAATATACCTGCAGACAAGTAATAATTTACAACTTTTGAATTACCTGACACACTGACATTATAATTTTGTACTGGAGCAAATTGAGTGATTTCGTCCAGCCAGTTGGTAAATATACCTTGTTCATAAGCCTTTTGTTCGGTTGCATTTAACACTCGAAACGCATCAAATTGAGCATCTTTTGGAATATCTCCCCTACCGACCAAAAAATCCCAGCGGTTCTTTAAAATTATATCTGCATCATCTTGCATAGCGGGCTTTCTTGACCAATCCTGAAATGCATAGGATGTATTTAAAGAGATTAACGGTTTCTCCGAATTTCCCTTTTTTGTTGTAATTAAAATTACACCATTTGCTGATCTTGATCCATAGATTGCTGCGGCACTAGCATCTTTCAGTACATCAATACTTGCTACATCCTGAAAATTAATTTCATTTATAGATCCATTAAAAATTATACCGTCTACGACCAATAGCGGTTTATTGAGTCCGGTTGCGTTCTTGTCTATCGAATTTTCACCTCGTATTGACATGCTACTTAATGGATCTTGTCCCGCCAAAGACTGAGGAGCCACTTGAATTCCCGGTACAGTACTAGAAAGTGCTAGTAGAGGATTCGCGAAAGGAAGATCGGCCATCGGACTGCCTTCTATTTTGACATTCTGAACAGAGCCTGTAACATCTCTTTTTCTTTGTGTTCCATACCCAATTACCACAACCTCATCTAACCCACTTACTTCGATATTAAGTGTGATATTTACAAAACTACCTGATGATAGGAAAACTATTTCTTTCTTATAACCTACATTGCTAATTAACAATCTGGTACTATTTTGACTAACCTTAATTCGAAATCTACCTTCATCATCTGTTCTCACTTGATTATGTTGTTTTTCAAATTCACTTACATTAGCCCCCACAATTGGGACACCTTTTTGATCCTTTACAATTCCCGAGATCTCGCGCACTTGAACTTCCCCAAAAAAGTTCGAGTTCTTTTTTTCAGAAATAATTACATTTGATCCCTTAATCTTGTATGCCAGATTTTGGCCCTTGACTATTTCGTCTAGTGCTGTCTCCAATGAGACATTGCTTAATTGCACATAAACAGGCTTGGAGTTTTTTAAAGCCTTGCTATTATATAGAAAATCATATCCTGTCTTCTTTTTCACTTCAAGCATTACCGCTCGAAGGTTCCCTCCGTTAACATGAAGCGATAGAGATTGTGCTGAAACATTTGCTAGAACATTAAATGTTGATAACAAAATCAAAAGAAAAGCCAATTTCATAAGTACACACAGGCGAATTATATATCCCCATTTCGGGTAATATGGTTTATTATTTTTTTTATACATTTGTTTGTTGCTATAATAAAAATTCCGAATCAATGAATTATTTGTTAAGACCAACACTTTTTTGCCAAGAACGATTGCCCCTGTTCTTGGCTCTTTTTATTGGTCTGCTCGTTAATGATATTACACCGTTATTCTATAAGACCATAAGCCTCCTTCCTTTAATTTCAAACTTTATATCACTTACTTCTTCTAGCCGATCTAATACGTCGCGTAAAGAGTTACTCTGTTGAAACGTTCCCGTTATTTTCTCTTCTGAATTCTTAACAATGTTGATTTCTTCAATGTTATACCATCGTCCTAATTGCTCAAGAATATCTGTAATTTTTGCATCATTAAAACTAAAGTATCCATCTTTCCAACTGGTTACATCACTCAGATCGACTCCTTTATTTAACATACTAAAGCCATTTTCATTTGTTGAATACTGATCCCCTGGTTTTAATATTACATTACTCTTTGGAGTTATCAACCGGATCGCTCCCTGAATCAAACTCGTTGTTGTCGTAACCTCATCTGAATATGCCCTGACATTAAATTTTGTACCAAGAACTTTAATCTTGGCCTGTTGGGTTTCTACATAGAAAGGTCTATCCATAGCATGCGCAATTTCAAAATATGCCTCGCCAATTAACTTGACATTCCTAGATTCTTTTTTGAAGACAATCGGATATTCCAGAGAAGCTCCGCTATTGAGAAATACGGTTGATCCATCAGCTAATAAAAGCTTACTTTTATATCCTTTAGGGCTAGAAAATATGATAGTTTCTCTGGTTAAACTAGAAAGATATTTCTCATTAGAATTTTGTTGAACTTTGTAAAGAATAGTTCCATTTTCCTCCTTAATGAGCGATACATCGATCGATTTATCGTTTAACAATAAATTTCCACCCAGATAGGTAATCCGACCATCTGGCAACCTGAGCGAAGGTAAGCTATCTTCTGGAAGCAATATATCTCTTGCTTCAGGATGAACAACTGAAGCTACATGAGTTTGACTTATATGTGATGACCTATAATAGTTAAAGGTTATAATTCCTAGTATAATAAAGACAGCAAATATTCCAGCTATTCGTAAGAAATACCGATGTCTTTGAAACAGCAACTGAAGTGGAGTATTTCGCTTCCGACTTAACGATTCAATGGTGTCCCTTTTGATTTTTTTTGCTTGTATTTGAAAATCAACATCGGACACATCTATATTACTTAACTTATCTAAGGATTGATACCAATTTAACACCTTCATTTCTTCCTCAGGTGTGCAATCCCCATGTAGATATTTTCTTAATAAAGCCTTTGCCTGACTTTGTGTATTGTTCTTTTCCATTCACCTGTATAACCAATAAAAAGTGACACAGGTACTGTTAAGAAATTATTATGAAATAGTATTATTAATATGAATTGTAAAACTTATCAGAAGTAAGGTAGAATAATGGTTTCGACGAATTACAAAACGGAGATGTTTTAAGGCCGAAGTCAAATTATTCTTCACTGTCTGTTCGGATAAAGACAACGTTAAAGCAATATCTTTTACACTTAAACACTCTTCCCTACTCAGATAGAATATTGTCTTCATCGTTTCTGGCATTTTGTCAACAGCTTGATATAAAATCTGCTTTAATTCCTCTGCTATCATATCTTCTTCGATAGAAGAAGTGTATGAAATCTTGTAGCTTTGTGCTAGGAGCTGTTCGTTAACAACCATACGATTATTTTTTATCATTCGGTTTATAACCTCATATTTCGCCGCTTTAAAAAGATATGGATAAAGTGAATCTTCTGCCGTATAAATATCTCGGCGTTTATTCCATAGGGATAAAAATATATCCTGTACAATTTCCGCAGCATCTGTGACAGAGTTCAACCTCCTTGAAACATGTCGAACCAATATCTCCGTATATCTATCCATCAGACACGAAAAAGCACTCTGGTCATCTTTCTGAAGTAGGAAGAGTAATTCTTGGTCAGACATCTGTTTCATACCACAAAACTAATCAAAGAATCATATCACAGTTTATTAAATTTATATTAAGGATAATATCTCATCCACCTGTAGTTTTACAGTAGTGTATTTCTATTCGAAAAACCAGAGTAGACCAACCGAATAATCCGGAGAGGCTTGTCATTTTAGCTTGCATATATAAAGGGCTTATATAGTTAGTGTGACTGGAACAACAAAATCTGCCATTTCTGGTATAATTGCAACGCTTGAGACGAAATTCGATATTACTGAGGAATTGACCTTAGCGATTAGAGGAGGAACACTTGGAGATATTTTATAGGAAATCTTTCTGTTACATGTGTGGTGATGTCCTATAATAGGACGATACAATAGAGCAAGCAGAAGTTGGGCAAAGCCCTACTTTTCTTGCCCAATGCGCTGCAAATGGGGTTTAGAGTATCCTCCGGGGATACTCTCTTCGCTTAATGATAGCATTAAGTCTCTTTTTAGTATACTGGACAGTATACTTAGATTGATTGTATACGCTAGGCAAACAAATCCATAGGCTATATATCTAATATGCTAGCAATATAGATAAATATACATCTGGCTATCTGAATATAAGCAGTCTTTTAGCAATAACTGATATAGCTTTTTCCTTTCATCTCCTCAAACGTGAAAACTTTGAACACAATCCTTGACAGGTATTCCATCACCTGTTTGATTGAGTTGCTAGGATCCAATTCCAGATACAACAATGTTTCTTTTGAGTCCCATTGGAAGCCCATCTGCTGTAGTAGCCCTATCTGATAATCCCAAATGGCGTATTTACTCCTCAGAGTTTTTATTTTAGGAATACGTAGCATTAACTTTCTCCCTCTGGTAATTATGATCCCAAGATCCTGTTTACTATTGAGCATCAGTATGACTTTGCTAACTTCCTTTTGCGTCAGTTTTTCCAATATTTCCTCCAAAGTCTTTGAAAATGGAGATTCTGGGACAGTAAGGTTGTTCATCCGCTCCAATTTTTCTTCAGCGTCTCTTATCCACCGTCCGTAAAGCTCCCTTAAATCTTTTTGGCCCGGCAATGAGCGATTCTTTTTATAATGGGCAATCTGTCTAATCAGGATCTGTTTATCGCCATAATTGGGATCAAGAATTGTCTGCAATATCTGTAACTCCCTATTGACCTGCCCCAGCCTCTGAGCATAACAATCTGCCATCATATAATCCCAATCGTTAAGGCAGGTAGAAATAAACTTTTTTAGGTCCTTAGCCTCCTTCTGGTACAGTCCGATCAAAGTTTTCAATCTATCTAAATCATGCATAATATTGGAAGTTTACCAAATTTAATCATTGTTCACTATTAGTTGAGTAACCTCAAATAATAATATTCATATCCAAAAAATTGATTCATATTCATTGTGATGATTTTATTAAATTCGTTATATGACAGCAACTTACTTTAAAGCAAGAAAAGCCTTTGACTTAAATCCGCACCCTTTTGAACTAGGAAACATTTTGGGCCTCAAAATGGGGTATGAAGACAATCATTTTCTTTTGAAGGTCTATGATCTGGAAGAGAATGTATTTCAAGATTATTATCAGTACCATCTGGATTATTACCTTTCCGGCGGAAACCGCTCGGAAAAAGATTTCTTTTCCCATGTGTGGCATATCGTTTCCGATCGGATTGATTATTTTAAGGGACAGGATCCTTTCTCCTCAAAGCATTCCCTCCATATTTCTAACATCAGAAAACTGAATGAATTTTTGGATTTTCTCGCTCCACGAGACAAATGGAACATCAGGCCAAATGATCTGCTGATTAAGGAAAAGGATGAACAGATCTCGGGATTGCAGTCAGAACTCGAAATTCTGAGAAACAAACTGACCGATCTGGAAAAATACGAGGTATCCGTCAAACCGATGATACAAGATGATCATCTTCCCACTTTTATAGACCTGCTCCAACAGATGAGAGATCTGAAGCTTCCCAGTGGAAGGAAGCTACTAATCAGCGACCACGAAAGCCCTTTTTATAAAATGGTCTCAAAATATTTCGTCTACAATGGCAAACATATACCGGTCAATACCGTGCGTAACTATTTTGTACAGAAAGATCCAAAAGATTCCATGAAAGGCGTCAAAATCCCTGACGACAAAAAACTGTTCCAGATAATACCCATAAAACAGGGACAATAGCGATCCTGTTCGAATGTTGAACATGACCAGCGGAGTCCGATGGTCATCCAAACAGCCTTTCGTGTACCCAATTTTGTAGCAATGGCGAGGCACAACAGCCGAACCGGTATTGTTCACAAAATTGGTATACTATGGTATTTGACATCCTGACAAAAGAAGACTTACAGCAGTTCAAGAAAGAACTACTTGAAGAGATCACACAGGTTCTAAAACGAGAAACCCCAGCTGGCTTCGGAGATAAGGAATGGCTCCGAAGCAGGGAGGTCAGAAAGAAACTGGATATATCTCCCGGAACCTTGCAGAACCTACGGATCACTGGAATCCTCCCATTTAAAAAGATCGGAGGTAGCATGTACTATCGCAGCAGTGATGTCAATAAAATGATGGAAGGAGGTAAAGGCAATGGATAACTGTATGCAGGATCATTACTTTTGCTCATATTTAGAGCAAACTGCAAAAGACAGCAGGTTGCTTCCATCGCACATCGGACTGCTCCTGGCAATGTTCTATTATCACCAGAAAGAGAGTTCCGGGGAATTCTTTCATTCCAGCCGTAAAAAGCTGATGCATTTTTCACGTATAAAGTCCATTGCGACCTATCACAAATGCCTTTCCGATCTCATCCTTTATGGCTACGTGGATTACATCCCCTCCTGGCACCCGACAAAGGCCAGCAGGTTTCGTTTCATCATCGACTATAATTCTAGTAGCAATGGCTAGATCAGATGAGAATACACGGTCTGTCCGGTTCCCGGTGGAAGTGGATGGTCGTCTGGCGCTGCTCTCGCGTAAACTGGGTAGGACCAAGCGGCAATTGGTGATGGAGATGGTCGATTATTTTTACAGGAGCAAAAAAGACCCTGTTGACCTGAATGATGAGGTCCTGAAAAAAGAGCTCTCCAGTGGAGTAAATCGTATCCTTTCTTTTATCCGAAAACAGGAGACCGATCTATTGGTACCCCTGTATTCCATGCTGGACGAGCTCGGTGCTGTCTCCAGACAGCAATCTGGTATAATTGACCTGATTTCCGATGAACAGCAGAAATCCTCTGAATTTCTGAAAGCAAATACGGAATATCTCGGAAGTCTGGATAAAGTCCTTAAAAAGATATTTCTGGGGATTACCCAGAGGCAGGAATTAAAGGATGGTTTCAAGAGGATCCTTGAACATTATATTGCCCAGCGGGAAACACTGGGATGGCCGGTATCCAACGCAAAAAAAGAGGAACTTGCAAAACAGGTCAGGGAAGCACTGGATAAACTTTAGCTGCTATGTATATAAATATCACGGATTCCGAAACAAGGAATAATAAGGGAAGCTGTGGCGATCTTGTCGCCTATCTGGAAAAAGAAAACCGTCCGCCCGATAGTAAAAGACCCGAACACTGGTTCAATGGAGGGCGGAATGATATTAAACCCCATGAGGTGCGCATCGGGATTGATGACAATATTGCCAAATTGGGCAGGGAGGACAGTAAGTTCTTCCTGCTCAATATCAGTCCCAGCAGAAAAGAGATCGATTTCCTGCTCGCTACTTATGGCGCGAATGGAGCAAAAGAAAAATTAAAGGAATATGCGGCACGGGTCATGGATGAATATGCGCACAATTTTAAACGGCCGGGAATAGAAAACAACAAAGATCTGTTATGGTTCGCCAAACTGGAAAACTACCGCTACTATACCCATAAGGATCGGGAGGTCAAGAATGGTACGAAAAAAGTTGGCCAGCGCAAAGAAGACCCACAGATGCACATTCAGGTAATTGTCAGCCGAAAGGACATCACAAACCGTATCAAACTGAGCCCACAGAACAGATCCCGGGGCAGGAATGTAGAACATTCCAAAAAGCTCGGACAGTTTGACCAGATGGCCTTTAAGCAGTGCGGCGAAACTGTCTTTGACAGGATGTTCGGCTTTGACCGCAAACTAAAAGAGACACTGAAGTATGCGAATGTTATGAAGAATGGGAGTATCGCACAAAAATCAGAACTTCATAAGCTGGAAAGATTTTTGGAAAACAGAGGATTCCCTGCGATGGAAAAAGGCCAGACCAAAACAATAGACTCTAACCTTGCAGGTGATATGTTTCAACAGCTGGGAGGGATAGCAGCTTCGTTGATCGGAAACAGCCTCGTGCTTCTGGATATTCTTCTGGATCCAGTTCAGGATTTTGGAGGTCAGGGTACGGTTGCCGATGAGGAAGAAAGAAGAAGAAAACGGAAAAAGAAAAAGAGGGGGCTGCGTAGATAATCGGCTTTCGATATTGATCTATCAGTATCCAAATTAAAATAAATGATCCGGTAGGCAAACTACATTGTCATCTGCCCTAGCAAATTTACCCACGATGGTACAAAAAGGCAAGGGTATATAAACGCCCTCTCGCGCAGAATTCCGTCGCAAGCGCCCTTGGCCCAATTGTACCATCTTGCCTTTGGTGGCTTACGCAGTGAAAACGCAAGAATATATGCCGATTTTCCAAAGTTATATAATTACAGCTCTGTCTAAATTACACTTACTTTATTAAGGTTTTTAGGTTTTGAAAAAACAAAAACTCGGCTGAATGAAGAAAAAATTATATCAGGCGTTACAAAAAAACTCAGCGAATATGTAGGCGAAGCTAGTTCATAAGGCTTTGAAAAATTTCAGGTAAAAAGTAGCTGCGAAATATTTTATTGTCAATTATTTTTCACTATTTTGTTATAAAAAAATTTTTGAATGAATGCATTAGGAAAAAAAATTAGATTACTTAGACATCAAAAAGGTTGGAGCCAAGAAGATGCTGCAAGACGATTGGATATCTCAATTCCGGCATTTTCTAAGATTGAAACAGGAATTACAGATGTGAATCTGTCTCGACTAAATCAAATCTCAAAGTTATTTAATTTGACAGTTGTTCAACTACTATCTACTACTGATTCCGAAGAGGATAAAGAGTATGTTAATGAAGTCAATGCGCTATCTCAAAAGTTGCAACAACGCGATAGTGAAGTAATCGAACTTCAGAAAAAGGTCATTGACCTTTACGAACAATTATACAATGGTAGTGGATATAAAAAATTGTAGGAGTGTAAAATAAAATTCTTATCTGCCTAAATATTTCCTGCAACCCCATATTAGCACAATACAAAAGGCAAGGGTATACATGCATACATACACGGAATTCTTCGAAGCATCTTTTGCCCCAACTGTACCATCTTGCCTTTTGGTGGCCTAACCGATTAACAATACAGGAAATGTGCCAATATTCTCAAGGTCACAAACCTTAAAATAGTTGTACAAAAAAAGCCCCCTACCCCAAAAGATAAAGGCCAAGTTCTCAGTCCTTAAATAAGATATTGAATCTATTTATTTTTTAATTTTTCTTCTAATTCGGTGATAAGTTTGGATTGAATCTCTATTATACGATCCTTTTCATCAAGTAGTTTTTCATATAATTTGGTTTCATTTTCCGATTTATCATTTATTGTTACATGTGAATTATTGAAACCTACTTTATTGTCCTTTATTTCACTAATATAAATGCTATCATCTGTATTAATTAAATCTTCAACTGGTATGTCATAAACATTAGCAATTTGTTTTAATCTTTCTAGGTCTAGACGAGTAATTCCATTCTCAATTTTCTGCCAAGTTTTCACATGGATGTGCAGTTTGTCTGCCATCTCTTGTTGTGTAGTACCCTCAGCCTCTCTGAACCGTTTGATTTTTGATTGTATAGCTCCCATATTTCTTACTTATTTATCTAAATAGACACTAAAAGTATCCTTAAAGATACTAAAAGTAGACGTAATTTTGAAATACAAATTCCGACCTTTATAAAAGGTAAAATTCTTTTTAAAAATATATTGAATAAATGAAATATTAAAAAGTAGCACAAAAAAAGAAATATTATATTTGCACCCTCTAGAGGGTGTTCACATAAAGAGCCTCGTCCAAGCAATGTAGGAAATTTCAAGGACGCGAGGAGTAAGTGAGCACCCGACACCAAGGCATTTGCGTTGGGTCGGGGCACTTATTGATTGCGTCTTGAGTGATCTTCGGGTCACTCCCCATTCCTACATGGGAGCTTGGGCAATTCGATAAGCCCCGACCCAACGTTTTTTTGATCGGTACTGAAACGGCTCAAAACTTAATGAGCCATGAATTATAAAAAACAATTACTTCAAAATTTAGCTTGTCCGCCCGAATAAACCGGTGAGATAACCCTATACCGCTCCCTTACTGTTCCAACCGAATCCGTCATAAATTTTCCAAGGGACTGGGAGCGGCTATTTTTATAACCCTCTAAATAACAGACCAATTTTCATCGAAAAAATAAACGCTATCTGCGTAATGGCTAAACTATGCCCTAATTTTTCGACCATAAACAGACCCTATTATGATCACACTCATACTAATGATACTAAAAGATATTTTAAAGGCACAGTGCCAAAAGTGGAACCGTCCATTATTAGCGCTTATAATCGTTTTTGTTTCTATGTTTAGTTTATCGGCTCAGACGCCCCGCAAGGACAGCGGGGTCGATGGGCTCTCCCATCTTGTTGGTTTAAAGCCGGGTGATAAGATGCCTGAGGTTGTATGGAACCAGTCGCTCGAATTGAATTATTTCAATGGGAAGAAGAAAACAATAAAGCTCTCAGAGCTTAAAGGTAAGCTGATCTTACTGGATTTTTGGGCCACCACCTGTCCGAGCTGTATCGAAAATATTCCACACATGGAGGAAATCCAAAAGCGATATCCACAGGAACTAACAGTAGTATTGGTAAATAGCAAAAGAAACAAGGATACTCCCCGCAGGATTAAGCTTGTATTGGATCGATACAAGGAAAAGTACAATTTTGAAATCAAACTGCCAGCCTTATTGGATGATACAATACTAACAAACCTTTTTCCGCATAATACCATACCGAATATTACCTGGATCAATCCGGATGGTACATTTCTGGGCAATACATTGCCGGATGAAGTCAGCATAAAAAATATCGAAGCTATTCTCCAAAATAAAAAAGCAGATTTACAGCTGAGGGGCACATTTCGCAATAAAGATGCTGCAATGGAAACACCGCCGATCTTTGATACGACAGGTGTTAAATTTCTGTCCGCTATAACTGGCTATTTACCCGATTATCTACCAACTTATCCAAATGTCGCCTGTAAGAATGGCAAGTCCAACTATCAAATGGTTAATGCGGCCTTCAATTTTATGCTAAGAATTGCTTTTAAAAATGAATTGAAAGGTTTTGAAAGTACCGACTATGTGTTTGAAGAGGGGTTAAAGGATAAGATCCAACAAATGATACTGGGCGGTTCGCTCCGCCAGTACAAATACAGCTATCAGCTCTTTGTAGCGGATACAATCTCGCCAGGCAGGGCTGAGCACTATTTTCAGCAAGCTTTTAAAGACTACTTTCACCTCACTATAGAGAGGAAAACAGGCCTGGTATCCTATTACAAAATCAAAATTTTGGACAATATTTCGGATCTGAAATCCAAAGGCGGTATGCATTTGGTCAATGAAAAAACCGAGGAAGGGCCAATTTCCTTTGGAAACTTTCCGTTGATAACCTTGCTGAGCCTACTGCATCAGTATGTTGACCTGCCAGTTTCCTATAACAGGAATGAAGACATGCAGATCGACCTCACTTTTCCAGTGGGTTTTGAAAGGATGCCTGTGGAAGAGAAGCTGATTTTTTTGGCCAGTAAGGGTATTGTGTTGACCAAGCAGCAGCAGGAAAAGGAATATCCCTACATCAGCCGTATTTATTAATTCGAAAGACTTATTGTTATGAAAATATATTATTTAATAACTCTTATACTGTGTTGTAATTTTATTGCACATGCCCAGCAAGATAATTTGATGATATCAGGCCAGGTATATTCGGGTGAAAACAAACAGCCGCTCGGGGGAGTAACGGTCCGGCTGATGGGAAAGGGTACGCTCGGTCGTAGTACCCCGGATGGAAAATTTAAAATAAAGGTGCAGAGTTTGAAAGATACACTGGTGTTCTCCAGTGTGGGATTTATAGAGAGAAAGGTGGCGGTAAGTTTCTTTGATCGTGAAACGCCTCTGTTTCTGGAGAGACAGGTAAACCAACTTGATGAGGCGCTGGTCAGTACAGGTTATCAGACCGTAAAGGCGCGTGATATAACAGGGGCAGTCGAGGTTGTTTCCAGCGGGTTGCTGGGACAGCAGACGGGGTTAAATGTGCTGCAGCGTCTGAATAATGTGACGGCCGGTATCCGCTTTGATAACCAGCCGATCAATAATCCCGACCTGCAGAAACTGAATTTTTCAGTGCGCGGGCTGAGTACAATAAATGGTAACCTTGACCCGCTGGTGGTGCTGGATGGTTTTATCTACGAGGGTGCAATTGGAAATATAGACCCAAATAACATTGAATCTGTTTCGATATTAAAAGACGCTGCCGCTAGTGCTATCTGGGGAGCAAGGGCGGGCAATGGGGTAATTGTCATGACCTCCAAAAAAGGAGGTATCGGCTTGGCTCGGCAGGCGAAGATCTCGTTCAGTAATACTTCAATCATCCGGCAGAAGCCTGATCTGAATCAGCTCTACCAACCCTCTTCCCGAGATTTTATCGAAGTAGAGCGCATGTTGTTTGACGGTGGATATTATGATACTTTCCTCAACTATCTGCCCTATTATGCGATGACTCCCGTCATCAATTTGCTTAACAGTAGAAAACAGGGGCTGATTACGGCAACCGATTCGGCGCGTACGGTTGAATGGCTTGCAGCTCAGGACGGTCGCCGCAATTTTGCAGATAGCTTTTACGGTGCCGCTTTTTCCAATCAGCTTTCCTTGCATATCAATGGGGGTAGCAACTCAAACGCTTATGGATTGGGCGTAGGCTATACGACAGACCGGACAAATCTGGATGCACGCATGCGAAAAATAAACCTGCTCTTTTCCAATAGCTACAGACCTATAGAAAAGATGCAATTGGATCTTACAGTCAATTTTACCCAACAGCTTGACCGATCTGGAAAACCGGACTATTCAAGTTTTAATACAGTGGGGAAAGCTGTGCCATATCTCTATTTTAGGGATGCTGCAGGAAATGAAACACCTTTTGAAAGCATGTACAGCAAATCTTATCTCGATCAGCATTATGCAGATGGCTATCTGGATTGGGGATACTATCCCTTACAGGATTATAAATATGACCGCAAGACAGGTCATCTCAATGAATTATTTGCGACGGCTGGTTTACGCTACCAATTATTTGACTTCTTAAGTGCCAACTTGGGCTTTCAGTGGCAGGATCAGCGCGCGGAGAATGAAAGCCTGCACGAAAAGGATAGTTATTTTACGCGTTTAAAAATCAATCAATTTATGACTGTTGATCCGGTAAGCGGGCAGCGCAAGTATAATGTACCTATGGGAGCCATTCGCGCACTGGACCAGCAGCAGGGCAGATCTTACACAGCAAGGACACAGCTGGATTTTAACAAAACCTTCGGCCAGCATCGTCTTCAAGGTATAGTCGGGGCAGAAGCCCGCGAAAATCAGTTGTCGGGAAGTTCAAATACGGCATACGGCTATAATGAGGTACCGCTCACTTCGATGCCGGTGGATTACCTGACAGCATTTGCCACGGTACCGGACAATCTGTATCTAAACATTGTGGGAGCGCCTATGTTTACAAAAACGACAAATCGTTTTGTATCACTCTATAGCAACTGGACTGATCTGTACCGTGATAAATACGGCTTGTCGGCAAGTTTTAGAAAAGATGGCGCCAATATCTTTGGAGCAACCACCAACGATAAATGGTCGCCGCTCTGGTCTGTGGGTGCTTCCTGGCAAATGGATCGTGAGGAGTTTTTTAAGGTGGCGTGGATAGATGCGCTCAAGTTTAGGGTTACGTATGGCTATAGTGGGAATGTTGATCTGCGTAAGACGCCCGAACCTATTGCGGGGAGTGGGACAGACCGAAATACGTTGTATCCTATGCTGGGGATTTCAGGTCTGAACGATCCGTCGCTGCGTTGGGAGAAAGTGGGCATGCTCAATTTTGGCGCTGATTTTTCATTAATGAAAGGCCGCTTGTCGGGGTCTATAGACCACTACCTGAAATACGGGAAAGACCTATACGGAGAAACAGCCTATGATTATACGACATGGGGCAATAGTGGAACAATTGTAAAGAACGTGGCCGAAATGCAGGGTAAGGGTTGGGATATCAAACTGAATTCGATAAATACAGCCGGCTCATTGCGGTGGAGCAGCAATCTTTTGCTAGGGATCAATAAAAATAAAACGATCGCCTATTATAGTAATCTGAATGAAGGTTTAGTGTATTTTCTGGCTGATGGTAATCGGATCAATCCTGTCGTCGGTCGTCCGCTCAATGCGCTTGCTGCATACACATGGATGGGGCTGAATAATCAGGGAATGCCACAGGGATTGTTGAATGGTCAGGCAAGTTCAGATTATACCGCCATATTTAGATCGGCATCTATGAACCCAATGGGCAACGAGACGATCACTTATATCGGCTCTGCCAAGCCAACCCATTTTGGTAACCTGATCAATACCTTTTCGTATCGTGATTTTGACCTTTCAGTCAACTTGAGCTTCAAGGGCGGATACTATTTCAATAAACCTACCACTGGTTACTATACTTTGTTTCAGTCCGGGATAGCCTACCCGGATTTTGAGCGCCGCTGGCAAAAGCCCGGTGACGAACAGATAACGAATGTACCGGCCATGAATTATCCGGTATCAACCGATGCGGATGCTTTTTACGCAAGGGCAAACATCAATGTACTCAAGGGGGATCACCTACGGCTGGAATACATCAATCTCAGCTGGAGAAAATCTTATAAGGTCATGGCCAGGGAAGTGAATCTTCGGCTGTTTGCTAATGCCAGCAATTTAGGTATGATATGGTGTGCCAACAAGGAAAATATTGACCCTGAATTTGCTTATAGGCTGCGTCCATCAAAGCAGTTTTCTTTGGGTATTACACTGGAATATTAAAATAAATTATGATAAAGATAAATAAGACCATGTCAATCTTACTAGGTATCATCGGCATGCTGTTATTGCATAGTTCCTGTAGCAAGTATCTGGACATTCAATCCAATGATGGATTGGTGATTCCCAAAACGCTGGAAGACCTGCAAAAATTGCTGGATAATACACTTACGATGAACCGGGGAATTGGATCGATGGGAGAGATCTCAGCAGATGATTATTTTTTGGAGCAGTCGGTCCTGGATATGCAGACGGATATGGACCGGTTAAATTATACCTGGCGGAATAATCTGTATAATTTTAGCAACGATTGGTCGGCGGGCTATGCGCCTGTGTATATCTCCAACTTGGTTTTGGAGCGTTTGGGCAAGATCGAGCGAACAGCTGCTAATGCAGCGGACTATGATGGAATCAAGGGGGCGGCACTCCTTGCAAAATCCAATCAGTACCTATCCTTACTTTGGAACTATGCCAAGGCTTATCAAAGTAAGACGGCTGCATCGGATCTTGGGATTGTGCTGCGAAACTCTTCGGATATGAACGACAAATCAAAGCGCTCTTCGGTATTGGCCTGTTACAATACTTTGCTGAACGACCTACGTGCTGCTTCTGATCTATTGCAACAGAAGAGTGCACATGTGATGCGCCCCTCAAAAGCGACGGCTTATGGTTTACTGGCCCGGGCTTACCTTTCGATGGCCAAATATGATTCAGCCTATTACTATGCAGATAGAATGCTCCAGATCAAAAATGACCTGATGGACTATAATGATCCTGCCCAGGTCGATCTGACAGGTACAAATCCGTTTTCGCGGTACAATAAGGAAATCGTAGGTTATTATGAACAGACTTCCAATGGCACTCCTTTGATCCGTATAGCTCAGCTGGACACAGTATTGTATCTCTCTTTTGAGACAGATGATCTAAGAAAACAGGCTTATTTTAAACCCGGTCCGAGCGGTTATCAGTCGTTTAAGGGCAATTATGCAGTGGCTTCCAGCGCTTGGGAAACGGTATCGCCATTTGGCGGGATTGCAGTAGATGAAGTCTATCTTATCCGGGCGGAATGCCTGGCGCGTGCTGGCAAGCCAGTGGAAGCGCAGGTAGATCTCAATAAGCTATTGGCCACACGATATAAAGCCGGGACTTTTAAGCGTTATCAGTTGACTCTCGCAACCGATGTACTTGACCTAATATTAAGAGAGCGACGAAAAGAGTTGATCTTTAGGGGCCTTAGGTGGATGGACATCAAACGACTGAATCTTGAAGGGGCGAATATCGTACAAAGGAGGTTTTTGGCCGGAAAGGAGTATCGGTTGGAGCCGAATGCAAACCGGTATGCTTTGCCATTGCCGGATGATATTATTCGCTTGACAGGAATGGAACAAAATCCACTTTAATTATATAACCAAAGCCCCATTAAAATTGGAGCTTTGGTATTTTAGAGACTGCTTAGTTTCGGTTTACGGGATTGAAAGGAGTCGAACTCGACCCTCCAGTTCGCTGCGGAATATAACCTGAAGCAGCACCAGCTGCACCGGGAATAGCATCCATTGATATTTTTGCTGGATCTAAAGCCGATCCGCTCAAGTCTGTATTGTCAACTGGAAGCGAACAGGCTTTGTTGTTCGTCGGATTACAACTATGCCCATTTGGCGTAGTCGTCCAGCGCGACTCATCAGCAACCTGAGATGCATTCAATGGATCTCCGTTGAAATAAACAGTTACAGGAGCTAAACTTTTTCCTGTATAAGCCTCAGCACCTTTAAATGCTGAGAATCCGATAATCATGGCTCCTCCTAATATCATGTAGCCATAATTGTTTAAAAATTTGGTTAGCATAACGCTACCCTCCTTTCTGTACTGCAAGCCAGTAATTGATTAGTAAAGCTGCTAGCCTGCAAACATTTGGTAAATAATTGTCGGTACGGTTCTGTGCACCGATCGTATGTGGATGCCAATAAGCCTTTTGAGGGGCCACCGGCAGTATTGGGCTCCCTATAATCGTAAATGCCGTTCGGTGTATACCAGCTATCATTTGTCCGCTTAAAGTGTGTGCGTCCGTATGTAATGGCTCCTATTGTCATAAAACCTATCAGGAATAATGCGACGTTTATTTTCTCTGTCAGTGTCCGTTCACCAGATCTGACGACAGTACGATGCAATAACCATCCAGTTATCGATAAGCCAAGAATAATGAGATTAAAGACCAAATGTGCTGTCCAGGAAATATTACTGAGAAAGCTGGTACACATACAGGGTTTCCTGTCATATACATTCAATACCCCCAGACCGATATAAATACTAAAAACGAGAATCAGTATCGTCGAAACTTTCCATCCCCAAGCGCGCAACCTGACCGATGGCATTCCCAGCAATACGCCAATACCGATTTCCACCAGCGGAAGTAGCCAGTAGAGTACCGGAGCCAGATAACTGATCAGGGGCTGCTGCTCCAGGGCGATCTTGAATGCACCGAGCTGCCAGAGTTTCTCCATCCCTACATAGACCCAAAAAAGTACCATCGCTGCCCGGATGACCTTATATATAATGTTGCCAGTTTTATTCCCTTCCATAGTCTTTATTATTTGTATTGCAGTATTTATTATTTCTTTCTCTTGTTTTATTATTTTTCCTCGTTTCAAAAACAGGGCGCCATACCTGTCCCTCCATTGGATATAGCGGCCTGCTTGAGTGTCAGCTTCTACTTTCTGGTACGCTGTAAAACAAAGGTAGTATGGAAAATAGGCCGGCGCAGGTGTAGTGAAATGGTTAATTTAGAAAGTGCACCTGCTTCTATTCGATCTAAATGAATTGTGGGATGTAATGAAGATGTATTATGCGGCAAAAAGCTGGGGAGAAAATTCTTGGGGAAACAGTCGGTTATCGCATAATTAGAACTGTTTTTGATGGGTAGAATGAACACGTTTAGTAGGTGTAGCGGTGGAATACCCCCTGTTTATTTAATTTTTGTGTTTTATTTATTTAATCCTGGAAACTGTCTATTCAGTTCGTCAAGCATCGTATTCAATACCTTGCGGATACGGAGCGCTGTATGAAACTCAGCGCTTTTGTCCATCCTGGTCAGGCTATGCGCAGAAAGTAAGGTGCCTTCACGTGTTTTGACAAGCCTGGAAAACACCTCGGCAACTTCTTTTTTCTCCGAAGACCACATAATATTCGCTTTGACAATTATATGCATCCAAAGTTTGAGCTCTTTGCCATTAAAATTGCTTTGAATAAATTGTTGGGGATAATCCTGCATTGTTGCTGATGGAGAATTTTTTTCATCCTCTATATACGCACGCATCAACTTCAGCAGGCTCCTACGGTTGCTATCATACGCGAAGTCCGGGATACAAGAGAAGTGTTTGGGAAAACGCAATAGGGCATCCATAAACGAAGGATCTGAAGTATATAATTCTTTCCATCGGTTGAAAAATCCCATATGGTTAAAATTCAGGTTGATCATCAGAACCAAAAAGCGATAATGCCAGTTTTTACTTTGACGCCTGTCGTCGGCCAATTGGCGCAGCGATTCAATCACCTGTGACAGGTAATCCCGATGACGGTATTGAATATAGGGGATCTTGCCATTTTCAAATAGGCTGTCCATAGCCGAAAGGATCTCTGCGAGATAGGCTTGCGGTATGTTTTTTTGAGCTAGCTTATCAAGAATAGAGGGCATATTTGCATATACATATTCATGCATCCGCAGGTAATAATGCTCCGGCAGCTGCGTATAGGGATCAATATCTTTTTTAAAGAGATGTTCGATTCGCCCAAGTAATTCTTCCAGGGCAAATAGTGCTGTAGTACTCACAATTTTATGCACGTTACAGAAGCTATACAACAAAGAGTGTAGCCGCAACAATTGAGTATGGTAGATTTGGATAGCCTGACGTGCATTATTTACCTGAATAATCTCCCGATGGGCTTGTAGTGCCAATGCAAAATTAGTATTGCAGGCCTCGGTGATCTCACCCAAATGGTTTGGAATATCTTTGTTATCAAGATAAACCAAGGCTTCTATGAGCATTGTCAGTTGCTGTAAACTTACGATCATCTGTACCTCCTTTTGATATCTTTATGGTACCATGGCCAGCCAAATATACCGGGGTGCATTTGAAGTATGAGTGAATCTCCTTCATTGGTCTTTTCATGTAGTTGAGGATTGACATTAATAGATACCTTTTCTTCCTGGCCTTCATACCTGAACGAAAACCACAGTTCGTATATGTCACAGCAAGCGGGGCATTTTTGGATAACAATGGCAGGTATGCGTACAGCTTTAGCATTTGGGATATGCTGGCAATTAGCTATGATCAGCAGCATACGGATATACCAGGTACATGCAATGATCATGATGGGAAGTTGGATCCCATAAAGTTTGAAAACATTTGTTTTTCTCCAGAAAAACAGATGTGCCATGGCGCAGACAATAAAAGCCATCGGTATACCTTTTTTTACAGCGACCCAAAACGGTTGCGAGCTGATCAGTAGCTGATAAGTTAGACGGTCAAATAAAGCAATACTACTGGCCTGGATACAGACAAAAAAGATAACAAAAAGCTGCATGATGCGCTCTTGGCCTCGGATTTCCAAAAAAGGGATGAACAATACCAGAATACCGATGCTGTACAAGCACTGCTCTTGCGTCGTTGCTCCAAAAAGCCCATACAAGGTAATCGATACAGCTATCGCAATAAATACATAATTACGGCTGAATGGTATTTTCTTTATCGTCCTCATGATCTATGGTTTAATAATCAGTGAAGTTTTACTCTTTAAATTTACCCACTATAGCACGAAATAATAGTGAATATCCCCATCATTTCAATGAGGGGCAATTTTTTACAATGAGAGGTGATTTCCTTACAACGAAAGAGGAATTTAAGACAATACAGAAATAAATTTTCATCCGGCAGGGGAATTATTTGAACCAAAGAAGGACCTAAAAGCATCGATTTAAGGTAGACGGATATTGTTTAATAAATAATTGGCTAAATTTATATAACAAAAATTTCCTCAACAGGGGAGTTTTTAGCGGCAGTTCTCCGGCGATAGGTTGCTAGGTAATGTCGGATGAACCTGATAGGCGAAAGATATACAGAAAGAAGATATAAATCTGATAAATATGTAGGTTTTGATAGCATTTTTTTAAATGTCGTTTGTACATGAAAAGTTTTAATGAGAATAGATCTCTGGATAATAGAAAATTGACCGTGCAGTATCCCGATGGGATTTGGCAATTGATCGCATCCTTCGTTTTTGGGGGATTCTGTTGGTATCTGGGGTACCGTGGAGCTTTGGCGGAATGGCTTTTAGACTGGCCTGTCACCTATAGCTATCTATTTTTTGTATTGATTGTAGCGATAGTTTTCTTTTATATACGATTGGTTATCGTGATATTGGACAAAAGGCAAAACTGGCTGGTTAGCCCAGAAAAACGCGCCGCTAGCCAATTGTTATTTTGCTGCATATTACCATCACTTTTGCTGTTCTGGATTATAGGCCCCGATCAGCTGGCTAAGGATGAATGGCTGCTATTTCCTTTAATGGTCATATTTAGCGGAATTTTGGTCCTGAATATGGGCTATACAGTCTATTTCTATGTCGCTATTAATCAAAGGCAGAGAAAGTTGATTTTGGAACAGAAGGAAACTATCCTGCAGCAACAGTTAAAAATGAGAAATCTTGAGGAGCAGTTCGAGTTGTTTTCTCCGGATCTAGAAGAACTGAAGGAGATTCTGGAAACAGCTGAGGAAGATAAGGATGTCGATTCTATGGGTGAAATGGACATAGTACAGGTCAAATCCATTGATGTGGAGAAGGAAGTATTCTTGCTCAATAATAAAATCCTGTCACAAAAGATATTGTATAAAGATTTAGGGATTTTTACGTTTAAAAATAGCATCGTCAGCCTTTATCTGAAAAATGCGATGAATGAAAATCTGACCTGTGGCGAGCAGCGCAGCTTAAAGGAAGTTGTAAATATTACGAAGGGCTTTGTACAGAAGATAGACCGGGATAAGGCCATACCATTAGATATGATCCAGGCTTGTCATGGGTTGAAACGGGGCCGGCTGCGTATTGTGCTAAAAACACCTTTTGAGGGGCGATATGATTTTGAGGTTTCCGATAAGATTGCAAAACATATCAGGGAATGGGTCATGTTGCAGGTACCAATAGAAAAGGAGTAATACATGAATAGGTAAAAAAATAGCTATTTATATGGGAACCAACAAGAAATGTAGGGAAACCGGAAAGGTGATATTTGCTTCCTGGATAGAGGCCCGGCTCGTCATGCTCGATATTAAGTGGAACTACTTTTTCAAAAGGGACAAAACAGGCCGTCGCATCAAGCACAGGCAGGGACAGCCTGTACAGCGGAGAGCATATTACTGCACATACTGCAGGGGCTACCACCTGACTAAATGGAAAAAATCAAATTTTAACTCCTATACCGAGAAAAAATGGAGAAGGGATAATGGGGAAGAAAATTCAGACTTATAAAAGCTTTACCCATACCATGATCCTCATCCCCGATTGAAACGGCCACGGCGGAGTCTAAATAGTAAAACGGCCACCCTTTTTGGGGCAGCCGCTTAAGGATTAGTTTATGGGGATTGTTTGAAAAACAATATCAAATTACGCATTTCAAGGAAGTTTTCAAAACCCGGAATTAAAAGCTTTCTATTTTCCCAGCTGCTTGATGAAGTATACAATTTCGGAAAGGGATTTGTTTCCCGGTCCATCTATTGCAGCGAGCTTTTCATACGAAAAGGCCATCAGTTCAGCAACCGTCACTATCCCATGCTTCTGGAGAGCACCTACAGTCTTTGAACTGATCTCCTGCCAGAAATAATAAAGATCGCTTTCAAGGATCATCTCATGGATATAGTCGTTGTCACCCAGGATGGCTGCAGTTTCAGGGAAAGGTTCCGAAGTGAGGTATAATCCATCTTTCGAAGGTCGACCCTCGTTTTCACACCATCCAGATAGATATCAATTTCATGTTCTTTCATGGATTCAGATTATTTGGTCATCAGTTAATGGCCATCTGCTCTGACCGTCGTTCTGTTCAAAAATCAGCATTCAAATTAGGTCAACTTGAATAATAATTCCAAATTTATTCGACCAACTGCCATTAGACCATATCCAAGAGTATGATTTGCTCGATTATTTAAACTTTTCGGACAATCCCTTCACAATTATATCTATCAAAAGCGCCCCACATTGATAAAATCTTCTATCCCGACTACCGCAGCTTGAAAACTAAATCTCCATAGATTTTGGACTCATTTTTAAATTATTTATTTTAGCTATTCAAACCGTAATTAGGCCATGATGAGAAACCAATTGATCCTTTTGTTCATTTTTTCCCTATTGTTTGTTTCCTGCAAAAAGGAAAATTCTGGGCAGGATATGACTGACAGTCTGAAAGGAAAATGGAAGTTAAAAAGTTATGAAACGACCCTTTCAATCGGTGATAAGAATGGGAGCAGTAATGTTCAGATAGACAACCTCCCTTACGAATATCTTAGTTTTGACGGGCGTGACAGTGCTTCTCTACGGTTAACGGTACCGTATTTTATCGGTTCAAGTAGTGCCGGCGACGGCGGAGAATGGAATCTCCCGGGCGCAGATGTAATTATTAAAGATGGGAGCATCCAGACCGGAGAACCTATTTATTACCGCAAATATTATTATCAGCTCGCAGGAAACCGTCTCTTGCTCAAGGAAACCAGGACATTTGACCCATCCGCATGGGTAGAGAAATGGGGAAGCCCTGCGACAGGAATTGTCGATTCCCTCGCAGATTATTACCCAAAGCTCAGGACGGATATAGATTGGTGGGATGTATCTCTTGATAGAAATTCACTAAAATTACAGCAGGAAATCAGCTATGGCGGCAAGGACAGTTTTCGGTCCAAAGTAATAATGCTCTTTTCAAGAGAATAGAGAAGGACGGCTATTTCTCTACTGAGGAAGGATAACATATTTTTTATTTAATATGGAAGCGATACACGATGTACCGCTTCCTTTTGTTATTAAGCAATATTTCTCCCGTTATGGTCTGTCTTTATAAAAGTAAATGCCTGAGGGGTACATCGCTCCGCGATTTTAGCTTGATTTGCAGAGGCCGGTTTATTCTCGATTTTTCTTTCCAGTCTTTCCATATCCACGGCAACCCTGTTATCCAATAACTTCGCATAATGCTGTGTGGTTTTGATATCCGTATGTCCAAGCATCTTTGAAACTGTTTCAATAGGAACACTATTGGCAAGTGTCACAGAAGTGGCGAACGTATGGCGTGATTTGTGAAAGGTCAGTTCTTTGGTGATCTCACATAGGTCTGCAATTTCCTTGAGATAGCTATTCATTTTCTGATTACTCAGCACAGGAAGTGCCATATCCTTTGCCACACATGGTGGATAGGTACGATACCGTTCAATGACTTCAAGAGCCTTGGGCAATAGCGGAATATTTGATGATGTTTCGGTTTTCTCCCTGCTTGTGAAGATCCAGAGTTTTCCATCCACTCCCTCAGCAATATCGGTCCATTTAAGTTTCCTCACGTCTGCATAGGAAAGTCCAGTGTAACAACAAAAGACAAAGATATCACGGACATGTGCAAGTCTTGGTATCTTGAATAATTTCCCCTCTATCCTCCGAAGTTCCGCATCGGTTAAAAATTCTTTTTCTTTAGCTTTCGCCTTGATCTTATAAAAGGTAAATGGATCGTCCGTTATCCATCTATGCGCAATACAGATCTTGATGATCTTGCGAAGGTGCTTCATGTATTTTGCTGCCGACACGGCAGAACAGCTCATCGTGGCACGCAAAAAGAACTCATACCCTGCGACAAAAGCATGGTCAATCTTTCTTGTGTCAATATCCTGCGACCTGTATTCTTTCTCAAGGTATCCACAAATATGCAATAAAGAGGTCTTATACCCTTTGAGCGTATTGGGCTTGAATCCATTGCCGAGCAATGCTTCCATCTGCATATTGTGTTCCCTAAATACATCAAGGAATTGCTTTCGCTTAATATCCTTTCCCTGATACCTTAGTTTGATGGATTCTGCTGTAATTTCCTCTGCGGCAGCCGTCATGGCCGTATGGATCGTACCTACTTTGCTGACTAGGGTATCAAGGTAACTGTTCATGGTTTTGACAACTTCTGTTGTGCCTTTCATACGATTAGCTTTGGAACTCCATTTCGAAGGATCGCATTCTCGCCCTGTGGAGACTTCTTTTGGGATACCATCTACGGTAATCCGCATGTAGATCGGTTTGGGGCCGTTAACATAATTTTTGGGTTTCTTCAGATAGAAGAGCAAGGAATAATTTGTACTCATGACAACATCATTTAAGTGAAACAAACCGAGCCGCCTTTGCGGCGAGCTCTGCATCACCACTGAAAAACAGATTTCAGCGATGCAAAATTAGCCTTGCAACTAAAACGGATCAAGATGTTTAATCTTTGAATAAGCTGATAATCAAAATATTAAACATGTTTCAGTGAGTAGCCATGTTGGAGAAAATGACTCACTGAATGACTCACTTTTTTATTGGGAATTCGTGTAAGTTTTGTAGATACTGAAAAACAAAAAAGCCTGCAAATATTTAATTTGCAGGCTTTTGTATGTTTTGACTTTTAGATCTGTAGCCCGTAGGGGAATCGAACCCCTGTTTCAAGAATGAAAATCTTGCGTCCTAACCCCTAGACGAACGGGCCTTTTAATGCAACTCCAATAACATTGTTGTTTTTGGAGTTGCAAATATAGACCTTAAAATCAGTATTCCAAAAATAATTTTAAATATTTTTTAAATAAGGTCGAAACCGATATCTCTTCTGAAGTATTTACCTTCAAAATATATCCTTCCGGCATCTGCAGTTGCCTGCTGAAGGGCTTCGAACAGCGAATCTTGCAATGTGGTAACAGCAATTACACGTCCACCTGCAGTAACAATCTTACCATCTACTTCTTTCGTACCTGCTTGAAATACGATGGATTCTTTGACATTTTCAATATTGGCGATCTCTTTTCCCGACTCATAATCTCCAGGATAACCTCCCGCAACCAACATGACAGTTACGGCAGTTTTAGGAGATACCGTATAGGAACGTTGCTCCAGATTACCCTGTGCAACACCTTCCAGCAAATCTAACAGATCCGATTCAATACGCGGCAATACAGATTCAGTCTCTGGATCTCCCATACGAACATTATACTCGATGACATAAGGCTCTCCTTCCACATTCATCAAACCGATGAAAATAAATCCTTTATATGGAATGCCATCTTTTTTAAGTCCTTCAACTGTTGGTCTGATAATACGCTCTTCTACTTTATTTAAAAATGTCTCATCTGCAAAAGGAACCGGAGATATCGATCCCATACCACCCGTGTTTAGGCCTGTATCCCCCTCTCCAATACGTTTGTAATCTTTTGCAGAAGGAAGCACTTTATATGAATTCCCATCTGTCAAAACAAAAACAGACAATTCAATTCCTTTTAAGAATTCTTCAACAACCACAACTCGGCTAGCTTCTCCAAACTTTGAATCTGCGATCATCGCCTTTAACTCTGCTTTAGCATCTTCCAGCGTCTCACAGATCAACACTCCTTTGCCTGCAGCTAAACCATCAGCCTTAAGCACAATCGGCAATTTTTGCGTTTCAAGGTAAGCCAATCCATCTTCCAATGATGTTGCATCAAACGATCTTGAAGCGGCAGTAGGTACGCCATGGCGATCCATAAATTGCTTCGAAAAATCTTTTGAGCCCTCCAATTGAGCCCCCTCCTGTTGCGGCCCTATTACCGGGATATTTTTTAAATCTTCCCGATTTAAAAAGTAATCATGAATACCTTTTACCAAAGGCTCTTCTGGACCGACGAGCACCATTTGCACGTTATTCTCCAAAACGAAGGAAGCAATAGTAGCAAAGTCAGTAACTTTAATATTTACATTCTGACCATACGCACCTGTTCCAGCATTTCCTGGAGCAATAAACAATTGATCTAAACGTGGACTTTTCGACAACTTATAGGCGAAGGCGGATTCACGACCTCCTGAACCGATTATTAGGATATTCATAACACAAAGATATTTTTTTTATGCTAATTTTAAGGTATCAGATCGTTTAAAATGAGACTAATATTTTGATTTATAAATTGATTAAAGGAAAAATATTTTCTAATTTTCATAAAACATTAGTCATATGTACGCTAAATTACTGCTGTTAGTAAGCTGCCTGCTATTCACTTCGCTGGCGTCGGCCCAGATCGATCAGACCTTGCAGAAACTGGATACTTACCATGAACGGCACATCAAGGAAAAGATTTATCTCCATTTGGACAAAAATGATTATTCGGCTGGCGAAACCATGTGGTTTAAACTTTACTGTACCACCGCCCCTTTTAATTATTTGAGCAACATCAGTAAAATTGCTAATGTAGAATTGATTTCTCCCACCAATAAGATCATTAAGAGTATCAAAATTCCTATTACACTCGGTCTAAGTATAGGCGACTTCAATCTGCCGGACACTTTGGAAGAAGGCTCCTACCGCGTTAGATCATTTACCCGATGGATGCAAAATGACTCTGTAGCCAATTTCTATGAACGCGTCGTCCCCATTACAAATGGTCGATCTGATCATATCATAACGAAAAGTGAACTGGTCAAAAACGGAACAGAAAACATGTTCCAGATTAATCTGAAAACCATTCAGGGAGCCCCGCTGATTAATAACAACATCAGTTATACCCTACAACCGAACAACAATAAAGAGAAATCCGGCCGACTGAAATCAAACGATAATGGAACAATAGCGCTGGAATTGAAAGATGATTTTAAAGGCGGGACACTGTCTTTACAATTTCTTTCGCTGGATAAAAGACGTATTCTAAAAAGTTTTGTCATCCCGGATCCAAACAACCAAAATAGCATCCAAATTTTCCCCGAAAGTGGCGAACTAGTCAACAACATATTATCCAAAACTGGGTTCAAAATCCTTAGCCCTAATGGTTTAGGAAAAAAAGCAAAAATAAAAGTTGTGGAGGAAAATCAAACAACAGTTGCCGATTTTGAAACAAATTCACTGGGAATGGGAAGTATCCCGCTCGTCTTACAGACAGGAAAAAAATACGTCGCTACAGCCCTCTTCGAAGATGGATCGTCAACAAGTGCGTCATTACCGCCTGTACAGAATTCCGGATATGTTCTAACCGTAAATTCGGTACTAAAGGATAAGATTGCAGCGCAACTTTCCGCTACTGCAGACTTGGTCAATGGCAAAGATATTTATCTGGTAGCCCAATACAATGGCCTTGTACTTCATGCCGCTAAGCAGAAATTAAATGGAACGGAGATCTTATTCAATATCCCCAAAAAAAACCTGCCTTCTGGAGTTTTACAATTATCCATCTTAACAGATCAAATGGTTCCTATTGTGGAAAGATTGGTGTTTAACTACAATACGACATCGACCTTACTTCCTGTCGCCGTAGAACTCAACAAGCTTAGCTTCACAACACGCGATAAAGTGATTGCTAATCTTTCCGTTAAATATGATGATAGTGACACCACTAGGTTTGCCGCGCTTTCCGCATCAGTGGTAAACCTCAGCAAGGTTGATTCCACGACAAACCGTTATTATTCATCTATTGTCTCGGAGCTCCTATTGAAATCTGATCTTCGTGGCTTTATTGAACGTCCCAATTATTACTTTGAGGATTTAACGAACATTAGACTGACAGAGCTGGACAATCTTATGTTGATCCAAGGTTGGCGCAAGTTGGACTGGAAGAATTATACAAGTACAGCAACCGCTGCGTTCCTTCCTGAAAAAGGGCTTACCATAGCTGGGACCATCAAGAAAACGGCCCGCAAGGCTGTCGTTCCAAATGCCAAAGTAACAATTATACCGACGAGCAACATGTTGCTGAGTATAGATACACTGACCGATAATAATGGCCGATTTTCATTTGACGAACTTTTATTTGCAGACAGTGTCAAGTTTATTGTGACAGGTGATGGCCCTAAAGAGAAAAAAAGAGTTGATATTGTTATCGACAACCCGCTCACCCCACCACCTAATGCAAGTAAAGATCAACCCTTGTTGCTTAACGACATCAATAGCACCTTGCTTACACAACTGAAAAATAGTCAACAGTTTCTTGGCGAATTGGAAGCGGCTGGTATTATAGAAAAAAGTATCCGATTGGAAGAGGTACAGGTCAACAGGGTAAGAACAACTAAAGCCGACAAAAACTCCAGAAACCTGAATGGGCCAGGAAACGCCGATCAAGTCATCTCTGCAGACGAATTATCCGGCTGTGCTACATTTGCTCAATGCCTCAATGGACGGCTAAATGGTGTTATTTTTCGAAATGGTATCCCTTATAGCACAAGATCGATGAATAGTCCGATGCAAGTTGTTCTCGATGGAATGTATATTGAACCCGAACAAATAGATATGATCAACACGGCCGACATTGCGAGTGTTGAAGTCTTGCGTAGTATTGGAAACACGGCAATTTATGGCATGTATGGGGGCAACGGTGTTATCGTGATTACCAGTAAATCGGGAGATGCCATCTCCTCATCGTATACCCCCACAGGCATTGTAACCATCACGCCAAAAGGGTTATATGTGCCTCGAACATTTTTCAAACCCCAATACGATGCAACAATCCAAAATAAGCTTACACGCGACCTAAGGACAACAATCGCCTGGGAACCGAATCTGATCACGCCAAAAGATGGGAAAACACATTTCGAATTCTTCACTTCTGACGAACCCGGAACCTACAAACTAACCGTTGAGGGAATAAGTATGGATGGCAAAATTGCTCATCTCGAATATTTAATAGCGGTAAAACCACAATAGCAGAGCAAACAAATCGTTAAATTTAGAAACAAGGTTATGGAACATATTAAAACCAAAATAGAAGATCATATCTTAAGCATTTTCCTCGACAGGGGAAAGTCAAACGCCATAGACACACAGCTATTGAAGGAACTGATAGATACCTTGGAATCTTCCCAGCAAAATGAAGCTATTTATGGTGCAATATTGATTGGCAAGGAAAACTTCTTTAGCGCAGGACTTGATCTAATTACCCTATTCCAATATGATGAAGAACAAATTCGCGAATTCTGGAATTTATTTCTGGAAGCGACATCGCTACTCGCCGCTTTTCCAAAACCAATAGTTGCTGCAATATCTGGTCATAGCCCCGCTGGGGGCTGCGTACTGGCGCTCTGCTGTGATTATCGGATTATGGCCGAAGGGAATTTCGTGATCGGTCTTAACGAGATTCCTGTCGGACTAATCGTCCCTGAAAGTATATTTCAGCTTTATGCGTTTTGGATTGGAAAACGGAATGCGTATCAGAATTTGCTCGAAGCTAAATTGCTTTCTCCTGTAGAAGCAAAAACACAGGGTCTTATTGATGACATTGTTCCCGCTAATATACTCTTCAATACCGCAGCAAAAAAATTAAAACAGATCACGCAGTTCAACCAAAAGACATGGCAGACATCCAAATTGAACTTCCGAAAGGAAATAATCCTTAAATTGCGCGAGAATAGAGAAGAGACAATCCAGCACATCCTCGAACAATGGTGGCTTCCGTCAACGCGCTCTATTTTAAAGTCAATCATTGAAAACTTGACTTCAAAGAAGTAATATTAAACAAAATCATCATGAGAAATCTCTTTTTCTTTATTCTTATTTGTCTCACTGCTAGCACGATCTCCTGTAGAAATAGCAAAAAAGAGGATAAGGCTGTAAAAATCATTCAGGATTCAATTCCTGTGGATACCCTACAAAAACCTGACACGACTGAAAAGGAAGTAAAGAAAGAGAACTCCGAAACGCTGGAGGAGGTATTGGAGAAACTTGCCAAGGCATATGCAGAACAGGACAGTAAAACAATAAATTCCTATGTACATCCCAAATTGGGAATTTATATGATCTACCGTCCCGGCGCACTTGACTCTTATGTACACCAAAACAGTTTTAATTTTTCTAAACCTGTGCCAGAATATCATTCTTATGAAAAGTTAACGTACAAGGGCCCTTTGAAGTCCGGAAAACTACCTATTTTTGATTGTGGTACGATGAAGTGGGATAAATCCGGATTCTATTATGATAAAAAATCCCGCCCGAATGAACTATCTCAAACGGCAAAGTTCATGAATGAAATTCTTGATGCCAAAATTAGTAATACTGAATTACAGCGACTAAGAAATATAGAATCCAGAAGTTATAGAGCCATTATGACCTCCAATGAGCATGAGGAACCCTTTGTTTTTCATGTGACAAAAGAGGGAGAAAAATGGTATATTACAGTCATAGACCGCGCTTATGCCGGATGTGACGCATAGTATTTTGTAAATTTTAACCAAACTTAACGATAATGAAAAATTTAGATAAGGACATACAAAAGAAAATCGAAGATTGGTTAACCCCAAGTTATGATGAAGGAACTCGAAAAGCAGTTCAGGATTTAATCGACAATAATGAGGAGACGGAACTTACGGATTCTTTTTACAAGGATCTTGAATTTGGAACCGGAGGTTTAAGAGGCATTATGGGCGTTGGCTCTAATCGTATGAATAAGTATACGATCGGCAAAGCCACGCAAGGATTAGCCAACTATCTAAAGAAACAGTTCCCAGATCAGGAGATTAAAGTAGCGGTATCTTATGACAGCCGTAACAATTCGCAGGCTTTTGGCCAGCTGGTTGCCAACGTGTTTGCAGCCAACGGCATCAAGGTACATCTGTTCACGGCATTGCGCCCGACCCCAATGCTGTCGTTCGCCATCCGCCATTTCGGCTGTCAAAGTGGTGTTATGCTAACGGCTTCGCACAACCCAAAGGAATACAATGGTTATAAGGCTTATTGGAATGATGGATGCCAGCTGACTGCGCCACATGATAAAAATGTAATCGATGAAGTAAACGCAATCAATGCTGTGAACGACATTAAATTTGAAGGGAACACACACAATATCATTCCCGTCGGCGATGAAATTGATCAGCTCTATATTGACGCCAATAAAAAATTAAGTATTCATCCTGAAGCGGTACTCGCTCAAAAAAACTTGAAAATTGTTTTTTCGCCGATACATGGAACCGGAATTACTATTGTCCCTAAAATGCTGGAAGCCTGGGGATTTGAAAATGTTTCAGTCGTTGCTGAACAAGCCACCCCTGATGGCAACTTTCCAACAGTAATCTATCCAAACCCCGAAGAGGAAGATGCGATGGCCTTAGCAAAGAAAAAAGGAGAAGAAATTGATGCTGATCTTGTATTAGCAACAGACCCTGATGCCGATCGTGTAGGTATTGCCGTAAAAAATAGTAAGGGCGAATTCCAACTGCTCAATGGTAATCAGATCGGAAGTCTACTGATATATTATGTCTTAAGCGCAAAAAATGAGCTAAAACAACTCGGATCGAATCCATATATTGTAAAAACCATCGTCACCAGCAACTTACAAGCCGATATTGCAGATCACTATGGTGTAAAACACTATGAAACCCTTACTGGCTTCAAATATATCGGTGAATTGATTACCAATTTAGGTGATTCAGCACAATATCTTGTGGGCGGAGAAGAAAGTTATGGTTTCTTAGTAGGCGATTTAGTGCGTGACAAGGACGCTCCAAACTCTTGTGCTTTCCTAGCCGAAATGACCGCCTATTTCAAAACAAAAGGAAAAACAGTTTACGAAGTCCTGTTAGATATCTACAAAGAATTTGGCTGTTATCAAGAAAAGCTCATTTCTCTTACAAAAAAAGGAAAAGCTGGTGCCGAAGAAATTCAAGCCATGATGAATGGCCTACGTCACAATCTACCAACGATACTGGGAGGAATAAAAGTCAAAGAAATCAGGGACTACCAACTTTCCCAAACCACAGATATGAGTACAGGGGAGCGAAGAGCAATCTCGTTACCAAAGTCTGATGTGTTGCAATTTATTACAGTAGATGGCGATGTGATCTCTGCCAGACCCTCAGGAACAGAACCCAAGATTAAATTTTACTGTTCTGTAAAAGAAAACTTAACGGATACGGCAGATTATGTCGATGTGCAAACTGTTTTGGAAGAGAAGGTTGACCGTATGATGAAAGATATTGTAGGCTAATGGACAAGTGGAAACTATTATCCTCTGCATATATCTGTAAAGAGCCTTGGGCCACGCTGCGCAGAGATACTTGTGAGCTTCCGGATGGACGGATCAATGATCATTATTACGTACTGGAGTATCCCGATTGGGTCAATATGATCGGAATCACTGAGCAGAACGAGCTTTTGGTCATTAAGCAATACCGCCATGGAGCCGGCATTATTGCATTGGAGATTCCCGCAGGGACAACAGAAGCGGGAGAAGATCCTAAAAATGCCGCTGTGCGTGAAATGCTTGAAGAAACAGGCTATCAATTTGATCAGATTGAAGAGATCGCCACACTTTATGCCAATCCGGCGACAAGTGGCAATATCACTTATACTTATCTGATGACAGGCGGCAAAAAAGTTCAGGAACAGGACTTAGATGAACATGAAGAAATCGAAGTCTATCGTATACCGCTTGAAGAAGCGAAAAGGATGCTACTGGACAACAAATTCAACCAGGCACTCCATGCGAGTGCACTATTCTATGCTTTTAATAAATTAGGCTTGTTATAAAACAAGCCTAATTTTATTCTGTTTTTTTCATTCATACTTTTAATTTTCACTAGCATGCTGATTTTTGTACCTTTGCGTCATGGCAAGAGAAATTTTTGAAACCAAACGAAAGGCCCTGAAAATAAATCTGAACCCAGAGATTTATGGAACCTTTGCAGAAATCGGTGCTGGACAGGAAGTCGCACGTAACTTTTTCAACGCAGGAGCAGCATCAGGCACAATTGCTAAAACAATGTCGGCTTACGACATGGCTTTCAGTGATGCGATTTATGGTGAAGAGGCTGATGGTCGTTACGTCAGCAGAACACGTTTAAAGAAAATGCTCTCCCATGAATTCGATCTTCTTACTCAACGGCTTCATGGCGATAAATACTGCAACAAAAAATTCTTTGCCTTTGCAGATACCGTAACAACGCTCAATTTCACGAAGACAAATGAACCTCATGGCTGGATCGGACTTCGCTTCCAGCATGAAGTGGGAGGCCCTACAAATGATATTATTGTCCATGTAAGACTGCTAGACAGCGACAACCAATTACAACAAAAAGTTTTAGGTATCATTGGTGTTAACCTGTTATTTGCAGCTTATTATTATACAGACAATGTGCAGACCATGATCGAATCATTGGTCGATAACCTTTCTGTTGGTTCCGTTGAGATTGACCTGGTTAAATTAAACGGACCGCTGTTTGAAAACGTCAACCAACGTCTCATCAACTTATACCTGATCGCAAAGGGATTTGCTAAAGCCGCAATATTCCAGCCTGATGGCAAAGCAGTACAAATCAAAGATTATCTGTACAAAAAGAACATTATTTTACTTCGTACCAAATACCGTCAGAAATCCCTTCCAAACTTTGATCTCTTCAATCTTGCCGTTGAACAGTTCAAAAAAAATACGGGTGCAACTGACGCAGACACCATTGTATTAATTGAGGTGCTGATGGGAAATGTCCTGGAAGACACGCATGAAATTACAGGTGAGGACCTTCAAGAATTTGCTTCTAGAGCTGACGAATTATGTGCAACAGGCAATAATATTATCGTGAGCAACTTTAGAAGAAATAATCATTTAGCAGAGTTTATAAGCAACTTTAAGCCCAAAAACATTGGAATTGCAACCAACGTTTACAATTTAAAGAACATTTTCAATTCAGATAATTATAATAAAGAGCTATACACAAATGAACTCCTTTCCTATATCTCTGGAATGTTCAACAAAAATGTGAAACTCTATGCATATCCTTATCTCTTGAAAAAAGAAAATAAGATTATTACGACGCACAATATGCCCGTTTCTGAAGAAGCCAAACCTTTGTTTGAATTCTTAATTAAAAACGGCTATATCATCGATATTGAAAATTACGACGAGAAATTTGTAAAAACCGTATAAGCAAATCGTCTGCAAAATTTAAATTCATTATCTAGCCCAATTTTCTTAAATTGGGCTATCTTTATTTTTATGCCTTATGACGCAAGAAAATGTAATCCTGGTTGACAGCAATGACAATATGATTGGTAGCATGGAGAAATATGAAGCCCATGAAAAAGGGCTATTGCACCGTGCTTTTAGTGTATTTTTGTTCAATGATCAAGATGAATTACTGCTGCAACAAAGAGCTTTAAGTAAATACCACTGTGGCGGACTTTGGACCAATAGCTGTTGCTCGCATCAGCGTCTGGGAGAAACTAACGTAGAGGCCGCCAAAAGGCGCTTAATGGAAGAACTGGGCATTACAGCAATGGACCTTCAAGATACCTTCTCGTTCGTTTATAAGGCTCAATTTGACAACGGACTTACGGAGCATGAATTCGATTATGTCTTATTTGGAAAATTTAATGGAACTCCAGAATTTAACGAAGAAGAAGTTGCCGAAACAAAATACTTGAATCGGCAGGAAATTCAAGATGCAATACAACAGGCACCCCAGCAGTTTACGCCCTGGTTCAAACTCATCTATGAACGTGCTTTTGATACGTATTTCAGTATATATAAAAACAAATTATAACGGTCATATACCATACAAAAAAGATCCTGCCTTTTAAAAAGCAGGATCTTTTTTCTTTCGTTTGGTGAAGCACTATAAGAATTTTTTATAGATGGAATAAAGAATCTTAAGGTCATTCTCTCCCATGAACGCTGTATTTACGTCCTGCTGAATGTAGTGAATCTTAAATGCTTTTATTGCTGCATCCAGGTTACTCACATCGTATCCGATGATACGTAATGCCATTTTCGGATTAAAGTCTGCTGGCGGCGTCTCTAAATAGTCCTCATACCAAAAACCGAATCCTTGATCAGCCAGTTTTTTCCAAGGAAAACGTGATGGATCGTTTTTTCGAGTTGGTGCCAGATCCATATGTCCAATAAAATTTGCCTGCGGAATTCTATAAGTCGTTTTTAAATAGGCCAGCAACTGCGTCAAGGCATTTATCTGTGCATCAGTCCAAGGGTCAGTGGTCCCATTATTGTCTAGCTCAATGCCAATAGAAGAAGAATTGAGGTCCGTATCATTGCCCCATTTCCCCAACCCTGCATGATGCGCACGATAGAGGTCATTGACCATCTGCACTACTTTCCCATCCCGACCGACCACATAATGGGAGCTTACACCTGCTTTCGCGGAATGAAATGTACGGATGGTCTGTCCCAAGGAATCCTGTGCTGTATGATGAATAACAACAAAATTGGGCTTACGGATACCGAAATTAATCGAGGCGATCCATTGTTGATCTTTGACATTCACCTTCTCCAATTGACCGGTAACAGGCGATTGTTTATAGAGTTTTGACAATTCTTTTGCTTGCTTCTTATATACCTTTTCAGTCTTTGCGTATTTCCCCCCCGCACAGGACGCAAGCAATGCTGTCGCGACAAGAAGATTGATTGATAATTTTACAATTTTCATAACGAAATGTTTCAACGCAAACTAAAGCAAATTTGCCAACAAAAGCAAATTTATTAAGTCCATCTTATTGTCCGGGATATTTTCCAAACGCTCTTTTCTCATGCATATGTGGGACAATGTTGGTTGTTAAACTGGGACAATACAGTTTTAAAAAAAGCCCAAACCAATGTTTGAGCTTTTCCCTATCAACTATGCATTTCTTCTTTATAGAATAATTACGTTTTTATTATTTTAGTGCGCTGAGGTTTAATTTTGGCAAAAAACCTTTTAGCTCGTCCAGGCTATACCCATTTCCCCGAAGGGTAATTAAATAGCGATCTTTCTCGAGATAACTTATTTCGGAATTTTTCGCCGTTGAGCCTTCCACTCCTTTGCTATCCGTTGTTTTTGCCCGTTTGCCTTCAAACTCGCCAGTTTTTTCTATTTCAGTATCTGTAATTTTCTCTGAATCTACCATGAAGCCCATTTGCGCTAAGCCCACGATTGCCGAAGCTGTCTCGCCCGCCCCATCAATAATATTGACTTTAATTTCCTTTTGGTTATCTACAGTATATGTCGCCTCTCCAGATACAACCTCTGCCCCATACATGGATCCGCCAGAATAGGAAGTTCTTTTTAAACCATCTAAGCTTTCCGGTAAAAAAGCCTTCAACTCTTCCGAACTTAATGGTTTTTCGGATTTAAGTTTGGCTTGAAGGTCTTCCAATTTTTTTGCTCCATCACTCAGGTTATCCAAGTTGGATACTCCTTTAACTACATCCGAAATCCCAGCCTCTTTCTCCTTAGCATCTTCACTCCCTTCACTGGATTTGCTGTTGCCGCAGCTCGCGACCAAAAGGCCCAGTCCTAAGAGAACAGGCATTACTTTCCATTGTCTTTTCATGATTATCAGTTTTAATTAAAACGCCAAAAAGAACAAAATAATATAATTAATCTAAATTTTAAAATCTGTTTGTATACGATCCTTCGACGGTAAAGTTTAACCAGAGTACCGTTCTATTTTTCTTTTACTCATGCACCTGAACAGATTGCACAAAAAAGGCCCCTATACGAATATAGAGGCCTTCATTATATTATAGCTACCGAGACTATGCTTCGGCGTACTCTTCAATAGATGGACACGAACAAATCAATGTACGGTCACCTTGAGAGTCGTTTACACGACCTACCGAAGGCCAGAATTTACGTTCTCTTACATACTCCAAGGGGTATGCGGCTGTTTGACGGCTGTAGGGTCTGTCCCACTCATCTGCGGTTACAACCGAAGCGGTATGTGGTGCATGTTTCAGTACATTGTTAGCTTGATCTACCGCTCCTGCTTCAACCGCTGCGATCTCTTCACGGATAGCAACTAATGCATCACAGAAACGATCCAATTCAGCCTTAGACTCTGATTCAGTAGGCTCAACCATCAATGTTCCTGCAACAGGGAAAGAAACAGTGGGTGCGTGGAAACCATAATCCATCAAACGTTTTGCAATATCTGCAACCTCGATACCAAAGTTTTTGAATCCACGGCAATCTAAGATCATTTCGTGTGCACAACGTCCGTTAGTACCTGAATAAAGTACAGGATATGCATTTTCTAAACGCGCTTTAATATAGTTTGCATTTAATATTGCTGTTCTTGTCGCATTTGTCAAACCTTCACCACCCATCATTGAAATATAGGCATGGGAAATAAGCAAGATCGATGCCGAACCAAATGGAGCTGCAGAAACAGCAGAGATACCCTCTTCACCAGAAGTCGAAACCACTTCGTGATTAGGTAAGAAAGGAACTAAGTGTTTCGCAACACCGATAGGTCCCATACCTGGACCTCCACCACCGTGAGGAATACAGAATGTTTTATGGAGGTTCAAGTGACAAACATCGGCACCAATATGCCCTGGGCTTGTCAATCCAACCTGTGCATTCATGTTCGCACCGTCCATATAAACCTGACCGCCGTTTGCATGAACAATTTCACAGACTTCAATGATCGACTCTTCAAATACACCGTGTGTAGAAGGATAAGTCACCATCAGTGAGTTCAAGTTTGCAGCATGTTCAGTCGCTTTCGCTCTTAAATCTGGAATATCGATATTTCCTAATTCATCACATTTCACAACGACCACTTTTAAACCTGCCATAGAAGCAGAAGCCGGGTTGGTTCCGTGTGCAGAAGCAGGGATCAAACAGATATTACGCCCATGATCACCACGGCTCTCATGGTAAGCACGGATAACCATCAGACCAGCGTACTCCCCTTGTGCTCCTGAATTTGGTTGGAAACTCATCTTCGCAAAACCAGTGATCTCAGACAACCAATCGTTCAATTCGCCAATCATTTGCATATATCCAGAAGTTTGATCTGCAGGAGCAAATGGATGCAAACCACCAAATCTCGCCCAAGTAACTGGTACCATTTCGGCTGTAGCATTCAATTTCATCGTACATGACCCCAATGGAATCATCGAGTGGCAAAGCGATAAATCTTTTGCTTCCAAAGATTTGATATAGCGCAACATCTCATGTTCAGAATGATAGCTATTAAAGTTTGGATGTGTTAAGTAGGCAGAAGTACGTACTAAATCGGCAGGAATTGAAGAACCTAAATTCTCTTCCAATGCATCGAAATCTACGTCATTCAATGTTTTACCTTGAATTTTAGCAAATACTTTGACAATTGTCTTGATATCTTCGTATGTCGTTGTTTCGTCGATAGCAATTGAAACTTCCGAACCATTGTAATAGAAGTTTAATTCGTTATTTAATGCTTCAGATTTCAAAGCACCAGCATGTGCACCTAAGTCTACACGTAGTGTGTCAAAATAAGCTGCATTCAATTGCGTATAACCCAATGATTGTATTGCTTGATCCAATAGGTTGGCCAATGCATTGATACGTGATGCTATATTTTTGATTCCTTCAGGGCCATGGTATACGGCATAGAAAGAAGCCATAATCGCTAAAAGAGCTTGTGCAGTACAAATATTTGAAGAAGCTTTATCACGGCGGATATGCTGTTCACGAGTCTGCAAAGCCATACGCAATGCATACTTTCCATTTGAATCGGAAGTAACACCGATGATACGACCAGGGATATTACGTTTAAAGCTGTCGCGTGTCGCAAAATAGGCTGCATGAGGACCACCAAAGCCCATCGGTACACCAAAACGTTGCGAATTACCAACAACAACATCTGCACCCCATTCTCCCGGAGGCGTTAATAATGCTAAGCTCATCAAATCTGCCGCCGCACACACGGTAATATGCTTACTGTGAGCTGTAGCCGCAAATGATTTATAATCGACAATGGAGCCATCAGCAGCAGGATATTGAACAAATGCAGCAAATACATCGTCTGTTAATTCTGATTCAGCAATAGCCGCAATTTTAAGCTCGATACCAAAAGACAAAGCACGGGTCTTCAATACATCAATCGTCTGCGGATAGGCATTGTTCGACACCAAGAAAACATTAGCATCTTTATTTTTCCGAGCTGAATAAAGCATAAACATGGCTTCAGCTGCAGCCGTAGCTTCATCCAACAAAGAGGCATTGGCAATTTCTAAACCTGTGAAATCACAAATTACAGTCTGGAAGTTCAATAAAGCTTGTAACCTACCTTGTGCAATCTCCGCCTGATAAGGCGTATACTGCGTATACCATCCTGGGTTTTCAAATACATTGCGTTGAATGACGCCCGGAAGGATTACATCGTAGTAACCTTGACCAATAAAAGATTTAAAAACTTTATTTTTCTCAGCGATTTCCGCAATACGCTTTAAATAGGCTACCTCAGACAATGCTTTGGGAAGATTTAAAGGCTTTGGAGCACGAATTTGAGAAGGGACCGTTTGGTCAATAAGCTGGTCAATTGACGAAACGCCTAATTTAGCCAACATTTCATTCGCTTCAACTGGACTTGGGCCATTGTGGCGACTTTCGAATTTTTCTTGGAAGTGTATATTGCTCATGTGTGCAAAAAGTTAACGCTTATAGATAGTTAGCGACATAATAATTAGGCAATTAACTCTCTTATAAACAGTCGTTTTTTGGATGAGCAAAGATAGCAAAATAAATGACTGAAAACGAAGCAAAAAAGTGGATAAAAAGTCAGTTTTACTGAGCCACCGAAATGCAATCGATTGTCTTTGTCAATTAATTTTTGGAATAACCTCAAACATACAAGTTGTTCATTATAAATATAACAAACAATACAACAATCGCTTGCCACAATTTTAAAAAAAGATAGGGTTATCTGCTATTTCACCCCCGCATTTCTTTCATTACTTCACTATCCTTTTTTGCAATGCCCATGAATTTTCAATAAATTAGTATATGTACCAATTGTAAAGTGACTTCGAAATAACGATATACACTTTTTTGCTAAGAACAACTGATATCAAGGGTATGTTGCGATCAGAAATCTTAACAAAGAAAACATTATCCAGCTAGGGAAGCATCTCTTTTGACAAATGTAAATTATCACAAAAAACGAATATCATTTCTTTTTAACGAATATAAAACAGCGAAGTAACGATTATAAACCATGAGAAAACAGGTAACAGACAGCGTTCTTTTAGTAAGACCCTCTGTCTTCCGTAAAAATGAACAGACTGCGGTCAACAACTTTTTCCAAAAGGATATCGAAAATCTCAGTACAGAAGAAGTCAACAAAGAAGCGCAAGGAGAATTTGACGCGCTAGTAAATGAATTGAAGTCACATGGAATTTTGGTGACTGTCATTCAGGACGACGAAAAATCAGAAAGCCCCGACAGTATATTCCCCAATAATATTGTCTCCTTTCATCAGGATGGAAAAATAATTTTCTATCCTATGTTTGCTCCAAATCGTCGAAAAGAACATTTATTGGATTTCGAAGGTCCATTGAAGCAAAACGGTTATTATGTAAAACTGACTAAGGATCTCAGTGAAGCCGAAAACAATAAACAATATCTGGAGGGCACTGGCGCACTCGTTTTGGACCGAGCTCACCGTATAGCCTACTGTGCCTTATCCGAAAGGGCGGACAGAAGTATGCTCGATGAATATTGCAGAACTGAAAACTATACACCTGTTGTATTTCACGCCTTCCAAACTGTCCATGGAGAGCGGAGACCTATCTATCACACCAATGTGGTGCTAGCCGTAGGCGAAGACTTTGCCATCTTATGTCCGCAGGCAATTGACGATCCCGCCGAGCTCAAAACCCTACTGAAAAGTTTGAAAGATACAGGCAAGGAGATCATTGAAATCAACGAGAACCAACTCGAATCTTTTGCGGCAAACTGCCTCCAAGTGAGAAACAAATATGGGAATCGGTTTATTGTCCTGAGCAATCAGGCTTTATCCTCATTGACTTTATACCAAACAGCGCAATTAGAAAAGCATGGTAAAATCATCCATCAGGATCTACATGTTATCGAGACCTGTGGTGGTGGAAGTGTACGCCACATGATGGCCGAAGTTTTTCTTCCGAAAGAAAAAATACTGAGCTAGCCATCAAATATCACGATGCTAGCGGAAAACATCCTTTTAGCAGGTCTACTCTACCACTTTAGGCTTACGAATAAACAAATAAAATGCCCCTTGAAGCCATTGCTCCAAGGGGCATTACCTTTTCTAAAACAATCTAATTTCTCCAGCCAATTTAGAACGAATACCTCAATCCCAATTGGAATTGGAGCGGATTTCCTGAAGGTGACACAATACCAGAGTTGTTCAATCTATAATTAAACTGCTGCTTCACGGGATCGAATGCGGGGATTTCGGGATTACCATTTGCTGCCGCGGTTTTTGATACAGCGTACAACGATTGGTTACCTAAAGATTCATTGACTCCCCAGGTTTTCTTAAAGAGATTCGCGACATTGAATACGTCTGCAGAAAGCTCCAAAGCATGCGTTTTGTAGAGGTTGAATTTTTTAGCTATTCTTAAATCAATCAAACCGTAAAAACCATTAATACCACCATTTCTTTCCGCCATCTTACCTTCATACTTTTTAATATAATCTTTCAGACTTTGACTGGCTTCACCATTCGCCAACAAGGTATTCATGGCATCAGCCAAAGCTTTTGGTGTGTTTGTACTATTGGGATCGAAAATAAAGGCCAAGTCATTCGAATTGGATACAAAATCGCCATTGATGTTACCTCCAGCAAGTAAGCTGTAGCGTGTTCCACCAATTCCCGAATAACGAACCCCTACACTGACACCATAAAATGTAGGTAGTGTACCATAAATAACAATTTTGTTTCGGAATTGATTATTCGAATAGCTCATCTTACTCAAATCTCTTGGATCATCTTTTACCGCCAGCGATAAGGTCGCTGTATTGGCAACATTTCCATTGTAGGATGTGTTATCTTTCGCATCGTTCCACGTGTAGCTTACAGAAATCGATCCATCTTTGTAGTACTGATAACTTGCATCCAATACAACTGCAAACTGATTTACTTTTCCCTCAGAGTTCAGTTCTAACACGCGTCCAAACTTATTGGAAATCCTTCCCTGTTTCCAATCTGGAACACCATTTACAATAGCCGTCGCCGGTACGAATACCCCACGATTATCTTCATTCGCCAATCTAAAGAACGGATCTTGAACCATATTACGATCAACATACATGTAGTTGTTGCGTCCTAGATTCATATATCCTGAAAGACTTGCTTTTAATTTTTCGGTAAAGAAGTGCGTGTAAGAAACATTGGCCTTGTACACCACTGGTATTTTCGCATCAGCTCCGTAGGTATTGATCGTTGGCACTTGAAATTGAGCCAAGGTTGGCGTTTTTGACGGATCTTGTCTGTACCCCACAAAATTAGGCGTAGGTACATCGTTACCGCGAACATCTACCGTTGCGAAATGCTTCCCATCAAAAGTTAAATTATTGATGGTCATATAATTATTAATATCAGATGCAAAGATACCTGCCCCTACACGGAAAAAATCTTTTCTTTCTTCATTCACATCCCAAGTCATCTGGAAACGCGGCTGTACTACAAAGGATTTCAACTTGTGATCTGTACGCACCCCCACTTCTTTCAATAATTCTTCATTCAGTGGAGAGGTTGGGTAATGACCATAATCCAATCGTAGTCCCGCAACCAAATCCAATCCTTTTGCCAATTTAGTCTGCAACTGTCCATACGCACCAGCATTAAATATCTTTCCAATAACAGTTGGATCTGCCACTAAGGGAACTTCCCGGTAAAATGCGTAAGGTTTTAAGTTTGCAAAATTTTGCAATGCCGTATTGGTCGCATCGTCCCTAAAATGAAAACGTCCGTTGACTTCACTTCCGTAAATCGAATTTGCATGTGTATACATCAAATCCACACCAAAAGTATAATTGATATTGTCTGTGCTATAATACAAGTTATTGACCAACTGTACGACATTATTCTTAAAGGACTCCTGGGCAAACCGATGACCGCCTAATTGGATGTTGGTCGACAGATTACTTCCATCAATGGTAGACACCACATTCTCAACAATGGCACGGGGAATGTTTTGACTAGGCAACATGTCGCCAGGACTACTTTTTTGAAAAGTATACAGGTGTTACAATTTCAGTTCATTAGTAAGCTTGGGGGAAATGGAAGTCCGTAAAGTTGCTAAAAAACTGTTATCAATATTCTTGTCATTTCCGTATGATTCATATAAATTGATAGCGGTATTATCCTCCAGACCAAGTTTATTGAGGTCACTTGTAAAGTTATTGCGTATTGTCAATAAGTTCTTTTCATTGATCTGCCAGTCTATACGACCAAAAACAGCATCAGAATTACGTTTTTTATCGAAAGAACCATATTGCCTATCATTACTCAATCCATATTTTTCACGACCTATCCGAATATACTCATCTAAGGTAGATTGAGTAACATTGAAACGTTTTTCATCTGCGGGAGAATTGATATCCGCAATAATCAGTGGGCGGGCATCCCGTTGATGATCCCATGCAACAAAATAATGTAATTTGTCTTTAATGATCGGACCGCCCAATGTAAATCCATATTGATAGGTAGAAAAATCATTGCTTCGTTTGTTTCCTCTGATATCGTAGGGACTGGACAACCAATCGGCCCTTGAATAAAGCCAAGCGCTTCCGTGCGTTTGATTTGTTCCCTGTTTGGTCACCGCACTAACGGTTCCACCGCCCGCTCTTCCGTAGGTCACATCATACTGGTTGGTGACCACTTTAAATTCCCGGACTGCTTCTATCGAAATGGAGAAAGGTGCGCCGCTACGGCTGGTTGTCGAACCTGCAGAAGTCGGATTTTTGGCATTCATACCATCGATGGTAAAATTGGTAGAAGAGCCCAACTGGCCACCGATATTATCGCCCTTACTCAAAGGAGACAAATCCATTAGCGACGTAAAATTCCGGCCGTTGACAGGCAACTTCGCGATATCCTTGGCTGTAACCGCGGTAGCGGCACCTAGATTTTCTATTTTATTCTTCAGCGTACTTATTCCTGTTAATTCAACAGTTTACAATACATTCGACGTGTTTTGAATAGGAATGGTCAAGCGTACAATATCACCCTGATTTAAATTAAATCCCGAACGAACTTGTTCGCCATAACCTATATAAGTTACTTTGACGGTATAGGGACCACCTAAAGGCAACTCCTTAAAGTTGAAATCACCATTTGCATTGGTTGAGGTCTTCGTTGTGAAACCGGTCGATTCATTCCGTACTTCGATGGAAGCACCATGAACCCCTTTGTTGTTCTCGTCCGTAATCTTTCCGGAAAACCCCGCTTGGGTCGTTTGTGCGTACAACCCTGTTCAAAGTGCGATGGCACACGTTGTAAGAAGAAATTCTTTCATTTAGTTGTTGGTTGTGATAATGAAAGCAAAACTACATCGGAACTGTTAACAGGAGCTAAACGAAATATTATGAAATTATAAACAAAGCATTTCAACGTGTATATAAACAAAATGAAACTTCTTTAGGAAAAAAAGACAATACCGGAAAAGGCAACAAAAGTATTTTAAGATAGGGATAGAAATATCCCGATACTGCAAACATCATGATTTAGCAGACAGTAACAAAAAGAACGCAAACTGAAAATTCTTTCTGCCCAATAATATCACAAAAAAGTCAGCCGAAGCTGACTTTCTAATATAAAATTGTAAACTTAAAATCCAATGGATTAAAGTACTTGTAAAGGTCCCTAAAGAGGCTATCACCATATTTGACATAAAGCAAAGCGAAATTTTCAGAGCGCTCCTGCAGTCCTCCACCCGGAAAAAGCTTTTCCTTCACGTTATCAATATCCGTTAAAGCATGCTGATGGTTCCGCTTCTCAGCTTTCATCAGCTTTTTCTCCAAATTATTGATCGCTTTCTTTAACCGTGCTTTTACGGCTTCAGTGCTAGGACCCAAACTTGGATCTATTTTATGAGTTCTTAACCTTATCTTACCAAAAATGGCGTTCAGCTCCATCCATTCGTCATTGAGATTCAGTCGTTCTTTGGTATGACGTCGAACATACTCTTTTTTCAGCACTTCTGCCGGCCGAAAAATACTCTTAAATGTAAGATCAACACGAAACAACTTAGCTGCAACGTTGTCCTCGGTAATCATTGCTGAGTTACGAGGGATCAAAATTGGAAAATCTACCTGATATTGGTCAAAGTTGGATTTTAACTGCATCCAATAGACCATTTCGGCGCCACCGCCAATATAAGCAAGGTTGGGAAGTATAATTTCCTGATACATCGGCCGCATGACCACATTTGGACTGAAACGCTCTGGATAACACTCGATCTCCTGCTCCAGCTCTGCTTTGGTAAAATAAATATGCTGGTGCAATACTTCGTATCGGCCGTCAGCAGTCAGTACTAAACGCTCTCTAAATTCGTCCGTCAAATAAAAGAAATTAATCTCACGGGCATGCACTTGGGTAGAGAAACCATTTGATTCCAACTCTTCCGATCGCGCTGTTATTGCCTTAAAGCTTTTTTCAGAGAAGATATCTTCCTTAATAATTGGCTTGAACAGTTCCTTCAATTCCCGGTCATCTGCATCGACGATCAAAAGACCGTAAGACTTAAACAACTCATTGACCATATACCGTGTTGCATCTGCTAATCGATCATGGTTCAAATAGGCTTCTTCTACAATGCGTGTCAGCCTGGTCGAATTTTCGGAAAGCCCTAAAATATTGGTATACTGCTTCACAGCATCAACGATTGTTGCGGTATCCATTCGCCCCGTAGCAGAAACAGCAGGAGTATCCCAAGCAATTTTCTTACCGAAGACTCTGGTGTGGTTGATCTCTTCAAAATCATGATCTTCAGTTGCCATCCAATATACTGGAATAAACGTTTTATCAGGATGCTTGGCATGTAAATCTTCAGACAAACGTATTGCCGTCATGATTTTAAAAATAAAATATAAAGGCCCCGTAAAAATATTGAGCTGATGCCCAGTTGTAATGGTATAGGAATTTTGGTCGAGCAACAGTTCTATATTGGCCGCTACAGCAGGAGAATCCTTTAATAGTTCGCCATATTGTTTTTTAAGACGCTCAACAAGAATTTCCCTGTGTTCAAATTTCTTCTTTTCGTTCAATTGCTTTTCAAAACCAGCCCAGGTAGGCCAATTCCCAACAAAAGGTTTTAAGGCTTCATCATGTGCCAAATAGGCTAATAAAGTCTTGGAGAAGCTATTTGTTTCACTATATTCAATATAAGTTGCCTTCATCTGCAAATTTTATTAATTATTCTCTATTCTTAATTGATAACGAAAATCCCCCAAAGCAACCTGACATGGCAGTGAATCTTTTCCGTTAATAGAACCTATTTTCAATTTCAATCAGAAGGCTGATTCATCCTGAAACTACAGGCTTTCTTGAATCTGATTTTAAACGGCTATAGATTGTTTAAAATGGGGATTGTACGTTTACAAATGTATCTAGTTTGCCCCGACAAAATAGTGAATTTTCACAAAAAGCTTGTCCCGCTTTTAAATTATATCATTTTACTGACAATTGCCTATAAACAAACGGGCCTCCTTTGACTAAGGGAGGCCCGTTTGTTTATATTATCATCTATAAGCTTTTATACTTATTTCCTTACAATCTCACCATATAGATCGAAATCTTCAGCTCGGTCGATTTTTACCTGAACAAAATCACCAATGCGTGCATAAGAATCTACCGCGGGAATCAAGACCTCATTGTCGACCTCCGGAGAATCGTATTCTGTCCGGCCAATAAAGTAATCGCCGTCTACCCGATCAACCAGTACTTTATAGGTATTACCGACTTTAGACTGATTGATATCGTACGAAATACCTTGCTGTATTTCCATGATGGCTTCCACCCGTCCTTCTTTTACTTCCTGTGGCACATCGTCCTCCAGAGAATGTGCGTGCGTCTTTTCTTCGTGAGAATAGGTAAAACACCCTAATCTGTCAAAACGGGTTTCTTCAACCCAATCCAACATCTCCTGAAAATCCTGTTCAGTTTCACCTGGATAACCACAAATTAATGTTGTACGCAAAGCGATATCTGGAACTTTGTCACGTATTGCGTTGACAAGATCAATCTGTTTCTGTTTTGTTGTACCTCTTCGCATAGACTTCAACATCGGATCAGATATATGTTGTAGTGGCATATCCAAGTAATTACAGATATTCGAACGTTCGTTCATTGCGTCCAAAATATCCATTGGGAAACCCGAAGGATAGGCATACTGCAGTCTGATCCATTCGATACCATCAACATCTGACAAATGGCGCATTAAATCAGAAAGATTGCGCTTTCCATAAATATCTAAGCCATAATAGGTCAGGTCTTGTGCAATCAGAATCAATTCTTTCGTGCCGTTCGACGCAAGAAATTTTGCCTCTTTGACAAGATCGTCAATGGATTTAGAAACGTGTTTACCACGCATCAGGGGAATTGCACAAAAAGAACATGGTCGGTTACAACCTTCAGCGATCTTAAAGTAAGAAAAATGCGAAGGTGTTGTCAATAAGCGCTCACCCAATAACTCGTGTCGATAATCAGCACCAATGGATGACAATAGCTCCGGTAAATCGTTCGTACCGAAAAAGGCATCAACATTGGGGATTTCAGCCTGTAACTCCGGCTTATATCGCTCAGAAAGACAACCTGTAACGATCACTTTGTTGATTTTACCCTGATCTTTTAGATCCGAATATTGTAAGATCGCATCAATTGATTCTTGTTTGGCATTATCAATAAAACCGCAGGTATTGATTACGACAATATCATTCGCTTGTATATTGGATGCTTCATGCACGACTTCCATCTGATTGCCCTTTAACTGGCCCATCAGGACTTCACTATCGTGAATATTTTTCGAACAGCCCAAGGTTACCACATTGACACGTGGTTTATTTATCAAAGGGGCTGGTTTCGCGTATTTTGTCTTCATATGATTAGACGGTAGACTCTATTTGAAAAGGGAGTCGACAAATTCCTTTTTGTTAAACAACTGAAGATCACCAATTTTCTCTCCTACACCAATATATTTCACCGGGATCTTAAATTGATCAGATATACCAATAACCACCCCGCCCTTCGCCGTTCCATCGAGTTTCGTCAATGCTAAAGCGTTCACATCGGTTGCCTGTGTAAATTGCGTACATTGCTCAATGGCGTTTTGCCCTGTTGATGCGTCCAAGACCAACAAGATTTCATGTGGTGCACCTGGAACAACCTTTTGCATAACATTCTTAATCTTCGTGAGCTCATTCATTAGCCCAACCTTATTGTGCAAACGGCCTGCGGTATCAATGATACACACATCTTCGCCATTTGCTACTGCCGATTTCACGGTATCATAAGCCACTGAAGCAGGATCCGAGCCCATGGCCTGAGCGACAACACGCACGCCAACACGCTCACCCCATAATTTAAGTTGATCAACAGCAGCCGCCCGAAAGGTATCCGCTGCCCCCAATACAACTTTGCTTCCAGCTTGTTTCAGCTGATGAGCCAGTTTGCCAATAGTCGTTGTCTTGCCAACCCCATTGACACCTACAACCATAATAACGTATGGTTTATGATCGCCATAATTGAAATTCTCGAAATCAGCACTATTGTTCTCTGCCAGTAGCGTTTGAATTTCTTCTTTCAGGAGATTGTTGAGCTCAGAAGTAGAAACGTACTTATCTCGGGCAACACGGGCCTGTATGCGATCAATGATTTTTAAGGTAGTCGTAACCCCAACATCAGAAGTAACCAAAACCTCTTCCAGATTATCCAGCACATCGTCATCTACTGTTGATTTACCAACGACAGCTTTTGTAATCTTGGAAAGAAAGCCTTCTTTTGTTTTTTCCAAACCTTTGTCTAAGGCCTGTTCTTCTTCTTGTGTTTGTGGTTTTTTCTTAAAAAAATCAAATAATCCCATGGAGTGTAGTAGTGAAAATTGATGTTCAAATATAAACAAATGTCCTCAACAAAAAAAGCCCTTTCGGTAGGATACCAAAACGGCTATTTTTATCGAATTCTTTTTAAAGAAAAACTTTAAAAAAGGAAAATGCTACTCGTTATTTTTGAGCTGCAGCAACGACGTCTTTCACTTTATCGTTGTGAACCATACCTTCTTTGAAAGTATACGCGCCAGTTTTTGCAGATTTAGTAGTAATAATAACCTTTGTAAATTCTTTACCGCCACCTTTTTGTAACGATGCAACTGCTTTCTTTGCCATGGTATATTAATATTTTACTTAGCCTCTCTTTCAAGTGCTAAGATGTGTGACTTACTTAATTTCTTTATGAACAGTAACTTTTCTCAATACTGGGTTGAATTTTTTCAATTCCAAACGCTCAGTTGTGTTCTTTTTGTTTTTAGTAGTGATGTAACGAGACATTCCCGGAAGACCACTTTCTTTGTGTTCAGTACATTCTAAGATAACTTGTACTCTATTTCCTTTTTTAGCCATTGTTTTACTTTATTTTGAATCCTATTATAGGATTGAAATTCATGAATAATCTTAATGTAACAGGCGCGACAATCAATTAGATTGACCCTTTAACGATAAATTTATTGATCGCTGCTGTAATCCCGTTCTTATTGATAGTCTTGATAGCAGAAGTAGATACTTTCAACGTAATCCAACGATCTTCTTCTGGAATGTAAAAACGTTTCGTTTGTAAATTTGGATAGAATTTACGTTTAGTTTTAACGTTTGAGTGAGAAACGTTATTTCCTGTTAACGCCGCTTTGCCTGTTAAATCACAAATTCTTGACATGATATTATTTTTTTGTTGTCTTTATTACAATATGTTAATCCTTTGCACTCTCTGCAAAGAGTTTGCAAATATCTATATTTTTTTTTGGATAAGCAACAAGATAATTGGAATTATTTTTAAAAATAGTTCTACACAGGAAGGGTAAGGGCAAAAATAAAGGATTTTATTGTATTATATTTGCTCTGTAAAGAAAAATAGTTTTCAACAATTCACATTTATGAACAAATATCTTCGCAAGGGCTTAAGGGAAATAATCATTGGTGTCGTACTTGTAATCTTAGGATATTACCTCATGGAACAACGCTCCAACTGGTATAAACTTGCTATGCTTGTCGGAGTTATTGTATTTAGTATCGGTGTCCTGACTTTGATCTATCGCATGATTCGTAAAGTAGACCGAAATGCCATTATGGAGATGCGCGAAGAATCGCATAAAAAAGAGAAAGAAGGAGATGCTGATCAAAACTAGGGGTATTGTCCTAAAAACAACCAACTATTCGGAGAGTAGCCTTGTTGCGCAGATATACACGGAACAGTTTGGGATGCAATCCTATCTCATCACGGGCGCAAGGAAGCCTAAAGCAAAGATCAAGGCCAATATTCTTCAACCCTTACATTTACTGGAAATTGTCGCTACACATAAAGATAATGGTTCTTTACAGCGGATCTCCGAAGCGCGTCAAGTCCCTGTCTTGCAAGAAATACCTTATGATATTGTTAAAAGCTCGCTCGCACTTTTTCTGAATGAAATACTCTATAAAATTCTGAAGGAACAAGAAAATGACGATTATCTTTTTGAATTCATCCATCAGTCTGTACGTTGGCTAGATGAAACGCATTTAAATCTGGCCAATTTCCATCTTGTTTTTTTAATCAAGCTAACCCGCTTTCTCGGGTTTTATCCCGCTGAATCAAAACAGGCCCACCCTTATTTTAATCTTCATGAAGCTACCTTCTCCGATAGCCTTCCTGAACACCCGCTTGTATTACAGGAACCACATACGTCAATTTTCAGAAATTTAATCGAATCCGAATATTCGAATTGTGACCGCATAAAAATGACCGCTTCTGATCGACAATTCCTGCTGGAAAAAGTGCTCGACTTCTATCGTCTCCACCGCACAAATTTTAAAGAAATAAAATCGCTCTATATACTCGAAGAAATATTTAGATAAGCTACGCACAGCTTTCTCCTTTGAAAGCGAATTCTATGCTGCCTTTAGATCCAAAACAGGCGGATGAACGCGGCTATTCTTTTGCGCAAGCGCAGCAACTGTAGCTCTTCCAAACACTTACCCTTTTATAATAATTGATCTCTCGGATAAATTCTTGGTACATTTATTGTAAAAAAATTGAAATAACATTTTGATTTACTAGAATCATTTTCACCTAAAAAAGTCTTAAAATATGGAACTTAAAGAAAACTTTTTAAAGGTTGTTCGAGACAACTATGCCAACTTTGAAGGAAGGGCTCGCCGTAAGGAATATTGGATGTTTTTCCTTGCAAATCTCATCATTAGCGCAATATTTGCAATACTTGGACAAATTGCAAGCTTATTTACGTATGTCTCAGGTTTAGTAAGTTTAGCTTTAATAATTCCTGGAATAGCCGTTACGGTCCGAAGATTACATGACACCAATAAATCAGGCTGGTTTATATTAGTTGCATTGATTCCATTTATTGGTTGGATCTACCTGCTTTACTTATTGGTACTGGAAGGCGACAAGGCTTCAAATCAATATGGTCCAGATCCCAAAGGGATGGAAAACGTAACAAATCATCCTTTTACTCAAAGCCAAGATCCCTTCGGTTCTTCTCGGCCACAGGACCCATTTGGAAGTTCACAACCATCAAATCCTACGCCACCAGCACCTGATAAAGATCCTTTTGCTTAGATGCTAACAGCATAAAAAAAGCTTTCACAATTGTGAAAGCTTTTTTTATATTATTTTGCTTCTTCTCTATACCACATCAATGGTCGTCAAAAGAAAATATTCGATAGCCTACAAACATGTATACGCTCGTCGAATGCAATCCAATAAAAAATTAATGTCTGTGTTTTTTCTTTTGTTGTCCCGGAGCAAAATCACGTGCCGACTGCTCACCATAGTATTTTTTAGCATGCCCAGGAGGCATTCTTTTCGGACCACGGCCATGACCATGGTGATGATGGGCAGAATAACAGGCCGACATGGATAGCGCAATAACAACAGACAGCCCCAATACTAGAATACGTTTCATCTTCACTAACTATTTTTAAATACCCTATTATAATTATCAGTCCAAATTATTTACTCAAGCAAGTAAACACGCCCTGTCGCAGAATATCCTTTTCTAAGAGCCAGATTTCCCATAAAATAAAAAAGCCCATGCTGTTCGCATAGGCCTTTTCACAATAAATATATCTTGAATCTAATTAGATAACTCTTACATTTACCGCATTAAGACCTTTACGGCCTTGTTCAACTTCGTAAGATACATTGTCATTCTCACGAACTTTGTCTACTAATCCAGAAACGTGAACAAAAATTTCGCTCTCGCCTGAGTTAGGGATGATGAAACCGAAACCTTTGGTCTCATTAAAGAATTTTACTTTACCTTCTTGCATGGCACTATATTATTAATTTCCCTAAAGGTAGAGAAATAAAATCAAAAATCTTAACCTTTTTATTTTTTTTATCCGTTAAACTTTTTCATAAACTTTGGCTCCAATCTTGTAGCAATGCGATAATGGCAATCGTATTATTATAAAAAGTTAAAGACGAAAAATATGAAAAAAATACTATTAGGACTAGCCTTTTTAGGTTTGATGACCCAAGTAAACGCGCAACAAATGGTTAATAAAGAATTTGTATCTACGGTAGGCCGTGCAGAAGAAGAAGTAACACCAGATATTATCTATATTGATGTTACCCTAAAAGAGTTTTATGAGAACGGTAACACGAAGAAAAAGGCCGCAATAGAAAAGCTAGAAAAAGATCTGTTCGATTCGGCGACAAAAGCGGGTGTAAAAAAAGAAGATTTTACCATCCAGAATATCTGGAGCTATAATGTTCCGGATAAAAAGAAAAAAGACACCGATATCTTGCTCTCCAGACAATACCGTATTAAGGTAACCAACTTGAACAATTTGGGCCAACTATTAGACGGTGTTGACAAAGCCGGTATCCAAAGCACCTATATTAGCGAATATGATTATTCAAAGAAAAAGGAGTTGGAAAAAAGTTTAAAAACCAAGGCGGTATTGGATGCAAAAGTCAATGCTCAAATTTTGGCAGAAGCCGCAGGCCAAAAAATTGGTAAAGCGATCGTATTATCTGAAACACCACAACAAATTATATTTGGCGTACAACCGATGATGCGTAATGCCATGTATAAAGGTGCTATGGCCGAAGCAGCAGACAGCGCTGGTGACAGTGGGTTAGATTTAAATATCAGACCGATGAAAGTTACGAGTGAAATCAGCGCTTCATTTGAGTTATTGTAATCATGCATAGGGAAAAAACTCCAGCAGATAAATTAAAACAAATTGACCAAGATTTCGGTTGGATTGACCGAATATCTTGGTTAATGGATAATCAATTCAAGATTGGAAACTTTCGCTTCGGACTTGATCCAGTCTTGAATCTCATCCCCTTAGGTGGCGCGATAGCGGGCTTCGGAACCTCTCTGGTTCTTGTCATAGCCATGTGGCGTAACGGCGCCAGTCCAAAATTAGTCATACGCATGTTACTCAATATCTCGATTGATGCTGTTTTGGGTAGCATTCCTTTCCTCGGAAACTTTTTTGATTTTTTTAGCAAGGCCAATGAAAAGAACATCAAATTATTACGACAACATTACTACGAAGGCAAGCATTCAGGCTCGGGTATCGGTATAATCATCAGTATTCTAACGGTCTTCTTCTTATTCATCGGTGTTACATTTTATCTTATCTGGACGTTATTCTCTTGGGCATTCTCGCTATTGAATACCCTCGGATCCTAAATAAACCTCCTTGCTTCACCTATAGGGCAGAATCCTTCGCATTTCTCTTAAAACAGTTGCCCATATCTAATATCTATTTAATAATTTTGATCGCGATAGTCATCGTGTTATGACATCCAGAACTTAATCTCAAATTTAAAATGAGCAAAAAAAGAATATTTGCACTGATTTTGATCGTCATCATGCTGGCCGCAATTTTGACTAACCCAAGCAAAGAGGAACACGAAAAGGTTGTACGCGCGAAAGCTGAACAGCTATTGAAAAGCCAGCTTCATGCGAAAGATCAAGAGTTTTTCGGATTGGGGATGCAGCTCTTCGGAAATGACATCGTCGATAAATTTATCCAAAGTTCCGTTGTGGTCGACAACTACTATTTGTTTTCGCTAACCAAAATAAAATGGCAGGGTACAGAACAGATTATCGGTGGCGGAGCTTTTAAATACATCTGGCTGAGCCCAAAAATTGATGAAAAGGCCGACGAAATTATTGCTGCATTGAAAAAGATTTAACATGCCTTTAGAAATACTTTATCAAGACGAATCCATCGTTGCAATCAATAAACCACATGGACTATTGGTGCACCGATCTGCTATTGCGCGCGATGCTTCAGCGTTTGCCCTACAGCTCCTTCGGGACCAATTAGGAAAAACCGTTTATCCCGCACATCGTTTGGACAGGAAGACCGGAGGCATTCTGTTATTTTCATTAAATAAGGAGACGGACCAATACTTACAAAAAAGTTTTCAGGAGCGTAAGATCGACAAAAAATACCTCGCTGTTCTGAGGGGCTTCGCGCCAGCAGAAGGCCTGATTGACTATCCCTTAAAAAGGGACGATGGCACCGTTCAGGAAGCACAAACATCTTTTCGCTTACTTGCTCAAGGCGAGTTGGCCGTTCCCTTCGGAAAATTTCCGACAGCACGATACAGTCTCGTCGAAGCCAACCCAATTACGGGTCGTATGCATCAGTTACGTCGCCATTTTGCGCATATCTTTCATCCCATTATCGGCGATCGTCCGCACGGATGCAACAAACAAAACAAGTTCTGGAAAGAAGCCTACCAAATGGATACCATGCTATTGCATGCCTCGGAACTGACCTTTAAACATCCTTTATCGGGCGAAGACGTTCATATCAAAGCACCCCTACAACCCGATTTCATCCGGGTATTGGAAATATTAAACCTCAACGCGATATGTTAAAATTGATTCTCGAAGCCTTTATCAGCATATCCGGTATTACCGCAGCTTCTGGTATTGTCTATCAGGATAGGCAAATCCATATCGTTTCTGACAATAGCAATTATATCTACAGCTATAGTATCACAGACCAAAAGTTGTCTAAAACGGCACTACGGCAGTCTGATCCGATGGAAAATAGGGCTAAAGCAGCTAAAATGGATTTGGAATCGATCACTTTCGATGGAAGCCGCTATTATCTTTATGGCTCTGGTTCTACCCCAAACAGAAACACTCGTTTTATTTGGGACGGCAAAACAGTCCTTCAGGAAGACTACAGTAACATCTATTCTTCCTTAATGGAAAAATTCAATATTTCCAAAGAAGACTTCAATATTGAAGGCGTAGTTCATTTAAAAGATAAGATCTTATTTTTTAACCGGGGAAATGGCCCTAAAGGCATAAATGCCATTTTAGAGTATCATCCGCTTGCTGCCGAACAATCCCGCTGTATCCCGATTGAACTACCCAAGCTCAATGGCATCTCGACAGGTTTCTCAGATGCCACCCTGGTTGGAAATGAAATCTATTTTATTGCTACCGCCGAAAATGCAAAATCGACTTATCTGGATGGAGAGATCAGTGGTTCTCTTCTTGGAAAAATACCTTCCGATCTTTCCGGCAAACCCGAGACATTCGAAATTCCCGAAAAGCATAAATTTGAAGGAATCACATTGAAAGAGGAAACGGCCCAAGGCCTAATGTTCCTGCTATGTGAAGATACCGATAGCGAAGATGATTATATGACCATCTATTCGCTCCGGGTAAGCAATTAAATCGATTGTTCTAAAATGGATTCACAGTGAGGAATCACGTATATTTTATTAAATTTGTAGCTGATTAAAACTTAATTTTTATGTTAAAAAATACTGCCCTTTCGGAGACGCACATTGCTTTAGGAGCAAAAATGGTTCCCTTTGCAGGCTTCAACATGCCCGTACAATACACAGGCATCAATGATGAGCACGAAACAGTTCGCACAGGTGTAGGAGTTTTTGATGTAAGCCACATGGGTGAATTCATCCTAAAAGGGGAAAAAGCCCTGGATCTACTTCAAAAAATCTCTTCCAATGATGTGTCAAAATTATACGATGGCAAAGTTCAATATGCTTATATCCCCAATGAAACTGGCGGTGTAGTTGATGACTTCCTAACATACCGTATAGACGATAAGACATATTTTTTGGTTGTGAATGCGTCAAATATTGAGAAAGACTGGAACTGGATCTCCAAATACAATACAGCTGGTGTGGAGATGAAGAATATCTCTGATCAAACCTCCTTATTCGCGGTACAAGGTCCTAAGGCTGCAGATGCACTTCAATCGCTTACCGACATCGAATTAGCTCCAATGGAATACTATACCTTTGCAAAAGGTACATTTGCGGGCGTAGAGAATGTGTTGGTTTCTGCAACAGGATATACGGGAGCTGGAGGTTTTGAAATCTATGTGGCCAATGAAGATGCCCAAAAAGTATGGGATGCTATTTTCGAAGCCGGTAAAGCTTATGGAATCAAACCTATTGGTTTAGGTGCCCGTGATACTTTACGTCTAGAAATGGGTTTCTGCCTATACGGAAATGACATCGACGATAATACCTCTCCTTTAGAAGGCGGTTTAGGCTGGGTAACGAAGTTTACAAAAGACTTTGTGAATTCTGCGGCGCTTAAAGCGGAAAAAGAAGCTGGTCTAAAGAAAAAGCTCGTTGGTTTCGAAATGATTGACAGAGGCATTCCTCGTCATGATTACGAAATTGTTGATGCTGATGGAAATGTAATTGGACGTGTGACTTCAGGTACACAATCACCAACATTGAAAAAATCAATCGGTTTAGGTTATGTGGACACAGCCTTTTCAAAAGACGGCACCGAGATCTTCATTCTGATCCGTAATCAAAAAATAAAAGCAAAAGTAACAAAACCACCATTTGTGAAGTAATAAAAAAAGCCTGCTNNAGCAGGCTTTTTTTATTACTTCTTCTTTTGTTTTGTAATAAGTTGTTGTTTACCGCTTTCTTTTTGCTGAATAAGTGATCGAACCCGTTTGCTTAAAACAACACGGAGATAGATCAAAACCACCAAAAAGGCGATGGATAATCCCGTTACCAGCATGTTGCCGGCCTTATACCCTTCAAAACCACTGTAAACTAAAAATACAATAGCCAAACTCAACACTATATTTAGAAAAAAATACTTTAACATATCACTTTTTTATTAATCCCAATACCCGCTGTCTCCATCCGCCAAAGAAATAGAATGCTCCACCAACAATGTTTAATAAAACAATCGTCAAAGCCATCAGCATCCTTTCTGTGTTAGAAATTGTCCTCGAAAGCATGATTTCCCGTAGAACCAATATTACCCATAGGAGAGACAATAGAATGGAAAGGCTACCTAATATGGGGAATATACCAAGGTTAAATAATCGCGCTAAAATAGCTACGCTATAAAAAGCAAGACTAAACAAGAAAGCTTGCTTAGTCTGATGCTCCAAATTTTTCATCTTAATAAACGTCTAACTCTGGATCGATTTCCTCTTTCCAAGCTAAAATTCCGCCTTTTAAATTTGCAAGATTGTCAAAACCCTGTTGTTCCAATAACATAATCGCCTGTGCAGAACGTTTTCCAGAACGGCATTGTACGATAACAGGTTTATCTTTCGCAATCTTATCAGCTTCGATCAGTATACCTGAAAGTGGAATATTCAATCCATTTAAATTGGATACTTCATACTCAAAGGATTCACGAACGTCTATCAACTGAAAATCTTCGTTGTTATCGATTTTATTCTTTAATTCTTGTACAGATACTTCTTTCATTTTCAAACAATTTAATAGTCAAATATACTACATTTTTTCCGAAAGTGTTCGCTTTCCTGGATGCTCAAAATCAGTCGATGTTGCTAAGAGTAGCCTCAATTTTTAGTGTATTAACGGCATTAGAAATCTTAGATGGGTTTTGCCTGTCATCGGATCATTTGAAATGGATCATTTTAGGAAGTTTATTGTCTGCACAATTCGCTTGTAGAATTTTCCTTATCTTCACCCAGACTTTACTAAGCTTTATATGAATTCAATACCTAAAATTATACTGTCTATATCTTTACTTGCACTCTCGGCAGTAAGCTATGGACAGCAAGTTATTTCCGAGCAGGAACGCCAAGATGTGAGCCGCATACTCAATACCCTAGCCGCTGACGATATGCGTGGGAGATCGGCTTTGACAAAAGACATCGAACCAGCTGCAGATTTTATCGCTGCCGAAATGAAGAGAATAGGCCTTAGCCCCTACGCAGAACAAAATTACAGGCAAACATTCCAATTGGATAAAATCTCTCCGGTAAGCAAATCCGCAACCATCAATAAGCAGCTGATCCCAGCTGACCATGTTATTTCACTTGGAAACCACGTTGATTTACAGTGGGATAATCGAAGTAGCCTTAACATCGTCGAAATAAAATCGGGCGATGATTTTGCGAAAGTATTTAGAGAACATTCTCTAGCCAAAGAAAATACACTTGTATTGGTAGACCCCTCCTTTGAAAGCTATTTTGTGCGTTTTGGTCAAATGCTCAACTCTCCTAAATTTATAGAGGACCCCTCCAAACAAAAACCATCAATTGTCTACCTTTTAACAGCGGAGAAACCCCAAACTTTTCAAATTCATATTGAACGGAAGCTTCAAAATTTCCCCTTGTTTAACGTGGCAGGAATAATCCCCGGGAAAAGTAAACCGAACGAATACGTTATCTTTTCGGGACATTACGATCATATTGGCATCCTTCAGGCAGTAGGCCAAGATTCTATTGCCAATGGCGCCGATGACGATGCCTCAGGTGTGACCGCAATGTTAACCCTGGCAGATTACTACAAAAAACAAAATAATAATGAAAGGACCCTTATTTTCGTCCCTTTTACGGCAGAAGAACTGGGCATGTATGGCTCAAAATATTTTTCCAACCACATCAATGCTGACCAGGTAGTCACTATGATCAATATGGAAATGATCGGAAAAGATTCCAAATTCGGTCCCAATACAGTGTATATTACAGGATACGATCAGTCGAATCTTGGTGAATTAATGCAGGAAAATTTAAAAAATACAAATTTCCGATTCTATCCTGATCCATATACCAAACAAAATCTCTTTTATCGAAGCGATAATGCGGTATTGGCAGCCAAAGGTGTGCCTGCGCATTCATTTTCAACATCCCAAATGGATAAGGATGAATATTACCATACCGTAAAAGATGAAGTGTCTACATTGAATGTTCAGAATATCATTTCCAGTATAGAAGCGATCGCCATAGGCACCTCCGGAATTGTAACAGGCAAACAAACACCTTCACGGGTCGAAAAACTAAAAGATTAGGCGACAGGCCTAAGCTTTTACTTCTTTTTGCATGACATAATCGTTTAGAACATAATCATAATAAGGAATATCAATCGTTTCAATGATCTCAAAGCCCTGCTTCAAATAGAAATGGTAAGCAGGGTTATTTCTATTTACGTTCAATTCAAGAATCCCTTTACCCTTTAAGATGGTTTTTTCTGAAGCGAAGTCTATCAGCGCCTTTCCGAAGCCTTTTCCTTGCACATTGGGCATCAAATAGAGCTTTTCAATACGTACACGATCCTCAAGAGTTCGCAAGGCAATAAATCCCTGACCGATACCATCTTCTTTCAAGACATAAAAAAATTGGCCATTAACCATACTTTCTGCAAGTCCCTCAACGGTATAGCTTTTTTCGAGCATAAAGTCAATTTGATCTTGTGAAAGTATCTCTCCATAAGTAACAGGCCAAATACTATGCGCCATATTTGAAATGCTTCTGATATCGCTTTGTTCTGCCAATTCTATTGTTATCATGCAATCTTTTCTCCTATTAAAATGTATTTTATATGGGAAAATTTAAGGACAAATAAGCCGTCTTTTTCCATTTCGTATTCGTTGTCATTGATCTTAATCAAGCCTTCGTGCGTGTTTTTTTCATCAGCATCAAGCCCCTCAATTCGGATTCTTTCCCCTGTAGGCTTCCATTTGGTGAAGCCTGTTGTCACAAAACAATAGCGAACTCCTTTAGAGATAAGCACAATATTAATCTGCTCCAGATAGGGCTGGTAATAAGCCACATCAAGCTGATCAGTCAGGATATTCACCGCTTTGTATTGATGTGCTATCAGGTATTCTATAGCCGTCTTTAGAAAATCATTATCATAGGAAATGATCTTTAAATTTTCCTGTGAATCGTTAATGGATTTTTTTGTAAAAACGATATCGAACTTATAACCACGCGCATCCAATAAATCGATGGTTTCCGCCTCAATGACAATTGTGGGGCTCCATTCCAGCAGCTGCCCCAAGCCCTCTTCGTCGATGAGGAAAAGGTCTTCAATCAGTAATGCAGGTTCCTGATTCTCTCGAACAATGTGATGAGATGACATATATAATTTAATAACCGAGCCTACGCAAGGTAATGTATGCCATCAACCCCGTACTAATCTCCAAAGAAGTCTCATCCACGTCAAAGGTCGGCGTATGGACAGCTGAAGAGATACCACGTGCTGCATTACCTGTACCCAAACGATAGAAACAAGCATTAATTTCTTGTGAATAATAGGAAAAATCCTCCGCGGCAGGCCATAGATCTAAGTCTACCACATTTTCCTTACCGAGATACTCTTCTGCAAATGTCCGTGCACTTTTAGTCAATTGGGGCTCATTGATTAGAAAAGGATAGCCCTTACGGACTTCAAATTCACAAGTCGCTCCCATACTTTCAGCAATGCTCACAGCAATCTTTACCATGCGCGCATGTGCTTCAGCACGCCACTCCTCATCAAATGTGCGAAATGTACCTTCCAGATAAACCTGGTCAGGAATAATATTTGTAGCTCCGTTGGCCATAATCTTTCCAAAAGATAGCACAGTCGGTGTACGTGGATCTGCAAAACGACTAGCAATCTGCTGCAAAGCGGTAATGATCTGTGCTGTAATAACAATTGGATCAATATTTTGATGCGGGTGCGCACCATGCCCGCCCCTGCCTTTGACTGTCATAAACAGTTCATCGCAGGAAGCCATATATTTTCCCTCACGGAAACCAACCTTGCCTACCTCAATAAGGGGCATCACATGCTGACCTATTATGGCTGAGGGGGCAGGATTCTGCAAAGCGCCCGCTTTGATCATTAAGGAAGCTCCTCCTGGCAAGCGCTCTTCGCCAGGCTGGAAGATCAATTTGATCGTTCCTCCAAATTCGGCTTTTAGGCTATTCAATATTTTAGCTGTCCCCAAAAGTGAGGAGGTATGTACATCATGGCCACAGGCATGCATCACTCCTGGGGTGTTGGAACCATATGAACGCCCCTCCACTTCTTGAATTGGTAAAGCATCCATATCTGCGCGCAACGCGATAACTTCATCTGAGGGTAGGTCACCTTTGATTAAAGCGACAATCCCCGTATCAGCTTTAGCCTCATAAGGAATTCCCAATTCATCCAATTGCTTTTTTACAAATGCCGAGGTATTGTATTCTTCGAAGGAAAGTTCAGGATTCTGATGAAGATGTCTACGGTTGGAAACCGTATCTTCAAAATATTGATGAGCTAAGGCCAGGACTTTTTCTTTCGTACTTGCCATGAGGTTGATTGATTTATTGATATACAAAAACGTTCTCTGAAAAAACAAAGACGTTGCTAAAATATTGACGTAATTCACGCATGAAGGCATTTGCTTCAGAGCGACTTCTAAAATCACCTACCTTGACGCGATAATTGGGTTCATCATAGGTGATATAGGTATCAATATCTTTATACATACTTCGGAAACGTGTCTGCTCCGAAAATGCCTGATTCCGATTCGATCCAGCAAAGATCTGTACACGGAATCCCCTTACTTTGACCCGCGTCGCCGCTGAGCGGACAACGGGTTTAGCAGGAACTACTGTCGCTTTGCTTTCGACAGGATTGATCCCCATAGCTGCCCTGAAATTTTGAAGCTGTGTAATCAATGAATCTTTGGTTACAATTACTCCACCTTTTTCTTGTGCGTTTACCTGAACTAGCGCAAACAACACAAGTGCATGTATGAAAATCAATCCTCTCTTCAGCATAGTTTAACCTTTCTTATCGATTAGTTATTTGCGCCGTGGCAATTTTTATATTTTTTTCCTGAACCACAAGGACATTCGTCATTGCGTCCAACAGTATTCTCGTTACGAACAGGTTCTTTTGGACCTTCATTCACATCCTCCTCACTCACACCTGTAGGCGAAGCCAATTCAGCTTTCGTTTCAATCGTTTTTACTGGAGCCTGCTGTACTTGTCTCGCTTGCATAGAAGTCGGTTCTTGACCAGGGATCTCTCCTTTGAAAATAAAGCTAACGACATCCTTATTCATTGAAGCCAACATCGATTTAAACAAATCAAATGCCTCCATTTTATAAATGATAATCGGATCCTTTTGTTCATAAACAGCATTTTGAACCGATTGTTTCAAATCATCCATTTCACGCAGGTGCTCTTTCCAAGCCTCATCGATTAATGCCAATACGATTCCTTTTTCAAAAGATTTGAAAACTTCTTTACCGTTGCTTTCGATGGCTTTTTTCAAATTCGCCGAAACTTGAATGCCACGGATACCATCCGTAAATGGAATAACGACATTTTCGACGATCTGACCTCTTTCCGCATACACATTATTCAATACAGGAACTGTCAAAGCACCAACGGCCTCAATTTTATGGTGGTAAGCGTTAATTGCATGCTCAAATAGACGATCAGTCAAGCCTTCAATTTTACCCTGTGCAAATTCTTCTGCTGTAATTTCTGGTGTGATCGCAAAAATACGGATTACTTCGATTTGGAAATCTTCGTAATTACCTTGCTCTTTTGCTTCAACGACAATTTCTTCTGCAACATCAAAAATCATGTTGTTCAAATCCACGTCTAAACGTTCTCCAAACAAAGCATTTTTACGTTTCGAATAAATTACGGTACGTTGGGAGTTCATTACATCATCGTATTCCAATAGACGTTTACGGATACCGAAGTTATTCTCCTCCACTTTACGCTGTGCGCGTTCGATGGATTTAGTCAACATACTATGTTGCATCACCTCGCCCTCTTCAACACCCATTTTCACCATGATGTTAGAGATTCTCTCTGAAGCGAATAAGCGCATTAAGTTATCTTCCAAAGAAACGAAGAATTGCGAAGAACCTGGATCTCCCTGACGACCGGCACGACCACGTAACTGACGGTCAACACGACGAGATTCGTGTCTTTCGGTACCGATAATGGCAAGACCACCAGCTTTTTTAACTTCTTCGGTCAATTTAATATCCGTACCACGACCAGCCATATTCGTCGCGATGGTTACTTGTCCTGGGCGTCCAGCTTCAGCGACGATATCAGCTTCTTTTTGGTGTAACTTCGCATTTAATACGTTATGCTTGATCTTACGTAATTGAAGCATACGGCTCAATAACTCCGAAATTTCAACCGATGTGGTACCGACCAATACTGGCCGTCCCTGCTCTGTCAATCGTTGGATTTCTTCAGCTACAGCATTGTATTTTTCACGGGCCGTACGATAGATCAAATCTTGACGATCATCACGTTGGATTCCACGATTTGTCGGAATTTCTACCACATCCAATTTGTAAATTTCCCAAAGCTCACCGGCCTCTGTCGACGCTGTACCCGTCATACCCGAAAGTTTGTGGTACATGCGGAAGTAATTTTGCAATGTAATCGTTGCGTAAGTTTGTGTCGCATCTTCTACTTTCACATTCTCCTTTGCTTCGATCGCCTGGTGCAAACCATCTGAGTAACGACGGCCATCCATGATACGACCTGTTTGCTCATCGACAATTTTCACTTTACCTTCATCAACGATATATTCAACATCATTTTCAAACAAGGTATATGCTTTTAACAACTGGTTGATCGAGTGGATACGCTCTGCTTTAATCGAATAATCGCGCAACATATCTTCTTTCTGAGCTGCCTTTTCTTCCAAAGTCAACGAAGACTTTTCAATTTCGGCAATCTCAGTACCAACATCCGGTAAAATAAAGAATGAAGGATCTTCGCCTGTTGCTGTAATCAACTCGATACCTTTTTCTGTCAATTCTACTTGGTTGTTCTTTTCATCAATCACAAAATAAAGTTCTGCATCTACTTTAGGCATATTTTTATTTTGCTCTTGCATATAGTAGTTTTCTACTTTTTGTAAGATCGAACGATTAGCGCCTTCGCTTAAGAACTTGATTAATGCTTTATTTTTAGGCAAACCTCTGTACGCTCTTAATAATGCCAAACCGCCGCCTTCAACGTCAGAATCACCTGCCGCCAGCGCTTTTTTAGCATCATTCAAGACGGTATTGATGTACGCTTTCTGTACATGCACCAAACGCTCGATACGTGGTTTTAATTGGTAGAATTCGTGTTCATCGCCACGAGGAATCGGACCTGAGATAATCAATGGTGTACGGGCATCATCAATCAATACGGAGTCAACCTCATCGACCATGGCAAAGTGTAATTTTCCTTGCACCAATGCGTCCGGAGTCTGAACCATATTATCACGTAGATAATCGAAACCAAACTCGTTATTCGTACCATATACGATATCCGATTGATAAGCTTTACGACGTTGCGGGGAATTCGGCTGATGTTTATCAATACAGTCAACAGATAGCCCATGGAACTCAAATAACGGAGCATTCCACTCCGAGTCACGACGAGCAAGGTAATCATTCACCGTTACAATGTGTACGCCTTGACCAGAAAGAGCATTTAGATAGGTCGGTAATGTTCCTACCAACGTTTTACCCTCACCGGTTGCCATCTCGGCAATTTTACCACTGTGCAATACAATACCACCGATTAATTGGACATCATAGTGTACCATGTTCCAAGTGACCTCAGTACCTGCAGCCATCCATTTGTTTTTCCAAATCGCCTTATCACCATTGATGATAACGTTTGATTTGTAAACAGCCAATTCTCTGTCAAAATCGTTGGCAGTAACTTCTAATTCTTCGTTTTCTGTCAAACGTCTTGAAGTTTCTTTTACCACGGCAAATGCCTCCGGCAAAATATCCTTCAATACCTCTTCCAACTTCTTGTCACGGTCTTTGGACAATTTGTCCACTTGCTCGTAAATAGAAGTTTTCTTTGCCATATCGTCCTCGTCTTGATCCGCTTCTTTTTTAAGCGTGTCAATTTCTTGGTCAATATCGGCTAGGTAATTTTTAATTCTTTCTTTGAAATCAACGGTCTTGGCACGTAACTCGTCATTGGTTAGATTTGAAAGCTTCTCATATTCAGCTTTGATTTGGTCTACCACAGGCTGAATTCCCTTGATATCTCTCTCGGATTTACTTCCAAATAATTTACTTAAAAACTTTAACATAATTTTTTTTCTATCTCAACTTAAGATTTTGTACAATAATGACTCCAAAGTAAAATTGCAGACAATTTGACACTAATCGGGCAAATTTAGTTATTAGATATGATATCTAACAGCTTACATCCATTTTTTTTACGTTATTTTTATTGAAAATGTCAGTTCCTTACAGCCTGCAAGAATCCTCTACCTATTTATCCCCTTTTACGCCATCTTGACGTGAAGTTTTTCTGAGCAATATGAGCTTTAAACCGACAGTCAATTTATGATAAAAACAACTTACGGTCTGAATGCGGAATGAATCCCAGTTCCTGTGCCTTTTCAAACATCTTCGTAATTGCATCACGTCCTTCAAGCCCCAATGCTACTGAATATTTATTGACATAAAGTTCAATATGCTTGTACATCACCTCTTCACTCATTTCCTGTGCATGTGCACGAATGAATTCAAGCCCAGATTTCGGATTGGCAAATGCAAATTCTACACTTTCTTTCAAAATCGTATTCAACGTCTCCTTCACTTCTTGTGGCAGACTACGTTTTACGACAATTCCTCCAAGAGGAATCGGAAATTTTGTCGTCTTCTCCCAATACTCACCCAGATCCACCACCTTATGCAGTCCTTTTTCGGCATAGGTGAACCTATTTTCATGAATAATCAACCCTAAGTCGATGGATCCATCCAGTAAAGCTCCTTCAATATCCGAAAAAACAAGTTCTACTTTATTTTTTAATTCGGGGAATGCCAGGCTTAACAAAAAATTAGCCGTGGTATATTTCCCTGGATACCCTACTTTCAATTGATCAAACCCATCTAAACTTTCGGCCCGATCTAATTTTTGCTGCAGCAATTTTGCTAATTTCGGATCCTTCGTAATCAGCATAGGCCCTACACCAAATCCTAAAGCACTCCCTGCATCGAGCAACTCATAATCTTCAACAGCGTAGGCAAAGGCATGATAGCTCAGCTTGGTAATGTCAAGATCGCCTTGAAAAGCTTTCAGGTTCAAGGTCTCCACATCTTGATATTCCACCTCAAAATCCAGTCCTTTGGTATCTATCTTATGATGAATCAATGCATCAAAAATAAATGTATCGTTTGGACATGGAGAAAATCCTAATGTTAATTTCATGTTGTACAAAATTTTTCCCGTCGGTCAGATGGGGTTTATGAATTTTAATCAAACTGTAATTCTATGCGTGATCAGGTATAGTATCATAGCCAAAAAAGTACTTGCAATAATTCCTTTTCCCAGGTGATCTTTCCCCGATCGATACGCAAAACGTAAAAGCACTAAATTAACCAATACAGCTATAGTGTAGATGGCCATAGGCTTCTCGGGTAAAAAATGAAGTTCAAGATCCGTAAAACGTACTAAAATATAAGCCAATACTGGAGATACAATACCGATACCCAATCCGATCCAGCTATTATTTTTCACGTTTATCGCCTCCCCTTGTATTTCCCAAATGATCAAAGCTCCATGAATTCAATTCTGGAATGGCGTGATGTGCCGTCATATCGAACTGTGTCGGAACGACAGATACATAACCATTGGCCAATGCAAAACTATCGGTATCTTCTCCTCTGTCCTGCAAGACAAATTTACCCGTTGTCCAATAATAATCACGATTGTGTGGATCAATACGTTCATCAAATTCTTCTACCCAATGTCCTCCTGCCTGTCGGCAAATTTTAATACCTTTAAAACCTGCTGTTTGGGGAAAATTAACATTCAGCAATGTATTTTTAGGGAGACCGTTAGCCAGCACCTGCTCGGCAATAGAAATCACGTAGGGTCTGCAATAGCTAAAATCCGCATCGTGAGAAAAATTGTCAAGCGAAAACCCCACAGAAGGAATCCCTTCAATGGCCCCCTCTACCGCAGCAGACATCGTACCGGAATATAAAACATTGATTGAATTGTTGAGCCCATGATTGATCCCCGATACACATATATCAGGCTTTTGCCCTTTAAAAACTTTATTTACAGCAAGTTTTACACAATCTACTGGCGTTCCTGAACACTGGTACATTTCAACCCCTTCATATAAATTGATTTTATCCAAACGTAGTGGCCTACCAAGTGTAATGGCATGCCCCATTCCAGATTGTGCCGAATCAGGAGCAACGACAACTACATTTCCGATTTTCTGCATCTCTTCCAACAGCACCTTAATACCTGGCGCTGTAATACCGTCATCGTTAACAACTAAAATATTGGGTTTCATATGTAAATAATTTGCTTTTTAGATGGTCATAAGGGACCCCCAGTCCTCTCGGTCCGTGTTTATGCGTTTAGAATATGGGAATTTCTTCTTTACCATACACGAAGTTAGTAAATCTGAAACCGAGATGTAAATAATATTGACACAACAGGTAATTATTATCTGCAAAGGCCGCACATTAGGACGCCAAACAGTAAAAGCAACTGTGGAAAACAGCGGTTCAAACGAACACATGGAAGTCGGAAAAGAGCGATGAGATTTGGGCGCATCAAATGAGGATCAGATGGTGACCAAATTCGATGTTTTGACAGTGCTTGTTCAGTGCTCGTTCAGTGCTTGTTCAGTGATCATTCAGTGAACACTGAAGGAATACTGACTGATTACTGTTTAAAAATTGGTTAAAAACTGTTATTAAGTAGAATTTGGTCGAAGTATATTGCAGTCATAATAGCCATGTCGATTATCTTAAAGTTGCTACCGCTTTCGGAAAACCAACCGATCACTACGACATCGTTTGCGTAAGATTGTATCGCAATTGACAAATATTAGCCCTAAATTTAGCATTCAAACAAAAATAATAATTCAGTTATGAGCATTAATTTTGAATCCCGCTATGCAATAGGGCCAAAGGAATACAAAACTTTAGATACACAAGGATTAAGGGAGAATTTTCTAATTGAAACAGTTTTTGAAGCAGACAAAATTAATTTTGTCTATACCCACTACGATCGCTATATGGCCGGTGGAGCAATGCCTGTAAGCTCAAAAATCAAATTAGACACCATTCCCGCATTATTAAAAGAACCTTACTTCCTTTCTAGAAGAGAGTTGGGTATTATCAATGTCGGTGGGAACGGTCAAGTCGAAGTTGACGGCATTATTTATGATCTCAATACCAAAGAAGCCCTTTATATCGGTCAAGGTGCTCAGGAAGTTTATTTTTCAAGCCAGGATGCTGCAAAACCAGCAAAATTCTATTTAAACTCTACACCTGCACATTGCAGCTATCCAACTAAAAAGGTAACGAAAGAAGATGCGAATAAACTAGAATTGGGTTCATTGGAAACTGCCAACCACCGTACGATCAACCAGATGTTATTGAACAAAGTGGTACAAACCTGCCAATTACAGATGGGCATGACTGAGTTAAAACCCGGATCTGTATGGAATACAATGCCATCCCACACCCACGATCGTCGTATGGAAGTCTATTTCTACTTTGAATTACCTGAAGGTCAGGCTGTATCACATTTTATGGGACCTATCGATGAAACCCGCCATATTTGGATACACAACGATCAGGCTGTAATTTCACCGCCATGGTCAATTCACTCAGGAGCTGGAACGTCCAATTATACATTTATATGGGGAATGGCAGGTGAAAATTTAGATTATGATGATATGGACAAATGTGCCATCACAGAATTGAAGTAATATGAAAAAAGCACTCGTATTGAGTTTAGCGCTAGGGCTTTCAACGGTTGCTTTTGCGCAGAACAACAAAACCATTACTGTAAACAACTCTTCCGCTAGCGCAAGAACAGAGTTGATCAGTATCCCTTATACCACATTTGAAAAACACTTCGCATTAAAAAACAGTGTATTTACTATTGTGGACAAGGATAAAAAGGAACTGGCCTATCAGCTTGAAAAACTAGGAAAACCGACGGCACAAAATATTTTGATTCAAATAACCGTTGCTCCTAGAAGCTCAACAACCTTTGGGGTTAATGGAAATAAACCCGCAACTGTCACTCCAAAGACTTATGCGAGATACGTCCCTGAACGAAAAGATGACTTTGCATGGGAAAACGATATTGCAGCGTTTAGAGCCTATGGAAAAGCTTTAGAAGGCAGCTCTGAGGATGCACAAGGTTTTGATTTCTGGGCAAAACGTAGCAATGATCTTATTGTTGACGAATGGTATAAAACTGGGGACTATCATGCCGATCATGGCAAAGGATTAGATTATTATTCCGTCGGACAAACCTTAGGTGTCGGCGATGCAACGCCATTCATTGACGAACAGGTCGTTTACCATAAGCATTATCGTCAATACGAGGTCTTGGACAATGGTCCGCTACGATCCACATTCAAACTTATTTATGAACCGGAAAATGTAAAGGGTCAACAGCTACAAGTCGAAAAAACAGTTTCTTTAGACGCTGGGAGTCAATTGAACAAGATAAGCTATTCCATCAAAAACACAACCGCTGCCGCTACGCCAATTGTTGTGGGGATCGCTAAAAGAAAAGAGGAAAAACCTCAAATTCTAAATGATGTAAAGAATGGCATTTTAGCCTATTGGGAGCCTGCAGAAGGAGATAAAATTACAGGAACAGCCGTTATTTTACCAAAAGTAAAGTATGTGTTCAAAGATAGCCCAAAACAATTTTTACTGGCAACCACCGTCAAAAATGATAAACCCTTAGTTTATTTTGCGGGTGCTGCGTTCAATAAAGCTGGCAAAATAGGGAATTTTGAGCAATGGCAGTCTTATGTAAAAACATTCAAAAACAATTTAGATCAACCATTAACAATAAAATATTCAAAATAATGTCCATACTGCAATCTTTTGACTTAAGTGGGAAAGTAGCCTTGGTAACAGGCTGCAAAAGGGGAATTGGCAAGGCAATTGCCGAAGCATTGGCTGAAGCTGGGGCAGATATTATAGGCGTTTCGGCGTCATTGGAAATTGAAGGCTCCGCAGTAGAAAAATCCGTAAAAGCATTAGGCAGAAATTTCTATGCCTACCAGTGTGATTTCGCCAAACGGACAGCGCTTTACGCGTTTATTGAAAAGGTAAAATCAGCGCATCCTGCGATTGATATCCTTTTTAATAATGCCGGAAATATACTTCGAAAACCTGCCGCTGAGCATCCTGATGAATACTGGGATGAAATCATCGAAATCAATCAAAATGCACAGTTTATATTGACGCGCGAGATTGGAAAGGACATGATTTCACGTGGAACTGGAAAAATCGTATTTACAGCCTCTTTATTAACTTTCCAAGGTGGCATCAATGTTCCAGGATATGCCGCTTCAAAAGGTGCCGTAGGATCCATGGTAAAGGCTTTTGCAAATGAGTGGGCTTCCAAAGGTGTCAACGTAAACGGGTTTGCTCCGGGGTATATCGCCACGGATAATACCGAGGCTCTGAGAGACGATCCCGAACGCTCAAAGTCCATTTTGGACCGTATACCTGCAGGACGTTGGGGAACTCCAGAAGATTTTAAGGGGCCAGCTGTATTCCTCGCTTCAAAAGCTTCCGATTATGTTCATGGAACCATCCTAACAGTCGATGGTGGCTGGATGGGAAGATAAAAGTCAATCTTTACGATGAGTTTGTTTTAAAAGTCTTTATTCTCAGGAGTAAAGGCTTTTTTTACAATTCTAAATCCCAGATTACTAAAAGATGCATTGGGACTAACTGAACCTATATATACGGTATTAAAAGCGGCACAGCTATTTTTACTACACCACCAGGACCCTCCACGGGCATGTGCAATAGAGCGGTCGCCATCTCTTTCGAGCTTTCCGGTGCAAAATTCAAATACATTACCAAAGATATCATAAAGTCCCCATGGATTGGGTTTGAATTTTCCGACCGGAGAAGTATAGAGATAACCATCGGAATAATCAGCTTTCAAATGATCTCTACCATGCCATACATTTGCATAATCGCCCATATTCTCTTTACTGAAACCTTCAAAATAATAGTCTTCGCTTCCGGCTCTAGCTGCCACCTCCCACTCATCAAAAGATGGCAATCTACAATTTGCCCATGTACAATAGGCCAGCACATCTTTATAAGAGATACAGGTAACTGGGTGATCCATCTTGGCCGCAATTCCGCCACGAATTACACCATTCGGAAAGCGCCAATAGGCCGTACTATCCTGCAACCAGCGAAACTCCGCCAGGCCAGGCTCAAAGACCATGGCATTATGGTAGCGTTCTGCTAATGTCTTGTAACCCGTTGCCTGAACGAATTTTTCAAATTCGGCATTCGTCAGCTCAAATTTCGAGATCCAGAACGATTCGATATGCACTGTTCTTTTGGGATTATCTAAGCTTGCTGTATCGCCCAAATGATAGTCTCCAGCTGGAATTTGGATATAGTTTCCAGCTTGGGCTTCACATTGGAGATGTAAAACAATCAATCCTATCAAATAGAATAATTTCCTCATTCTCCTTGCCGTTTGTTATAATACAAATTTGACGTTTCGAATACTAAAAATCCAACTGCACTACTTGCTTTTTTTCTCATCGTAATATTTAAGCGCCCGACTAAAGATCAGCGCCTCATTTTCTTTGTTGTAATTTAGATACGAATAATAATTACTGTCCTCTCCATACAACTTTTTAAATGAACTGGATTTTATAAATTCACTGTATTCACCACGTTTCATCAGTAATAACAGCAACGTCAATGCATCTTTATCCTTTGGTGTTTTCTTGGCATAATCAACAATAAAAGGGATCATCTGCCAGCCATTAATCTCCACTATGGCATGCTTATAATTTACCCCCATCCGTTTGCTCCGGACAACAGATTCCTGAATAAGCTTCATCACCGAATCCCTATTTTCCTGCAAAAAATCAGTCTGTCTTTGCGACCAAGAGGATTCATTAAAGCCGTCCAATAATGTAGCAAATATTTTTTTGTCGATCTGTGTCTGGTACTCGGGTATAGCACAATTTTGCGCATATAGCTCGGCATGAATCATGGTATAGGTGAACTTTTCACGCAGCGTTAGCTTTTTAAAATCAACGGCTGAAATCGCATTTATTCCCGCATCTGTTGTTTCCTTATCTTCTTCGGGGATTATTGTTGAAATTAATGCTTTTACTTTGTCCAAACCGTAAGGCGGTATGGTCATTTTGCTCCGCAGCTCAATAGCAGCAGGATCTATAAAAAGACTATTGTCATCCGCACTATCCGTCTGTGCCAAACCGGTCCCCCAATACACGAAACACATAAACAATAAAACGATTTTTCTCATAGCATACGAATTAATATATTTTTCTCTATCATAAACCTCCCCAAAAAGCCCAGAATTAAACTTGAGACTCATACCGCTAACTAAACAAGCCTGATAGGTAAAAAAACAGGTTCTCACGAATGATTGCTTTTATTTCCAGGCTATTTTAATTATTCATTAAAGATCGTCTTATCTGAGCTTAAAAGTGAAATATTATTCCTGCAAAAAATTATTCCTTAATATTTTCTTGAGATAGCTACAAACAAAAATCCCCGGATTTAATAAAACCCGGGGATATCATGCTTCATTTACTTCCATTTATATCAAGAATATAAACCTTTCTTATCAATAAATTCAATCACCTTTTTAGGTGTAAAGAATTGAATATTCTTGTTTTCCTTGATTGCATTTCGCAAAAAGGTAGAGGATAATTCCATTAGTGGGGTGTCGGTCATCGTGATAGCGGGATGATCTTTAAATTTTTCATTATCGAACCCTGGTCTAGGATAAACATAAATCTGGTAATCACGCAAGATAATATCCGCATTCTTCCACTTTTCCAGCGATTCCAAATTGTCTTGTCCCATAAGTAGCACAAATTCCCGGTTTGGATATTTCTCGCTAAGATGCGTTAAGGTATCGATGGTATACGATGGTATTGGCAAATGGAATTCAATGTCACTTACTTTCAAATGATCACAGTCTTCCAAAGCCAGATTTAGCATTTCCAAACGGTCATAAGGGTCTGCTAAGGTGGACTTCTTTTTAAATGGATTCTGTGGAGAGACCACAAACCAAACTTCGTCAAGTCCAGTAAAATTGGCCATATAGTTAGCTATAATCAAATGCCCTATATGCACCGGATTAAAAGAACCAAAAAACAAACCAATCTTTCGCATGAACTTATTTATTGATAAATCCCATGACAATTTCTTCCGCATCGGCACATGCTGTAGCTAAATCAAAATTGTTCAATATGACATCAAATTTATTGGCATAGGTAAGTTCCAATTCTGCTTTCGCAAAACGCTCTTTCAGCTTTTCTTCCGAATCCGTTCCACGTCCTGTCAAACGCTCCTTAAGCACCTCCAATGATGGCGGTTGTACGAAAATAGAAATTGCCTGTTCTGGGAATTTTGATTTCAAACGTAATCCACCGACAACGTCGATATCAAAAATAACATGTTTACCTTCTTTCCAAATACGCTCAATTTCTGAACGCAAAGTACCATAGAAAGTCCCTGAATATACTTCCTCAAATTCGATAAACTCCTGTTTTGCTACCTTATGCAAAAATTCTTCTTTCGACATAAAATAGTAGTCCTTTCCATTTACCTCCTGCCCTCTTGGATCACGTGTACTTGCTGAAATGGAAAATTCAATCTTATCACCGTGTTTACTTAAAAGATCTCTTACTATTGTCGTTTTTCCAGCTCCCGATGGTGCCGAGAATATAATTAATTTACCGCTCATTCTTATAATACGTTGAGCAATTGCTCTTTTATTTTTTCCAATTCTTCTTTCATTCTGACCACGATCTGTTGAATGCCGGCATGGTTAGCTTTGGAACCTAAGGTATTGATCTCCCGCCCCATTTCTTGTGAAATAAATCCCAATTTTTTCCCGTTTGAATCCGCAGAATCAAATGCCTTTAAAAAGTAATTGCAATGGGCGCGCAATCGGACTTTTTCTTCGGTCACATCCAATTTGTCAATGTAGTAAACCAACTCCTGTTCAAATCGGTTCTGATCCACATTATCTTTACCCACCGTATCATTTAAAAATTGTTCAATACGCTGTCTGATCAAAGGAATACGTTCTACTTCTAAGGCCTCTACTTCTCCAAGGTAAGTTAAAATAAGCTCCGCGCGCTTCTTTAAATCTCCAGCAAGCACATTACCCTCGTCTTCACGAAATGTAGTAAAACGTTTGACCGCATCATAGAAAGCATCCATCAATACTTTGGATTCTTCGTCATCAACGGAATCATCATTATTGGTAATTACCTCAGGCATATTTAACGCCAGTTCAAACAGATTGACATTGGTATCGTTAAGTTCCAAAGCGATCTGCTGCAATTGACTGTAATATTTTTTGAGTAAATCAGCATTAATAGAAGATGCCTTCGCCGTTTGATCCGTGTATTCAACAGTTACATTCATGTTCACTTTACCACGCTCAATAAGTTTACTGCTCTCAGTGCGCAGGGTCAATTCTTTGTCCGAAACAACTTTGGGCAAGCGAAGATTTAATTCAAGGAATTTTGAATTTAAGGACTTTATTTCGACACTATATTTAACTTTACCGTTATCAGCGGAAGCCGTGCCATATCCTGTCATGGATTTTATCATATGCAAAGGTATGACTTTTCAGTAAAAATTGAATACCCTGCGTCGATTAATTGCTGATACTCCCCAAATTACCTTTCATTTATCTACCAGTCGTGCTTGGCTATGATAACAACTAAATAACTTTCATAAGGTTTGGCACCTTTACACTCGACGTAACCAATTCCGACATCGTATAGCGAAGCATTCCACTGATCCATGCCCAGTAAATGTGTGCGATGATGATAACCCGGAGCTTCCTTTCCAATAATTAGAGCCTTAATGCCAGCGGTAGCACTAGATCGGTTGGCCGCAATAGACTCAAAATTGTTTGCATTTCGTTTGGACAGCCATGTTGGGTTAAGTTGATATCCGGCTTCGTCAATGAAATAATTTGGTCCATACCCCTCAGGTGAAACATGGTCAAAATAGGAGCGCTTGGCCATATCTTTTGCCCGATAAACTGCAACCTCCGCCAACTCCTTATTCCAATTGAGTTTGGTCCGTTTAATCTTCTGCAAGTTGAAGAGCTTCAGCTCTTTCTTATACCGTTCTGGATTCGTACGGATTTTGTTCAGTAATTCATAGGCCTCGGTCGCCTGATGATGATCGACAACGATACGTTGGGCAAAAATAGACTGTGTAAAAAGCAGGGTAAATGCTAAAACCAAATAGTTCATACGTAAATAATATCTTCTTGAGTGAGCTGACGAGATATCCAAACTATCGTCTCCCCTTCGCTTTTATAGAGTCTAACCTCTTGTTTATAGGCAATGTTTGTACTTTTTGATAGGGATATTTCGTACCAATCCTTTAACCTTAAAAGACTGCATTTAGTATGTAACGTTTAATCTTTTTTTGTTTTTGTCTGCGAAAAAAACTGTATAAGCATGGGTATTAAGCTAATAAAGATAACCGCCAAAATAACAAGGGAAAAATTATGCTTAAAAAATGGTATTTGTCCAAAATAATAGCCAGCCAAAATAAATAATGAAACCCATAATATGCCCCCAAGTATATTATATTTCCCGAAGGTTGTATAGGGCATACGGCCAATGCCTGCCACAAATGGTGCAAAAGTCCTTATAATCGGTACGAATTGGGCATATACAATAGTCCTTGTTCCATGCTTAGCATAGAAATCTTGCGTTTTTTGCAGATAAGCCGGTTTAAATAACCTTGATCCAGGCTTAAAAACCCGAACTCCAAAATATTTGCCAATTTCATAATTCACAAAATCACCGAAGATAGCGGCAAAAATAAGAATGACTATAAATAATGGTAAGGAAAGCTGACAATCCGGACGGGCAATGATTGCTCCCAAGGCAAATAAAACGGAGTCACCAGGGAGGAATGGGGTAACAACAAATCCTGTCTCCGCAAAAATGATTAAAAACAAAATCAGATAAGTCCAATTTTCATAACTATTGATCAGTTGCAATAGATGCTGATCGATATGCAGGATAAAATCAATAAGCTGTGAAATGAATTCCATTTTTTTGATCTATAAAAAAAGGGAATCTTATTGGATTCCCTTTTTAGTTTTTATCTTTTCTTTTACAAGCTCGAAGATTATTGGCAATATGGATATAAAAATAATAATCAATACGACCTTCGAGAAGTTATCTCTTATAATAGGGATATTTCCTAAAAAGTATCCTGCTAGGGTTATACCTCCCACCCACAAGACGGCACCTACGACATTATAGGTAATGAAAGTACCATAATTCATCCTTCCAATACCACCAACAAAAGGCGCCAAGGTCCGTACGATTGGTACAAAGCGAGCGATAACAATTGTTTTACTGCCATATTTCTCATAAAAAGAATGTGTTTTGGCAATTTGCTCGTCTTTGACAACCTGTTTACCAAAGAGCTTAAATCTTGTAAGGCGCATACCAAAATGTTTACCGATAGCATAATTTAAGGAATCTCCAGAAACTGCGGCGATCAATAAAATGAGAATCATCAACCATACGTTAAGATCATTCGGTTGTGCGGCAAGCATACCTGCAGCAAACAACAACGAATCTCCTGGTAAAAAAGGCATTACAACCACTCCAGTTTCTACAAAAATGATGAGAAACAGAATAAGGTATGTCCAAGTCTGATAATCATTGACTATTTCAACCAAATGTTTATCGATATGGAGAATAAAGTCAATAAGATGCGTAACTATTTCCAAAGCGAAAAGACGATTAAGCGTTGTTTAACATAACCGGCATCACCAACATCAAAATATCTTCATGATCTTCAGATACAGCCGGAATCAATAAACCAGCACGATTTGGCGTACTCATCTCCAAAACAACTTCTTCACTTTCCAAGTTATTTAACATCTCGACCAAGAATTTAGCGTTGAAACCAATTTCCATATCATCGCCTTCAAATTGACAGGATAAACGTTCATGCGCTTCATTCGAGAAATCAAGATCTTCTGCAGAGATATGCAATTCACTACCCGAGATCTTCAGGCGAACCTGATGTGTGGTTTTATTAGCGAAAATCACCACCCGTCTCAATGTATTTAAAAACAATAGTCTATCGACAGTCAACTTATTTGGATTGACTTGAGGAATTACAGCAGCATAATCTGGATAACGCTCATCAATCAACCGACAGATCAAATTGATATTACCAAAACTAAAGAATGCATTGGTTTGATTATATTCAATAGATACTGTAATATCATCGGATGGCAATGAAGATTTAAGTAAAGAAAGTGCTTTTTTCGGTAAAATAAGGGATGCGGGTTTCTCCGCTCCGATATCCGTTCTTGAATAACGCACTAACTTGTGCGCATCAGTAGAGACAAAAGTCACATTCTTTTCAGCTAATTGGACCAAAACACCAGACATAGCAGGCCTCAACTCATCATTACTGACGGCAAAGATCGTCTTACTGATTGCTTCAGACAGAATAGGCGCTGGCATCTGAATGACTGAACCATTATCTATTGAAGGAATTTTAGGAAAATCGTCAGCATTCTCTCCACTCAATTTATATTTCCCATCACCGGCACTGATCTCAATAGCCAAGGTATTCATGTCTACTGAAAATGCTACTGGTTGATCTGGCAAAGTTTTTAATGTCTCGATCAAAATCTTCGACGGCATGGCTACTCTTCCCTCTTCCTTTGCTTCGATCTGTAAAGAAGTAACCATACTTGTTTGCAGATCCGTAGCAGAAATAGTCAAGTTATTGTCTTTTATTTCAAAAAGAAAGTTTTCCAAGATTGGCAAAACAGTACTTGTACTGGATGCACCATTGATAGCTTGTAACTGCTTTAATAAAATTGATGTTGATACAATGAATCTCATTTCCTGAATACTAATTATTATGTGCAATAATACACAAATTAATCAATATTTTTCAGTTTTATGGGCGCCTTTCTTTCCACATCAGGCGATTTCAATCGTTCAAATAAGCAATTGTATTTCAATTAATAAGCACAGCGCCAAAAGTATAGAAAGCAAATTGGGCCCAATAAATCACAATATTTATTACATTTGTATAATAGCAGTATTGTATGCAGTTTAAAGAGATCATTGGGCACAAAGACATCAAGGAACATTTAGTTCGCACAGTTCAAGAAAACCGTGTGAGTCACGCGCAATTATTTCTTGGTCCTGAGGGTTCAGGCAGCCTTGCTCTTGCTTATGCTTATGCGCAGTTTTTGAATTGCGAAAACCGGCAATTGACAGACAGTTGTGGCGAATGTCCATCGTGTCGAAAATATAGCAAACTGATCCACCCTGATCTTCACATGTCGTATCCTTTTATAGCCAAGCATAAGGAAGATACAGCAACAGATTATGCGGACAGCTGGCGAAAATCTTTTCTATCCAATCCCTACATGGGACTGGAATATTGGCGCAATCAGTTGGATGCGGACAATAAACAGGTGAATATCAATATTGCAGAGGCGCATGGTATCATCAAAAAATTAAGCCTAAAGTCCTTTGAAGCGGAATATAAAGTTTTAATTATGTGGTTGCCCGAATACTTGGACACACAAGGCAATGCGCTGTTAAAGTTAATCGAAGAACCACCCGAAAAAACGCTCTTTATTCTAGTTGCAGAAAATCAGGACAAAATATTAAATACGATCATATCACGTACGCAATTGGTCAAAATAAAGAAGTTGGATCACATGGAGGTCGCACAACATCTCAAGAGCGTATATCATCTTTCGGATCAGGAATCAGCTGAAATTGCGTTTATAGCGGATGGAAACCTGCAAGAAGCCATGAATCAAATTCAATCGCAAACAAATAATCATTTTGGCATTTTAGTCAATTGGTTGCGTTTCATTGTTTCAGATGCTGGAACCAATATGATCTCGTTAGTGGAAGAAGAACTCTCAAAAATGGGGCGAGAAAACCAAAAAAGCTTTCTTTTTTATGCAATTAATATGATGCGTCAAATTATATTAATCAAAGAAGGGCTTTCCAGTTTAGTGTTCTTACCGGCCAAAGAATTGGATTTTGTTCAGAAATTTGCAGTACACTATACCGTTGAACAAATTGAAGCAACAATAAATCTATTTGAGGAAACACATTATTTTGTAGAAAGAAATGCAAATCCCAAAATATTATTTTTAGATTTATCTTTGCAGTTAACATTAATATACAAGTACAAAACGTTTCCGAAAGGAACTCAATATATATAAATAGAAAACTATGGGATGTGGCAGTTGCTCATCCGGCGGAGGTTGCGGTACTACCACGACAAATGGTACACCAGCAGGATGTCAGAACAATGGCTCTTGCATGACTAGCGGATGTAATAAATTAGATGTATATGACTGGCTTTCCGATATGGATATGCCTTCAAACTATAAACCATTTAATATCGTCGAAGTACGATTCAAGGGATCACGAAAAGATTTCTTTATTAATGTAGACAATACCTACCTAGAAATGGGGGAAATGGTGGTCGTAGAACCTTCTACCGGTGGCTATGATGTCGGACATGTCTCCTTAACAGGTGAATTGGTCAGACTACAATTAAAAAAGAACAATGTTACCCCAGAAATGGTAACTAAAAAAATCTATCGGAAGCCCAATGAAATGGATGTAGAGAAGTATAACGCAGCAAAAGATCTCGAATGGGAAACGATGCACAAAGCCCGTAAACTGGCTTTGGACCTGGGTTTGTCCATGAAGATTTCTGATGTTGACTACCAGGGTGATAAAACCAAGGCTACCTTCTACTACACAGCTGAGGGCCGCGTGGATTTCCGTGAGCTTATCAAAAAAATGGCCGAATCTTTCAGGATACGCATAGAAATGCGCCAGATAGGTATGCGACAAGAAGCTAGCCGCCTCGGTGGCATCGGCTCCTGTGGTCGCGAACTTTGCTGTTCAACCTGGTTAACGGATTTCAAAACGGTTTCTACATCGGCAGCACGTTATCAAAATCTTTCGTTGAATACGTTAAAATTAGCGGGCCAATGCGGAAAATTAAAATGCTGTCTCAATTATGAATTGGATAGCTACATGGATGCTTTAAAAGACATCCCAAATAATATCGACCGCATCGAAACACAAAAAGGAGTTGCTTATCTTCAAAAGACCGATATCTTCAAGAAAATGATGTGGTTCTCTTTTCCTGGAGCTGAAAATTGGATTGCCATCCCCGTTCAACAAGTCAAAGAGCTTGTCGAAATGAATAAGCAGGGAATCAAACCGGAAGCTATTTCGAGTGCAGTAGATAACGATGAAGTCAGAGAAGAGAAAAATATCAACTACGATTATGAAAATGTGGTCGGCCAAGATAGCTTAACGCGACTTGATGATCGGAATAAAAGAAAGAAAAAAAGAAAATCAAAAAGCAACACAGTCAAACCGGAAAATAAGGCTGGACAAAAGACTGAAAAGTCGGACCCAAATCCACCCAAACAAGGGGGAAAACCTCAGGTAGCGAACGATTCTACAGCACCTACGGTGAATAAAGACAATAAAGAAGGTGGGAATAGACCAAAGAAACGTTTTAACCGCCATCGGAATAAAAACAAAGGTAATAACAACAATGCTGCTCCAAAAGCAGAATAAAAAAAAATATGCCTAATTTTAACCCATTAGGCATATTCTTTTTATAAATAAACATGAGACTCAAACGCACACCATTTCTTATTGGTATATTATGTATTTGCATAGGGGGTTCTTGTGAACAGACTTCCATTATAAATGATAACAAACCCATTGATAATAAAGCTTGGTTGAATACATCACCGTCTAGCTTTCAATTTCATATTAGCGATAAAGCCAAACGATATGATGTATTAATGGATGTCCGTCATACACCGGAATATGCCTTTTCGAACCTTTTTATCCTGATCTACCAACGTGGTCCAGATAAGAAGCAATCTATTTTCCGCAAAGAAATAAAAATGGCTCGATCCGATGGAAAATGGCTCGGAAAATCCTCAGGGAGCTTATATAATAACCAATCCATAATCCATAAAGATTACCTATTTCCGGATACAGGTATGTATACTATTTCCATCATGCAGAATATGAAAGAAAATCCGTTGAAAGAAATCACCGACGTCGGACTAACGGTTATTCCAAAATGATTGCTTTTTTACGTTATCTATTATTCCCCTTTTCGATCCTATACGGCTTAATCGTATGGCTAAGAAATAGACTATACGATTTCAAGCTGCTCAGCTCAAAGTCATTTGAAATTCCCACGATTGTAATCGGTAACCTTTCTGTCGGAGGTACAGGAAAAAGCCCAATGACTGAATTTGTTGTTTCGAGCCTCAAAGATCAGTATAAAACAGCAATACTTAGTCGAGGCTATGGGCGGGTGACTAGCGGATTTCATTTGGTAAAGACCGATTCGCTAGCAAACAATGTTGGCGATGAACCCTTACAATTCAAAAATAAATTTCCATCGGTTACCGTTGCGGTTTGTGAAGACCGCTGTACGGGAATAGAAAAACTTCAATCAGATCATCAACTGATTATTCTGGATGATGCCTATCAGCATCGAAAATTATCGCCGCTTTTTAATATTCTATTGTTTGATTTTTTATCATTTGGTAGTCCCATGTTTGTTTTTCCTACAGGAAACTTTAGGGACTTACTGATTGAAGCCAAACGGGCGCAGATTATAACAATTACCAAATGTCCAATAGATCTCTCGAACCCTGATAAAAAGCGTATAGAACATAAAATCAGACGCTATAATAAGAACGCATTAATTACTTTTAGCCATATAAATTACTTTCAAGCCATTGACAGCGTCGGAAATACGATCGATTTCAACGACAGCGATGTTATTTTGGTTACAGGCATTGCCAAACCGCAACCGCTCGTGGATTATATCAAAAAGAAGGCAAATTTGGTCAAACACCTATCTTTTGGGGATCATCATACTTTTAGTGAATCAGATATTGAACAAATTACAAAATCCTACCGAAGCCTAGCTAGTAGTAACAAAATGCTGTTGACTACCGAAAAAGACTTTCAGCGGTTAAAACCATTTCAACAACAATTGGCGGCTATTGATTTGGCCTATCTTCCAATAGGCCTACAATTTCATGATCCTATCCATAAAGAACTATTCCTTAAAACAATCCATAATGCAGTAGCTCAAAGTGTTAATCAACCTTAAATTTTGTTAAGATAAATTGCTATACTAGACTTTTTCCTCAAATTTATATTCAATAGGTAAACGAAACTATTTAAAAGTCTTTTCGGTCCATAGGGATGGACAATAAACAAATAGAGTGCACAATTACAATGATTGGCATTCATGATATAAACTATACAAAGATGAAAAAGAAAATTTTAATGGCAGTAGCCTGTTTATTATTAAGCGCTACAGGAGTTTTTGCGCAACAACGTCAACAACGCAGTCCTGAGGAACAAGCTAAAATGCGTGTAGAGCATCTTGACAAATTACTTAGCCTCAATCAAACACAAAAGGATTCGATCTATAACCTTACATTGACCCAAGCGCAACAACGGGCTGCTCTTCGAAACGATGGCAGAGATCGCAAGGCAAATATGGAAAAATTCAAACAGCTTCAGGAAATACAAACAGCTAAGATCAAATCTTGGCTTAGTCCCGAACAAGGTAAGTTATTTGACGAACAACAAGAAAAAATGAAGGAAAGAATGTCTAAACGTTCCGATAATTAATGATTAAAATTCTTTTAAAGAAAGGCTCTTGTTTTATGTACAGGGGCCTTTTTTATTGCTTGTATCTATTTTGTGTATACCATTATTTACCCATACAAGTCTTAGTCAATGCAGTATATTTTAATCATCACGAGGTGATCGCGCCGAACAAGATATCCGGCATCGGATAAATCATCGTTACCTTGTTTTGTTTATCCTAAACAAAACCAACGTATTGTTTTACAATCTATTAACACATTATCCTGTGTTAAAAATTTGTTAAAGTAACAACTTTAATACAATATAAATACCAATTCAAAGTTTTATAGTAAAACAGTTTAATTGTAACTTTTTAAATACAATAGATATGAAAAAGCTAATTTTAACAGGAATCGGATTCTTTTTGGCCCTCAGCCTAACATTTGCCCAACAGGGTACTCCGGAGGAAACTGCGGCAAAAGCAACAACTGAACTTGTTCAGAAACTGAATCTGAATGATGAGCAAAAGACTGCAGTATCAACTATATTATTGGATCAGGCAAAAACCGAGCAAACGATAACAAAAGACAGTAGCTCCTCTGCTGAAGTAAAAAATGAAGCACTAAATAAGCTTCAAAGCGAGGTAGACACCAAAGTCAGCCAGCTGCTAACCGAGGATCAAAAAGCACTTTACCAAAAAATAATTGCTGAGAGACCGGCGAAATCAGCCCCTGGGACAAAACAACCAGTAACAACTGACCCCACGCGTTAATAGTGAAAAAAATAGAGAATAAACATTGAATAATTTCATCTAAAATTAAACATCATGAAAAAGCTATTTTTAACAGGTATAGGTTTCTTTCTAGCAATGAGCCTAACATTTGCACAACAAACAACCCCAGAAGAGAATGCAACCAAAGTGGTGACCGAATTAGTGACAAAGCTAACATTAAACGAAGAGCAAAAAACAGCTGTGTCAACCATCGTATTAAACCAAGAAAAGGCTATTGCAGCCGTTATCCAGGACGCGACAGCTACAGCTGATGCCAAAAAGGAAAGCATAACCAAAATTCAAGGTGAATCCGATACTAAGATAGCACAACTGCTCACCGATGAACAAAAGACAGCTTATCAGAAATATGTCACAGAGAGACCCCCAGTAAGTATTCCTGCGACTCAAGAAAAAACTGAACAAAACGAATCCGGCAACGGACAGAGCAATCAATAACAACAATCGTTCTATTAAGAATGAAAAACCTCTAGACTAGATTATGTCCAGAGGTTTTTTAATACCTTACAAGAGCTTAAATGCATTAAAAAAGGGCTATCCAATCATCTTGGACAGCCCCTTTTGTTTACTGCTTACGGTAATTGACATTAAGATTTCAATTTTTTCATAATGTCACTTACATAAGTCTTAAATTTCTTGTCAGTTTCAATTAAATCCTCTACGGTTTGACATGCATAAATGACTGTCGAGTGGTCTCTTCCTCCGAAGAAAGCTCCGATCGATTTTAGTGAAGATTTGGTATGAGCTTTTGCTAAATACATCGAAATTTGCCTGGCCTGCACGATTTCACGCTTCCTAACTTTCGACTTTACCATATCTACAGGAACTTCAAAATATTCACAAACTAATTTCTGAATAAAATCCATTGAAATTTCCTTATGGGTATTCTTCACAAAGTTCTTCAACATCGATTTTGCTAAACCCAAATCGATCTCTTTCTTGTTCAATGTAGATTGAGCCAATAATGAAACCATAGCTCCTTCCAATTCACGAACACTGTTATCGATTTGTGTTGCGACATATTCCACTACATTTTCAGGTAAGTCAATACCGTCAGAATACATCTTCTTCTTCAAAATTGCCATTCTCGTCTCAAGATCAGGAATCTGAATATCTGCAGATAACCCCCATTTAAAACGACTAAGCAAACGTTCCTCCAAACCAGCTAAATCCTTAGGTGCCTTGTCTGAAGTTAAAATAATCTGCTTTCCAGATTGATGCAAATGATTAAAAATATGGAAGAAAATATCCTGTGTTTTTTCTTTACCAGCAAAATTATGCACATCATCCATAATGATGACATCCATTGCTTGATAAAAGTTAACGAAGTCATTGATTGTGTTATTTTTCAATGAATCCACAAACTGTTGACAGAATTTTTCACAAGACACATAAATGACCAGTTTATCGGGAAGATTTCTCTTGATTTCATTTCCGATTGCTTGGGCAAGGTGTGTCTTTCCTAAACCAACATCACCATAAATCATCAAAGGGTTGAATGAAGTACCACCCGGTTTATTCGCCACAGCATATCCTGCAGAACGAGCAAGACGGTTACACTCACCTTCGATAAAATTTTCGAATGTATAGTTTTGATTCAATTGCGGATCAACCTGCAATTTTTTCAATCCAGGAATAACAAACGGATTTTTGATATCCCTATTTAAAGATACCGGCACAGGGATAGATTGCCTTTTCCCTTCTGCTCCATTGCCATTCGATGGAAGATTAGTCGTATAAGGATGAGAAGCTGAAGACTTCTCCACTACAATATTGTATTCCAATCTACCTTGTTCTCCTAGGAATTTCTTTACGGTCTTGCGAAGAATTCCTACATAGTGTTCTTCCAACCACTCATAAAAAAATAAGCTAGGCACTTGAATAGTCAAAACGTCACCCTCCAAACGGACTGCTTTCACAGGTTCAAACCAGGTCTTGAAACTTTGTGCTGGTATATTATCTTTGATAATCGAAAGACAATTATTCCAGACACTTGAATACGTTTTTTCCATTCTAAAATTGTTAATAAGTTGATTTACAATACGCGACAAAAAATATGTTGATAACTTTCTCTGAGAACGAAGATGACAAAAAAAAATCAGCTAAAAAACTAAAATATAAAATAATTGATAATACATTATATATCAGTATTTTACCGTGTAAAATTGTGGAAAACTAGCGCTAAAATTGATCTCTAAAAATAATTATTAACATTCCAAATTTATTTCAAAAAAAAGAACAAAAAAAGTAGCAAACTTACTACCTATCAGTCCTTAAGGTCTAAATCTAAATTAACCAAAATAATAGCTAATTACAATCTTTAGTTCATATATTTTTAATATTAAATTTATAAGAATTTAAAGCCAACTTAACATCATTGTCAGAGGACTATTAAAGTTATTTACGCACAACCTTAAAACAAAAATCAATGCGGATTATAGGACAGAAAAAAACAAATTGTAACAGATGAGATGAGTTCTAAATTCAAACATCCCTACCCTTGAAAAATGAAAAAGGAGATCNNGATCTCCTTTTTCATTTTTCAAATGTATAGCTCTTATCCGACCATTGAGCTGGTCAATTTTCCATTGCAAAGTTTTTTGGCTTCTGATACGATAGCATCAGCATCGTAGTGTGCATGCTTCCACTGTGCATTTTGTTCAGCATGCTCAATGATCTTATCCGGAATACCCAAACGAACAACCTGGCTATGATATCCGTGATCGGCCATAAACTCCAATACAGCCGAACCTATGCCCCCCTGTAAACTTCCATCTTCAACCGTGATAATTTTATCAAATTTCTGAAAGACCTGATGAAGCAAAGCTTCATCCAATGGTTTAGCAAATCGAAGATCATAATGCGCTGGATGTATTCCCAGTTCATTTAACTGCTGTACCGCTTTAACAGCTTCATTTCCTATCGCTCCAAAACTTAAGATAGCAAGCTCCTCACCTGCTGATATAAGACGCCCCTTTCCTATTTCTATTTCTGTAAATGGGCGACGCCAGTCTGGCATAACACCATTTCCTCTAGGATATCTAATAACAAACGGACCTTTATTGGGTAACTGCGCTGTATACATTAAATTTCGTAACTCTTCCTCATTCATCGGCGCAGAAACCGTCATATTTGGAACACAGCGCATAAAAGCGATATCATAAGCGCCATGATGTGTCGCACCATCCGCACCGACCACTCCCGCACGATCCAAACAGAAAACAACATTCAGATTTTGTAATGCAACATCATGGATGACTTGATCATAAGCGCGTTGCATAAACGACGAATAGATATTACAGAATGGTAATAATCCCTGTGTTGCGAGTCCCGCACTGAATGTAACTGCATGCTGCTCAGCAATACCAACGTCAAATGCACGGCCAGGCATAGCTTTCATCATAATGTTCATGGAAGAACCAGAAGGCATTGCAGGCGTGATCCCCACAATCTTATCATTTTCTTCCGCAAGCTCAACTAAAGTATGTCCAAAAACATCTTGAAATTTAGGTGCTACCGGTTTATCATTCAAAGACTTCTTGATCTCACCCGTAATTTTATCGAATAGACCTGGAGCATGCCATTTCGTCTGATCTTTTTCAGCTAGCGCAAAACCTTTTCCTTTGATGGTGACGGCATGCAATAATTTAGGCCCCGGTATATGCTTAAGGTCTTCAAGGGTCTTAGCCAATTTCTTGACATCATGCCCATCAACCGGTCCAAAATATCTAAAATTTAAAGATTCAAAGAGATTGGCATTTTTTAATAAAGTTCCCTTTATGCTTTTTTCCAATTTTTTGGCAATACCAAGTGCATTTGGACCAACTTCCGAAATCTTGGTCAATACAGCTGCGATATCGTCTCTAAAACGATTATAGCGCTTGGAGGTTGTTATACTTGTCAAATACTCCTTCAATGCGCCTACATTAGGGTCAATGGACATGCAGTTGTCATTCAGAATAACCAAAAGGTTTGATTTCGAAATACCGGCATGATTAAGTGCTTCAAATGCCATTCCACCAGTCAAGGCACCATCACCGATAACCGCGATATGCTGACGATCCTTTTCACCCTTTATTTGGGAAGCGACTGCCATGCCTAATGCTGCAGAAATAGATGTTGACGAGTGTCCAACACCAAATGCATCGTATTGAGATTCAAAACGGTTAGGAAAACCCGAAATTCCGTTCTCAATTCGATTTGTATGAAATATATCGCGACGCCCCGTTAGGATTTTATGCCCATAAGCCTGATGACCTACATCCCAAATCAATTGATCGTATGGGGTATTCATTACGTAATGTAACGCCACCGTTAACTCGACGACTCCCAAACTTGCTGCAAAGTGACCACCATTAACCGAAACCTGATCAATAATAAATTGACGTAATTCCTGACTTAACTGTTCTAATTGGTCTTCCTTTAGCTTTTTAAGATCAGAGGGATCGTTTATTTTACTTAATAGTTCTCCAGCCTCAAACTGCATAGTACTGCTATTTACATGATATGTTCGTACAAAGTAACGACAATTTTATTTAATCTTTAAAATAAATCGCATTTACATATTGATGAACAACAAATAAAATAATGAATAGTTTGTATCGAAGTTATTCCAAAAGATTTTATATGTAAATTTGTATAAGATATGCAAGTAGAAGAAGGCTACGAAATCAAGCTTCCTCAATTTGAGGGACCTTTTGATTTATTATTATTTTTTATCGAACGGGATGAACTAAATATCCACGATATACCGATTTCAAAGATTACAGATGATTTTTTATCGTATGTGAGCCAAATGCAAGCGCTCAATATGGAAATGGCAAGCGAGTTTATCTTTGTTGCTTCTACACTGATGCGTATCAAAGCTAAAATGCTATTACCTCGTCTGGATCTGGACGACAATGAAAATGAAATCGATCTAAGAGAAGATCTTGTTCAAAAACTTATTCTCTATAAGCAATTTAAAGAGACCTGTGAAGAATTGAGAGTCTTGGAAGAAAATCGTCTCAAACTATACAGCCGAGGCAACATACGCTATGATATCCATCAAAGACTAAAATTAGATTCTACCGGAGAAAATTTGGATAGCTTCGACCTCTATGGTCTAATGATGATTTACGAGCAAATGATGTATCAATTCCGTAATCGTCCCCCTGAAGTAACCCATACAGTTGTCAAATATCCATACACCATTGAACAACAGAAGAAAGCAATTGCCGAACTGATTGAAATCAATAAAAAATTAGATTTTCAAGAAATTCTTAAAAACTCAGAAAATAAAATACAGTTCGTCTATAACTTTTTAGCGATTCTCGAAATGCTCCAGCAGCGATTATTACAGATCGAAGTGGGCTTAGGCTATAACAATTTCAATGTAGGTGAAAGAGATCCAAATGAGACGGAGGAACTCCTGTTTGAGGAAGAAGAAGCATAAAAAAAGACCTGTTTTGAACAGGTCTTTTTCGTATTAATCTTTTTTCTTAAATGCATTCCAGCCTTGTGCCGTTATCGGATAAAGATTCCCAGATTTGGAAATCATCTCACAACCTCCCGATCTTGGCGTCATATAACCAATAATACTAATATCAGGTAAATTCTTAATTTTATCGTGATCCGATTGCGCTATTGTAAACAATAACTCATAGTCCTCACCACCATTAAGTGCAGCTACGGTTGGATCAATGCCAAATTCCCGCCCCGTATCATAAGTCATCTGATCCAATGGAATTTTTTCCTCATATAATCGGCATCCTTTATCTGATTGTCGGCAAATATGAAGAATTTCAGATGCAAGCCCGTCCGAAATATCCATCATCGCTGTGGGCTTGATCCCTAGCTTGGCAAATAATTCAACAATGTCTTTCCGGGCTTCAGGTTTCAATTGGCGTTCAACGATATAATCCTTTCCTTCCAAATCAGGTTGTACATTCGGATTTTCTAAATAAATCTCTTTCTCACGTTCCAAGAGTTGTAAGCCCATATAAGCTGCACCGAGGTCACCGGACACACACAATAGATCTCCTTCCTGTGCTCCACTACGATAAACGATCTGATCTGCATCAGCATAGCCTATACTTGTCACAGAAATAACCAGCCCCTGTGCTGAAGCCGAAGTGTCACCCCCGATTAAATCGACATTATACTTCTTACAGGCAATCAAAGCTCCTTGATAAATTTCCTCTACGGCTTCTAATGGAAATTTAGAGGACATACCGATTGAAAAGGTAATTTGAGAAGCTATTCCATTCATCGCATAAATATCGCTCAAATTGACTTGAACAGCTTTATAACCTAAATGTTTTAATGGTACATACCTAAGATCAAAATGAATCCCTTCCAACAATAGATCAGTCGATACCAAAGTCTTCTTACCTTCGAAATCTAAAACAGCCGCATCATCCCCAATCCCCTTCACAGTGGATTTCTCTGTCAATTCAACAGCCTTACTTATATAATCAATCAGTCCAAACTCGCCCATTTCCTCTAGATTGGTCCGCTCGGTATTATCAAAATCAAACATGCTAAAAAGTTTAAAAGTTTAATATAGGTAATGCCGGATAATCATCTTTGACTGATGCATTAAGATGGCATTACAAAACAAGTATAGCTATAAGTCCAATGAATTTATATGCTTATCCAGCTAAGCGTCTTAATTACAAGCTAGGACAAACATTCATAAAAATTGTTTGTATTACGTTAAAAATCAATAATCTACGATAGCTAATCGTAGCAAAATACAACAAATCTATAGTCCTAAGCGCGCTGATATTTCCAACATACGTTCAATAGGACGTTGTGCACGAAGAATCACATCCTCAGTAAGAAGAATTTCAGGGGACTCATACTTTAGACAGTTGTATAGCTTTTCAAGCGTATTAAGCTTCATATGCGGACAATCATTACATGCACAGGCATTATTAGGAGGAGCAGGAATAAAAGTCTTATGTGGACTCGCTTTTTGCATTTGGTAAAGAATGCCTGATTCTGTAGCAACAATATAAGCCTGGGCTTTATCTGTTTGGGTAAATTTAAGCATTCCAGCAGTCGATCCCACATAATCAGCTATCGCGAGTATATGATCTTCACACTCTGGATGGGCAATAAACTTAGCCTCGGGGTGCTCGCTTTTCAAACGGTCAATTTTATCTTGAGAAAAAATTTCATGCACCATACAAGCTCCATTCCAAAGTACCAGGTCACGTCCTGTTTTCTTCTTAACATATGCACCTAGGTTGCGATCTGGACCGAAAATGATTTTCTGATCCTCCGGAAGACTCTCAACAATCTGAACAGCGTTGCTTGATGTGCATACAATATCTGAAAGAGCTTTCAATTCAGCCGTACAATTTACATAGGTAATCACCAAATGATCAGGATATTGCTCTTTAAATTTAGCAAAAAGATGTGGTGGGCATGAATCTGACAATGAACAACCGGCTTTAGCATCTGGCAAAAGAACCTTCTTCGTCGGTGAAAGTATTTTAGCCGTCTCAGCCATGAAATGTACTCCAGCAAAAACAATTACATCTGCATCGGTTTTCGCAGCTTCCTGCGATAAGCCAAGACTATCTCCTATATAATCTGCTATATCTTGTATTTCAGACTCTTGATAATAGTGAGCCAAGATGACAGCCTTCTTTTCTTTCTTTAAGCGTTGGATCTCTTTAATCAAATCCAGTGAGGGATCAATCGGAGCATCGATATAACCTTTTGCTTGAAGCTCATAATTTACAATTTCCATGCGAGTAGTTTCAACTTTTATGAGCAACAAAAATAAGCATTGTTATATATATAAAAGTCAATTAAAAGCAAATTAATCAAGTCGTGGTAATATAGCTCTCGCTTCCATTTGATCCATTAGTAGATTATAGTGAATAAAACACTGATATAAAACCTATTATTAATTAGTAACAGATTACAACGTGTTTTTTAAGTCGAGCTCATTGGATAATGTAAGTTTGTAAATTTGATCGAACAATGGCGACTTTTGTCCAATTACATGATTTTGTAGAACTGACAGCAATATATGTACTTGATCATGCAAAACAAACATTAACAAACCTTAATAGTTAAATTAATTTATATACAGTTTAATTATACAGTGTTATGCCCATATAAACTCTTTTAGACTTGGATATTTGGAAAACTATTCAAGCTCTTCGTTTATAACAAAAACTGAAAGGGTTTATTTCACATTATTTCGATCTTCGAAAATCAGTTTCATCCATAACTTACTTTCGTAGCCTAAGAAACGTTTTTAGGCATATTACAAAACAATGAAAAATATGGCACAAAAGGAAGCTTTATTTATTAACATTTCAGATAAGAAAACGGTTTTGAGGCCGTATAGGATAGATTAATAAATCTTGGATTGATATAATTTTATATCAAATTCTCAGCGAGTTTATTTTCGCAAATTTTGAGAGAATTGTCTATACGTGCAGCACGGAAAGCATAAAAATAGCACCGAAAATGAAATAAAGGCTCTTAGAATCGTCTATAGCATATTTTATCACTGCCTAACCAATATATGGCATTCTAATCGCGAGTAGCTGAAGTTTATATATTCTCATTTGCCAACTCATACAGCAACGATGACCAGCGTAGGACCAAAATCAATTTTCCTAAATCATAATACGCCGCAAATAACCAATAGGAGGCATTATTTCCAAAATAAACCCGTCGAGAATAGCATATATAAGAATTATTAGCCTGTAAAAATGAATATAGGAATATAACAGGGATAAATTTATCGGATCAGGCCTAATAGGGTTGAATAAAATAATTCAGAATAAACACGATAAGAATTAGATATTTATAAAAAGATCAAATGAGTCGAGTAGAAGCGACTTTAAAAGGCACTAATTCCCGCAAATTGAAATCCGACTAAAATAATGTGTATAGTATCCAAAATAAACTGGATGAGAATTAAAAATTGACCGCTGTGATCTAGAGTAGTGCTTTTATTTAATTCTAAGAAGCTTAATAAAACTTTTTTTGCTATCTAATTACAGGAAATTTTACAGCAATCACAAATTCAGTCGAAATAACACAAAATAAAGTTAATAATACCTTGTATCTAGATAAAAATCCTTTAAATAGCTCTATTCTAAACTCAATATAACACAATCGGAGCGTATATCCCGCTAGAATAATCATCTGGCAATAACTATCGCATAAATTACAATAAACTCAAAATGTATAACTTAAAAGATATTAATTCATATAAAATAAAAAATAAATTATTCAAAATTTAGCCATTTCTAAAATTTGCATTAAAATTTGCGGATTTATAGTACTCGAGATTCAAATATATAGATAATATTAAAAAAAATACTAAATATGCAACTGATAAAGCGCTTTAAAAACGACAAACTCGCTTAGAATTAAATATTCCATACAAATAACGAATCAACAAAATATATTCAATCTATAAGAGCTTAATTTTAGAAAAATAAACCCTGAGAATGATCTAAAAAATTGCCAGATAGCAATAATCCAAAATATTCTAATGTCACTGATCTAAATTTGGATATTTCCTCCATTTAACCGATGTTGGGCTGCAAATATAGTAAGATTGTTTGTTCTGCAATAAATTATTTGAAGAAATTATCTGCATTCCAAAATTATTAACAAGTCAATCTTCGAATTTCAGTTAGATCTTAAAAAATTTACTATTTAAGGCTATAGAATGTCTTAAAAAGCCCTGAAAACAAATTTTTAAAAAATATCCAATTCTAAACAGGTATATTTTTAAACAATCCCCTTGAGATTCTGTTTAAAATTCAATCCCCCGAAAACCAAACAAATATCGTAGCCAAATCTGAATATAAACAGGCAGATCCAGGAATAAAAAATTCCAATAACCAAATACCTCTCAATTTCCATTTTTGAAAACTTTGCTGATAAAGTACAGAAATTTTTGACGCCAATTTTACCTCGTTGAGAAAGCAAAATTCACATATTTTTGAAAAAAATACGCAAATAAGCAAACCTCAAACAGTTTAAAATCCAAATATCAAAATCAATTAAATTGCCTTTTTCATATCAATTTTAAAAGCAAAGATTAGCAACAATTAGAATTCAATAAAAGAATTTATCTGCTCTAAAGACAGAAATATTAAAATCTCATAGCATCCAAATTAGAATTAAAACTTTTCTGAGCCGATTTCTATCGGTTACAAAGCGATAAAATTGAAATAAGATCCCACACGGGAAAATATCCAAGTATAAAACGACTTAAACCTATATTTTTTTTAAAAAAATTATAAATAACGCGCTGAAACTAGATTAAATCCATACACAAAAAAAATAAAATAAATAGTCAATCCTAAAGCGCTTTAAAAGTCAATAGGAAATTTAAAAAATAAAATAAACTCAATTAGAATTAAATATTTCAATAGGGGACTTTATAATTCCCGAATATCGAAATCTAACCGCTTCTAATCGAACTTGACAAAACTAAACAAAGATTTTCGAACGTATTCCACAATCTTTTTTTTCAATAAATACTAATTATTTAAAATAGAAAATCTCTTATTGTTTATTATGGTGTGGAAAAGTGGTATAAATTAGGTTATTTCGATTTTGATTTTAGGTTTTTATAGAGTTTTCAACAATTTTTCAACAGAATTTATTCATTAAAGACCTGATTTTTAAAATTCTAAATTATCTTATTTTTTATTTTCCATATATTTTTGTTGAATAGTTTTTGTTTAGAAAATGTGGAAATCTCTAGATTTTTGTGCGGAAAAATTTTAGAAATAAGGCTTGAAAATAGGAGATTTGTGAATTGTTAAATACTTTTCATTTTTATTTAACCTTTTATTTACACGTTTTCCACATTTTTCGTTAATTTGAATCGTCACTTTTGGGGATAGTTTGTGAATTTTAATTTATATGGCAGATAGAAAGGTAGATTTTTTGGTCATTGGATCAGGTATTGCTGGATTAAGCTTTGCTTTAAAAGCATCGAAATTCGGTAAAGTATTGATAGTCACTAAGTCCAATGAGGATGAGTCTAATACAAAATATGCGCAAGGGGGAGTGGCTGCCGTTGTGGATAAGTCAGATAGCTTTGAAAAGCATATCATTGATACTCAGATTGCTGGGGATGGTTTATGCGATGTTGAAATTGTGGAAAACGTAGTGAGAGAAGCACCGGAACGGATTGCAGAACTTATTTCATACGGAACATCATTTGACAAGGAGGAGTCGGGGTTATATGATCTGGCAAAAGAGGGGGGACATTCCGCTCATCGTATTTTGCATTATAAAGATATAACTGGCTATGAAATTGAGCGTGCATTATTGGCGCAAGCACATAGTGATCCCAACATTGAAATCGTAACGCATTACTTTGCCATTGATTTGATTACACAGCATCATTTGGGGGAATACGTGGATAAGAACAGGGAAGACGTTACCTGTTATGGAATTTATGCTTTTAATACCTCATCACATTTAGTAGATAAGATTTTGAGTAAGGTTACTGTGATGGCTTCTGGAGGAGCAGGGCATGTTTATTCAAGTACAACAAATCCAACTATTGCGACTGGAGATGGTATTGCTATGGTGTATCGGGCAAAAGGTAAGGTACGTAATATGGAGTTTATGCAATTTCACCCTACTTCTTTATACAATCCAAAGGACTCTCCTGCATTTTTGGTATCTGAAGCCGTACGTGGATTTGGAGGTATTTTAAGAAGGATCAATGGTGAATCTTTCATGGAGGAGTACGATGAACGTGCTTCTTTGGCACCAAGAGACATCGTTGCTAGAGCTATTGATGCCGAGATGAAGAAATCTGGTATAGATTATGTGTACCTTGATATCACGCATCGGAATAAGGAAGATATTATCAAGCATTTTCCAAATATTTATGAAAAGTGTCTTTCGATCGGACTGGATATGGCGAAGGATTTTATACCAGTTACACCGGCTGCGCATTACCTCTGTGGAGGCATTTATGTAGATGATTTTGGACGCAGTAGCCTCGTTAACTTATATGCTTGCGGAGAGTGTTCTTCTACTGGCCTACATGGGGCAAACCGATTAGCTTCTAATTCACTTCTTGAAGCGCTTGTTTATGCACATCGTATTTTCCTGGATGCCACAAAGTCGATAGGATTGATTAACCATATTGTTGATGTCCCCGAATGGGATGACTCTAAAACCTCTCTTTCAAATGAGGATATTTTGGTAAGTCATAATTTACGCGAGTGCCAAAAGATTATGAGTGACTATGTTGGCATTGTCCGTTCCGATTTTAGGCTTGAAAGAGCTCTTAAACGGCTACATCTCTTGTATGAGGAGACCGAAGAATTTTATCGAAATACAAGGCTTTCTGTTAAACTGTGTGAATTACGTAATGTTATTCAAGTAGCTTATATCGTGACAAAATCAGCTATGTTACGGAAAGAAAGTAGGGGATTGCATTATACAACGGACTATCCGAAACATTCGGAAGTATTACAGGATACAATTTTTTAAGGAATATGGCACTTATTTTATCTGTTTTGGATAAATCTCCGGTGATAGCCGAAGAATGCTTCTTAGCACCCAATTCAACGATTGTAGGCGATGTGGAGATTGGACATCACTGTTCGGTATGGTTTAATGCTGTCATACGCGGAGATGTCAATTATATTCGTATCGGTAATTATACTAATATTCAAGATGGAGCGGTTATACATTGTACCGATAAGAAATGCGGTACTTCGATCGGAAATTATGTAAGTATAGGGCATCAGGCTATGGTACATGGATGTATTTTGGAAGATCATGTACTCATTGGTATGGGAGCTATCGTTATGGATAATGCGATTGTTGAATCGAATGTTATTGTAGCAGCTGGTGCAGTAGTTTTGGAAAATACTCGTTGTGAATCGGGATTTCTATATGCTGGAGTACCTGCCAAAAAGATAAAAGCACTTACTGAAGAGCAGAAAGATCTATTGCAGAAACTACCACATAATTATGTTCTGTACAGTTCCTGGTTTTAGCTTAATCGAATTAGCAATATTAAATAAGTTATTTTAGAATGGCCTCAATTAATTTTTTTTGAGGCCACTCAATGAAAAACTATCTTTCTGTTCCCAATTAGCACGTATCGTAAATACTTTATTTAGATATACAACAGGTTCAGGAAAAGTTTTCTTTTCGACATCTCCAGTGTCCCAGATTCCATTATTATTGTCGTCGCGTATCACACGTATACTATACTTTCCTCCAGGATACTGTTTGTATACAACAGCCGGGGTGTTCATGTTTATTTTGTCGACGCGATAGACCTTATCTTTTTTCTCATTGATTAACTCAACCAAATAGGTTGTATTGCTATCTAGATCTGTAAAATCAAATGTCAGATCCCCATAGTTTTCACTATCGTCATAGGTCAAATCGAGCTTTTTCTCTTTGTTTTGTTCGCCAAAATAGCCTGTTATAGCGCCTTCTGTAAACTCGATTTGGTACTTTTTCTCTTTTCTCCAATTATAGCGAATATGGTAGATATTGGTATTTGCTGTATCTACGGCTAGTTGGTAATTGGTCCGGACCAATGAGTCTTCTTTGAATTTTAACTTGGTTTTATCGATATTTTTGATCGGTGTGAAAGCAGATACCTGAAGGTGTGTAATTCGATCGACCCGTCCATTATTTGGCGTAAAAATAGGCTCAATTGTCTGCTCTATTTTTACATTCCCTTTTCTAATGAGAATGGTATCCAATGGTCTTTCATTTTCTGTCAGAACAAGCTTTAGGGAGTCTATTTTTAAATTTGGAATAAACAAAGTAGCCGAGTCTGATGTCTTTGAAAAACGTACTTTTTTATCCTTGTTGTTTACTTCGTCATTTAGGATATCAAGTTTGGGCTTGTCGACTCTTCTATTAAAAACAAGAAGTATACTTCCATTTTTTTCAAATTTCTTCTCTTGGGTTCTAAACTTTTTTGGGATTCCTTTGAAGATCTCCAAGTTGATATTGCTCAAGTCTCGCTCTAGCACGATAGAGTCTTTTAGGAAACCTATTTCTTCATCAGCACCATTATAGATTCTATCGTTATTTTTTTCTTGAAGTGCGTAAATGCGATAAGTTCCCTCTCTTAGATTGTTTAGTTTATAGTTACCTGCAGTATCCGTTGTCGTGAATATATTCGCCTTCTTTTTACCAAAAATCGAGTCTTGGCTAATGGGGATCAACAAGACTTTAACATCCTTTTGGACCTCTTTCGTTATAGCACTTTTTACATTACCGGATATACTGAGTGAATCTATTTTATCTCCTGTCGCGAATACGTAAGCATAATTGACCAATGCATTTCCAGCGTTATAATCAACTAGTCCTTTACCGAAGTATATGCTGTAGGTTGTATTCTTTTCTAGGGAATCAGGTAAGGTAATTTCTAGATTTTTTTTCTTCACCTTGATTTCTGGATTGCTTCCCATGTCTGGCGTAATACTGAATTCCTTTTGTTGATTTGCCAGCTTGATATACTCGTCAAACGTGATCACTATTTTTTTAGCTGTAAAATTCTTCGAAAAATTCGTAGGGCTTTCCAATAGTATCTTCGGAGGAATAGAATCTTTTGGCCCCCCCGTGGGCTGTTGTATGCTCGCACATTGTATGGACAAGCCAATAAGCATAATAAACATGCTTAAAATAAGTAATCTTGTTTTTAAGCTACTTTTTAGCCTTTCTGAACCACTTTTATTTTCTCTTAAAGAAGTTGTCATAAAAAATAGAATATTGTCTTAAATCGCTTATTTTAAGCTTTGTGATGTTTAGTGTATAAGTATTTAGCTTTCAGTTGTTTAACTCATATGGACCATCAATACAGTGATATCAGAGGGCGAAACGCCTGAGATTCTTGAAGCTTGCCCCAGTGTACGTGGTTTAACTTTAGATAACTTTTGTCTTGCCTCAATTGATAGCGATGTTAATAGGCTGTAGTCAAAATCAGGATTAATTTCTCTATCTTCCATCTTCTTCATGCGATTGACAATTTCCATCTCTTTATCGAAATAGCTTTCATATTTGAGATTGATCTCTGCTTGTTCAATGGTATCATTATCGAATTGGGATACATAGTGTGCAAAGCCTTCGTCTCCTTTCAGAATATCTTGGATACCAACTTGTGGTCTTGCAAGAACATTACTCAACCTTGTTTTTTGTGGAAGTGCGCTTGAGCCAACTTCGGCTAATACGGTATTCATCTTTTCGACATTGGTCGAATTTTGTTTGAGATACTCGATTATTTTATTGGAGTTATCAATTTTGTTTTGCACTTTTTTGAGTCTTTCTTCTCCTACCAATCCCAATTTGTAAGCTAATGGGGTTAGGCGAATATCAGCATTGTCCTGGCGTAGAAGTAGACGATGTTCTGCTCTTGATGTAAACATGCGGTACGGCTCTTCAGTTCCTTTTGTTACGAGGTCGTCGACCAATACACCTATATAGGATTCGGATCGTTTTAGAATAAGTTCCTTATCATCATTGATGCGTTGATGCGCATTTATCCCGGCTAGGAAACCTTGAGCAGCGGCTTCTTCATAGCCAGTTGTCCCATTGATCTGTCCTGCGAAAAATAGATGTTTCACCAATTGGGTTTCCAAGGTTAGATCCAATTGCATTGGTGGAAAGTAGTCGTATTCTATGGCATAACCTGGGCGGTACATTTTCGCATTTTCAAAGCCTGGGATCAATTGCAAAGCTTTCAATTGTACGTCTTCTGGCAATGAGGTGGAGAATCCGTTGACATAAATTTCCACTGTTTTGAAGCCTTCGGGCTCCACGAATATCTGATGTCTTTCACGCTCGGCAAAACGATTTATTTTATCTTCTATTGAAGGGCAATAGCGTGGTCCCAATCCTTTGATACGTCCCGTAAACATGGGTGATTTTTCAAACCCAGTGCGTAGCATTTCGTGGACCTTATCGTTTGTATAGGTAATCCAACAACAGCGTTGTTCAGTTGGTATTTCTACATCTGTATAGGAGAACCGCCCTCTTTTTTCATCGCCCCACTGTTCTTCCATTAATGCATAGTTGAGGCTTCTTCCATCTATACGTGGTGGAGTACCTGTCTTCATTCTTCCTGATTCGAAACCAAGGGAAACAAGTTGTTCGGTTAAACCTGTGGCTGCCTTCTCTCCTGTTCTACCGCCTCCAAATTTCTTGTCCCCAATGTGAATTACACCATTTAGAAAAGTTCCATTGGTCAGTACCACGGCGTCCGATTCTATTTCTATTCCCATCGAAGTGATGACACCGCAAGCTTTTCCGTTTTTTACGATAACTTCTTTTACGGTATCTTGCCACATATCTAAATTAGGAAGAGACTCGAGTTGTAATCTCCATTCTTCTGCAAACCGCATTCGGTCATTTTGGGTCCGCGGACTCCACATGGCAGGACCTTTCGAAAGATTTAACATTCGGAATTGAATGGTTGATTTATCTGCTATGATACCAGTATATCCGCCCATAGCATCAATTTCTCTTACTATCTGTCCTTTGGCTACTCCACCGATAGCGGGGTTACAACTCATTTGCGCTATTACTCCCATATTCATTGTGATGAGTAAAGTGGACGAACCTAAGTTAGCTGCTGCCGCCGCTGCCTCACATCCGGCATGCCCCGCACCAACGACAATTACATTATATTTTTTAAACATTTTTCTATTCTTGTTCCACGTGAAACGTGGTGTTTTTATTTCTTTGTAAATTTACGTTTTCTTTGTGTTCCACGTGAAACCTGTGGTGAAATTTTACATAAAATCAGCAAGATATAACCATCTTTCGGATTTATCGTCTATCTGTTTTTGGATAGATTGAATTTCTTCCGCTAAGGAAGAAAGTTTTAGATGATCTGTTACCTGGTTTAGTTCCTCCGTTTTTAACGCTACTTGTGTTTCCAGTTTTTCGATTTCTTCTTCTAGTTTGTTATATTCCAATTGTTCCTTGTACGAGAGTTTTTTCTTTTCCTCTTTTACAATTGGCTTTACCTGTTCTTGGGTTATCCTTTTTTGTTTTTCCTTTTCTAATTTTTGGATTTCTTCCTGTTCAAGTTTAAAGTCGGCATAATTTCCGTTGTATATCTGCACGATCCCCTTTCCTTCAAAAATGAAAAGTTGATCCGTCAATTTATCTAATAGATACCTGTCGTGTGATACTAATATGAGTACTCCTTTGTAGTTGTCAAGAAAATCTTCCAGCACGTTTAATGTATCAATGTCCAAATCATTGGATGGTTCATCCAGAATTAAAAAATTTGGATTCTTCATTAAAACACGCATTAATTGAAGTCTTTTTTTCTCCCCCCCACTTAATTTGTTAACGAAACCAAATTGTTTTTCAGGAGGAAATAAAAAGTGGGTTAGCAGCTGTGAAGCCGTGATTACTTCCCCATTTGCCATTTCAATATAGTCTGCTATATTTTTTACAACATCTAATACTCGATCGGTTTCATTTACTTCCAATCCGCCCTGTTTATAGTAGCCATATACTGTGGTTTCCCCTACCGCTATAGACCCTTTATCAGGTTTTTCTTCTCCCGTGATTAAATTAAGAAAGGTTGATTTTCCAGTACCATTTTTTCCAGCTAGACCAATACGATCACCTTTTTTAAAGGTGTATGAAAAATCATGTATGATTTCTTTTGCTCCATAACGTTTGGCAACATGTTCTAGTTCGAGTATTTTTGAGCCCTGCCTGCTTACTTTCACACTGAGTTGTACCGAGTCGTTTCCTTTAATTGCTTTAGATTTTTCTTCCAAGTCATAGTATGCTTCAATACGTGATTTGGATTTGGTACCACGTGCCTGTGGTTGACGACGCATCCACTCCAATTCACGGCGAAGTAGATTTCTGCTTTTCTCAACCATAACCGCATCAATAGTTTCACGTTCCGACTTCTTTTCCAGAAAATAAGAATAGTTACCTTTATAGGTAAAGAGATTGCCCCTATCCAGCTCTCGAATTTCCGTACAGATATTATCCAAGAAGTAGCGATCGTGCGTTACTAAAAGAACGGTTTTGCTACCTGTTGTTAGTAGTTTTTCAAGCCATTCAATAGTCTCTATATCCAAATGGTTGGTGGGTTCATCTAATATATAAATATCCGGCTCGTCTATCAAAAGCTTTGCTAGCGCAAGGCGTTTTCGTTGGCCCCCTGATAAACTTTTGATATCTTGATGGAAATCCATAATGTTTAAACGATTAAGAATCGTCTTAATATTATGCTCATACTCCCAGGCATTCAATGAACTTATTTTTTCTGTAAGATCTTCTAATTTTTTCTGATCGATATCAGTTTCCAATAACAGCTCCTCGTACTCACGGATAAGACGTTGTTGATCGTTGTCTGTACTATAAATAAAATCGTTGATTGATTTTAATCCTGTGAAATCAGGATCCTGTTCTAAGAAACCAATTTTTATACCTTTTTCTTTTACAACTTTTCCTGAGGTTGGTAAGATTCGCTCTGCTAAAATGGCGAGTAAGGTTGATTTACCTGTGCCATTGATTCCGACCAAGGCCACACGTTCTCCCTTTTGGAGACCGAAATGTAAATCTTTGAAAAGCCATCGATCATGGAAGGAATGGCTTACTTGTTCTGTAGCTAAAATACTCACGTTATATCACCCTAAATTATATTCAGTCAATTTACACGCCAAAACACTACCAGTAGGTTTCTTCTCTTGGTAGTTTATATCGTGTTGATAATCAATATTTTAGTTATATTTCTATTGATTGTCAGTTATTTATATATTGAATCAATAATCGTTTTGATTGCTGACTAATGTAATCTATTGGGTGGCATATGATCAAATGTTAGCCTTTGCCATTGGGTAAAATGATAATTCGAAGTCCCAAAGGTTCGCTTGTTCATTTGGAATGCTCGCAAAAATAAAGAATTAGTTTCTTATTCGATGCGAAAAAAGCTTCGTTATTTGATTAATTGGCAATAATGATACTGCCCTGATAAAATTAATTCAATGCGTAATCCGCTATCAGATTGAAACGTGGTATTTCAACTTGAAAGCTGCCGTTGTCCAGTGTTCGGATCATATTATAATATCCTTCCATGAATCCGAATTCGCTATTGAGATTGCAACCTGAGGTGTATTGATGAGTCTGACCAGGTTCTATAATAGGTTGTTCGCCTACTACTCCTTCTCCAGATACCTCCCTATAGTCTCCTTTTGCATCAAAAATTTTCCAATAGCGACTTATCAATTGAACCGTGTAATCGCTGAGATTTTCTATGCTGATATGATAAGCAAACATGAAATGTTCACGGTCCGGATTCGAATACTCCGATTGATAGATGGTTTCAACGGAGATTTTTACGCCTTCTGTAATTTGTGTGATCATTTGAATGATGTTTATTGTTGCAATGAATATTTACGCTAAAATACTAATAATGAGTTTAAAAATCTAAATTATAATCATTTTAAAAGGTTAAATAATGCTAAGTTTAAAATTAGTATAGCCAAATGGACCTTAATTAGTAGGTTTGTATTATGGCAAATGGTATCTTATATTTAATTCCTGTTCCATTGAGTGATGACGCAGCTTTCCAGTCATTTACTCCGTATTTAGTGGAAACAATCAATTCATTGGACGAGTATATTGTAGAGAACGAAAAAACGGCGCGCAAGTTTCTAAAACTTGCAGGTTTAAAGATTCCGCAGAGCGAATTAACGATCCATGATTATGGAAAACATGTGCGGGACAAGGGAAATATAAATGATTTTTTCGAAGGCTTGAAACAAGGCAAAAGTGTTGGATTAATGTCTGAGGCGGGATGTCCTGGTGTTGCTGATCCTGGAGCTTCTATTGTAGCACGGGCACATCAATTGGGTATTAAGGTAGTTCCTCTTGTTGGACCAAGCTCTATTCTACTGGCACTTATGGCTTCCGGATTTAGCGGTCAGAAATTTGCCTTTCATGGTTATTTGCCTATCGATAAAATTGATCGAGCTAAGGAGATTAAAAATCTCGAACAGCAATCAGCACGTGAAAAGCAGACGCAAATTTTTATTGAAACTCCATTTAGAAATAATCAGCTTTTAGCCGATCTACTAAAAATATGTAAACCTTCCACCTTACTCTGTGTTGCGTCAAATGTAACAGCTGCCGACGAAAATATACAAAGTTTGACAGTTGGTGAGTGGCGAAAACGATCGTATGATTATCATAAAAAGCCGACTATTTTTTTACTTTATGCATGATGTTTTTAGAGCTCCCCCCTACCCTATTTTCATTGATGAAGTTTAATGATGAAATTAAAAGCTGTTTTTACATGAGTGAAGTATGTTTTAATAAAGTAAGTGAGTGCTTACATTTTGTTTTTTAATCAATATGTGAACCAGGGTATCAGAATAAATGCTGAATAGAGTTTGTTAACCGTCTAGAATGATTTAATATATAACACGATGAATTACTGTAGATTATTGTCTATTATGTTTTTGTTTTCATTATTTGGATTCAGTAAAGATCTTGCTGCACAGTCTTCTACATATGTTATTGTCCATGGAGCTTGGGGTGGTGCTTGGCAGTTTAAAAATACGACGGTTGAGTTAGCTAAAAAGGGAAATGAGGTGTACCGACCCACACTAACAGGCCTGGGTGAGCGTTATCATTTAGCAGATACTTCTATCCGATTACAAACGCATGTCGATGATGTTGTGAATACGATCCTGTTTGAGGATCTCCATGATATTATATTGGTCGGACATAGTTATGGTGGGATGATTATCACGGCTGTGGCAGATAGTCTTCCGGATAGAATCCGTAAATTGGTTTACTTGGATGCTATACTACCGGAGGATCAACAATCTGTAATGAACTTAATGGGTAAATCCAGTGCAGCAAATGGACTGTTAAAATTAGAAAAGGATGGTTATATTTTTCCTTTCTGGGTGAAGGACATTAAGAAGCTTCCTAGGGATGTCCCCCACCCGTTAAGAACAATGACAGACAAGATCAGTTTAAAAAATCCGAAACGACTTAAAATTCCAAGTACTTACATTTTGACTTATGAGGATGGCAAAACAATTGAGGATGATGATTTTTACCCGTTTTATAGGAAGGCAAAAAATATAGGTTTTAAAACAGTCGAATTTGTTGGAGATCATAATCCACAAATAAAAAAGTTGAAAGAATTAGTAGATTTGTTGGAACAGGAATAATAAATAAGCAATAAATAGTTCAATGACGCAAGAGGAATTAATAAGAGAGTTAAGTAAGCCTGAAGTAATTTATACCGCTATGGGTATTGTTGCCATACGTATTATCGTATGGCTTCTATTTGCAAATACAATTCGAAAGACATTAAAATTGGTCGCCAAAGAAAATAGATTAATGACGCCCAACCAATCGTGGTTAGCTGCAATTCCGCTGGTTAATATTTATTGGAATTTTCAGGTTGCTTCGCGTCTAAGGGATTCTTTGATCAATGAATTTTATGATCGAAAAATAGCTGTGGAGGAAAACCCTACGTTTAGGAAAGGATCACTATATGCGTGGATTTACCTGGCGACAAATATTCCGCTCCCACTTTCTATTTCTGGTGTACTGATCATTATGCATTTTGTGACATTGGCTAATTATTGGTTTGAAATTAACGCGAATAGAAGAATTTTAGAGGAACATAATAAATTTAGAGAAAAGGAGGTAATTGTAGACCATGAAAATTAAAGAAGTCATTGACTATTTGGAGCAATTGGCTCCTTTAGATTTGCAAGAGTCTTATGATAATGCTGGCCTTATTGTGGGCGACGCCAATAGAGAGATTACAAAGGTGCTCATTTCGTTGGACTGCACAGAAGATGTTGTAAAAGAAGCCATTGATAAAGGGTGTAATTTAATTATTTCGCACCATCCCATTGTATTTAGGGGGCTAAAAAAATTTAATGGGAAAAATTATGTGGAGCGTACGGTTATTAAAGCAATTGAACATAAAGTTGCATTATATGCCATTCATACAAATCTAGATAATGTTACCGGTGGAGTGAATACGAAAATTGCCGATAAATTGGGATTAGAAAATCAGGCTATACTGGAATCTAAAACAAATGTATTGCGAAAAATGGTCTTTTTTGTACCTAGGAGTCATGTTGAAGATGTCCGACAGGCATTGTTTGATGCGGGCGCAGGTAAAATCGGAAAACACTATGATCAATGTAGTTTTAATGCGGCGGGTTATGGTAGTTTTAGACCTTTAGAGGGGGCCGATCCTACCCTTGGGGAGATTGGTGTTCAAGAGCGTGTTGAGGAAACACGAATTGAGGTTATCTACCTGAAATCTATTGAAAGAAAGTTACTTTTGGCACTCTATGAAGCTCATCCTTATGAGGAAGTAGCTTATGATTTGTTTGATATTCAAAATACGGCTGCTGAAATCGGTGCAGGAATGATTGGAAATTTGGCTGAACCAATGGCTGAATTGGAATTTTTAGCTTATCTTAAGGACAAACTGAGGTTGAATGTCATTCGTCATACAGCCTTATTAGATAAAAAAGTTAGTCGTGTAGCGGTCTGTGGTGGCTCGGGGGGATTTTTACTCGGTGCAGCCAAACGTTCTGGTGCTGATTTTTTTGTTACAGCAGACTATAAATATCATGAATTTTTTGATGCTGAAGGTGAAATCGTGATTGCAGATACGGGACATTTTGAGAGCGAACAATTTACGCAAGAATTATTGTACGACATTATTACGAAAAAATTTCCTAACTTTGCAACCTTAACAACAGAAATAGATACAAATCCTATAAAATACTACATTTAGAATAACGGTTTTTATATATATTTATGGGGGCTTAAAGCATATTTAAGCCCCCTTTTTGTTTTAAAAAAGTGCTAGTTGATGTAATTTTTGACGTAATATTATTTTAAAAATGAATCCCCTTTCGGAAAACGTAAAATACAGATTTTCAGAACCAAAGCTTGGAAAATTGAATTCCAGTAATAAATGGTTTGTTTTCTTTTATTATTACATTGGTGATTTAAGAAAGGAAATAAGATATTCATCTGGTTTTAATAAGCGCTATTATATTGATTATTCAGGCTTAGGGGCCAAAGAAATTAAGAGAAGGACAACTGAAAGATTAAATCTTGTTAATGAATGTATTGCTTATTTTAAAACTTGTATTGAAGAAAGGGTATTTGTCCCCGAAAGTAAGGCTTTTAGTGTGCCCAATAATGAAAAGAAGCTAGTTGATTTTCTTAATAATTTCATAAAATTCAAAGAGAAAGAAAAGATCAGTAGCGCTTCAATCGTACAATATACATCAAAAATTAATGCCTTTAAGAAGTTTTTGGAATCAAGTGGTATTTCAGATATCCGAATAGGTGATCTCAATAAGCAATTATATATCGATTATTTTCAATCTTTAAAGGATAAAAAGCCCAAAGCCAATTGGTACAATGATATTTTGACTCTACATAGGATGTTTTTTAAATGGCTAATTGAAATTGAAGAAATTGAAATAAAAAATCTTGTAAAGGTTATAAAGCCTATTCAAAAGGATGATATAGTGAAGCATAAAGCTATCCCATCTTCTTTGATAAAAGAAAGCTTTCAGCAGATTGCAGATTATGGCAGTGAGATTTTAAGTGTGTTCACGCAATTTATATTTTATTCGTTGCATAGACCAAATACCCTTACACAATTACAATTCAAAGATTTTGATTTGAAAGCAGGTGTAATAAATATTCCAGCATCAAAGATAAAGACCAAAAGAGCCGTCGTTGTAAAATTGCATCCTAGAATTGCTTCCTTGATTATGAACTTTAAGGATAATAATATGGTGAATGAAGATAGTTATCTGTTTGGTTTTGAGTATATTAATAGTGTTAGAGGACACAAAAAGGAATATAGGTTATTTGCTGATAATCAAAGTGAAACTATGGATTACATTCAGAAGTTTAAGCATTTTAATGAAAAGCAAATTGCAAAAGCATATAAAAAAGATGATTCTCTTATTCAGATTTTTAAATATGGCGAGAATACATTATATGGTTATAAGCATACCGGGGTTGTTTATCTCAGAGAGAAAAAATGGTCATTGGAGCAGATTATCCAATTGACAGGTCATAAAGATACCGAAATAGCAAAATGGTATGGTAGGGATTATAAGCCCTTGTTGCCGGAGTTTGTTGATTTATAATAAGTTATTTAAAAAATTCAAAGCGTCAGATCCGTTTTTTTTAACGGATATAAAAAACGATTTTTAAAAAAAGCGGGTAGTTATCTTGATAAAGAGAGCTATATAATATCTGTAAGATTAAATCAGAATAAAATGATTTATAAGCTTTTAAAAAATCACAAAATTATAAACATTAAGCACAATAATGATTATGTAACGACATTATCCACTGATGAAGCAAAGGTTGTATTAACAAAACGTGTTAAAACCAATGTTGTAAAAGTGCAAACAAGAAATTTGAAATGTGGAGCAAAACCTAAATATCTGAATGAAGATGAAAGGAAAAAAGCAAAGCAAGACATAAATCATCGGTATTATGAAAGAAAGGTTGAACAATATAAGAAGGATATTGATAAATCTATAGGAATGATGTCAAATAATGATTGTAGACATACATTTGCTAGTTTTCTTCTTGATAAGTGTGATTTTAATTTCTTTCAAACATTGACATTTGATCCATCATTCAGATTGAATAACAAAGAAAGTGTATATAGTTTAAATGACTATAATGATTTCATTCAACAAGATTATGTTGGACGTCAAAGAAATATTAGCCTTATCCAATTGCAGCAATATGTGAAAAACTTCATTAATTCATTGTCAAGAAATGGCAAAAAAGTATATTCAAATTATGTTGTTGCATATGAGCGAAATAGCAGCCAAATGTGGCACGCTCATATTGCTTTTAATATAATAGACCAGGATATTAAAAACGTTCATATATACCTTAAAAATAAGTGGAAATTAGGAATAAGCAAGGTGCTTAAAATCAAGAAGGGAAAAGAGGGTGTAGCGAAGGTATTAAATTATATCACGAAGGATATTGATTTCCATGAAAGAAATTTAATCCAGTGGGATGTGAAATTTGAGAATATAGGTTAAAGTAATAGTAACATACTAATTTATACAAATTTTTCATGCTCAATTTGAAAGGATTGAAATAAGGCAGTTCCAAATATTCTTGATCTGAAGCTATGTCCCAAATCATTTTCATATCTTAGATTGAAACTCATGCCATGATATGCTAAAAGTTCTTTCATAAATTCAGATTGATTATTTATTTTCTCTTGAGTGGCAATTACCTCTTGTTTTAATCTGTATTTGATTGAGAATGAAGATCCTTTATCAACTCTAGGGAAAAGTATTTTATAAAATTCTCCGAAATCAATTAATTCATATTTTTCCATTTTTGAGCCTTCGATATAGATGTTAACAGCGTCGTTATTAGAGACCTCAATATTTATATAAGTTATATTGTTCTCGGTTTGTATGCTACTAATTCTTAATTGTGGCCTATGAGAGTTTATGTGTTCTTTCCTCTGAAGTGATAATTGCTTATTTACTAAAATTAGGTTATAAATTAAAAATGGTATACCTATGAAAGCTGCCAAAGCTTGAATCCACGTAGGTAAAACTTCGGTCCAAAAATTTTGAGGAAGGTCCATGCACATATGTTTTAATGATATTTAATAGTTTAATAATCATTCAAGTTATGAATAATTATCTAATTTGGTGATTTCAATGTGTTTTTTCTGTGATAAAGTTATAATTCCTAGTCATTTATAAATGTATATAATACTCTTGCCGAACACTTCTTCCATTCTGTATTGCAGGTCTAAATTCGGTAGTTTTCAAATATTCAATACATTTTTCACCAATATTTCCCGAGGAAGTTTTTAATATTTTAAAGTTGCTCAATTTTCCAGTTTTTTCAACAATAAAGTAGATAGATAATAGTTGGGGTGTGCCCTGATTTTTGGGTGTAGAATATATTATTTTAGATAGTGTGGCTTTTAAGCTTTTTATTCCTTCTTTTGGTTCTGCCGGAATTTCAGCCGAATTAACGAGAAATGTATCTTTATCTATCACATTATCAATAGACAGTGTTTTGTTTCTCGCAATTATAGGTATTTTCGGCTTTGAGACCTTATTATCGACAGAATATTTGTTGTAACCATTTTCAATATTTGATTCATACATGTTTCCTTTGAAGTATTTGTAAACAGATGGATGAATTTCTTTTGCCCCCTCTTCAGGTATTGTTGAATAGATGATTCCATTTTTTATATATCCCTTGATAATAAAATTGGAATGATGTTCTCTTTTGGCATCTGCGTTATTTGGATGAGGGGTGTTTTTAATAGAAATTTGTTCTCCAGATATTGTGATGTCTAGATTCCATCCTTCTAAACCATCTGTAAATATTTTTCTCCCTTGAAATGTTGTCAATTGATTTGGACATATCAGGGGTTTATTATTGTCTTTTCTCCCAATCGTTAAGGTAATTAAGTTCTCATTTTGTTTTTGAATCATAGAGATAACACAGTTCATCCGAAGGTTTTCGAAAGAAAGCATAGCTGTATTGAAGTGCTCTGATTTGAGACTATTCCCAAATTTTGAAAACCCAAGTGATTTTAATTCTGTTATTATGGAATTATAATTTTCTTGGTTAAGATCTTCTGACCAATTAAGCACATTTATACGATCATTGTTAGAAGTATAGGTTAATTCGAATAGTGGATTGTCCAATTTTTTATAAGTGTGGAATTTGTCCATTTCTGTTCCGGTATATTGATAACCATCGGATTGCATAGCGCTTTCAATAAATTGTGGGTTGCTTATCAATAATCCAATAGCATCCTTGATTTGATAATTAATCTGCGAAAATGCAATTAGTGTGCTACTAAAATAGATAAATAGCAATGTTAAACATCTCATAGTAAAATAGATTTTAATTTGATGGAGTAAATGTACTAAATAATATAAAACACTTATATATTTATAAGTGATCAAAAGTTAGTTTTTGCTTTTATTGGTTGCTCAATGAGCGATCAGAAAAATAAGTCAGAAATAGAACTATACGTGATTCGTAAAGTTAAATTTATGCGTGAGGAAAGAGGTATTTCCCAGGCTCAATTGGCTTATTTATTAGATTTATCCATTGGGTTTATTGGTCATGTTGAAAGCCCTAAATATCCAGCAAAGTATAATCTTAATCATTTAAATAAATTGGCAAAGATTTTTGAATGTTCTCCAAAGGATTTTTTGCCAGAGACATATTTTATATAAGTGTGTGCGAAAAGGGGGTTATTTTTAGAAATAGAGCTTTTGTCTAGATAAACATGTCTTTGTTGTTTATTTAGCGTTTTTAAAAGAATTGCTCTATATTAAAAGTATATATATGATTGGGATATATGTTGTTATGGAAGTTCGACAATAATATTATATGATATGTATATTTTAAGTACCACTGTTGGTTTTTACTTCGAGATAGTACATGATCTTCGTATAGAAAATTCAAATGCTTTATATGTTTTAGAAAGGTTAAAGCATTTTGAGAAGATACATTTAGATTATAAGGATGATTTTACTCCATTTAGGGGAGTACATTATAATACCATCCTTGAAATGGTTCGCAAGGCAATCCAAAAAATCGAGAGGTCGCATCAAAATTATATTGAACAAGGATATGTAATAACCGAAGAGATAAAGCAATATGATATAGATAGCCTAATTGATAGTGATTCCTCTTCTATAGATAATAAAGCGTTGATTGTGATTAAAGAACATATTCAGGAAGGGGTGATTAAAGGGATAACATCCATTTTTAATCCTGATAAGACACAAAAGAAAAATAAGGATGCTTATCATATCGAAATGGAAAAGAAGAATTTGAAAAAATTATTCAAAAAATAATGTTATCTTTGCCCATTGCATTGGGAGCAAAGTTATTTAGTTGTTTAGGCGTTGATGTAACTTTTGATGTAATTTAATTTTTGATATTCTTTTATATCATTGTAAATTAAGGTCTTATAAAATATTATATAAAATACTACAGTTGATGGAACAAACCGTAGAACAAAAATTGAAAGCATTATGGCTGTTACAAGCCGTACATACTAAAATAGACAAAATTCGCCAAGTTCGTGGTGAATTGCCTATGGAAGTTGCAGATCTTGAAGATGAGATTGCGGGCTTAGAGACTCGTATTGAGAAGATCAGAATAGACTTAGACGATTTAGAAGATTCGATCGTTAAGCGTAAAAACATGATTAAGGATGCCCAAGCTGCTATCAAAAAATATGAGTCGCAGCTGAATGAGGTAAAGAATAATCGTGAGTACGACGCTATTTCGAAAGAAATAGAAATCCAAGGTCTTGAGATTCAGGTTTGCGAGAAACGAATCAAAGAAGCAGAATTTGAGATTCGTAACAAAACAGAAAACTACGATACTACTGTAGGAAATCTTGAGTATAGCAAAAGCGAACTTGAGGGAAAAAAGAAAGAATTGGAAACAATTACTTCTGAAACTCAAAAAGAAGAAGATGCATTGTTAGCAAAAGCTGCTGAGGCTGAAGCGAATATCGAAGAACGTTTGGTAAAGGTATACTACCGTTTGCGTAACTCGTTTAAAAACGGACTTGCTGTTGTTTCGATCGATCGTGATAGCTGTTCAGGATGTCATAATAAGATTCCTGCTCAAATGCAATCAGAAATACGTCAACGTAAGAAAATCATCATTTGTGAACACTGTGGTCGCGTTTTGGTTGATGAAGGAATTGTGTTAGAAATCGAACAAGAATACGGTTTCTAATCCTCAATAGATAAACGAAGGTCCTGCTGGAAAGCAGGACTTTTTTTTTGTCATATTTTTTATGCAACTTTGTTGATATACTAACTAGGTCCGCTTACAAAAGTGTAGTTTTGTGTGTGGTAAATTTAACCTTTAAACGTTTATGAATAAAACTCATTTCAAGTTATTTGCTGCCTTTTTGCTCGGTACATCCTTTCTGCAAACAAAAGCGCAAGAAACCCTATTGCTTCGAAATCCAAGTATTAGCGCCAACAATATTGCTTTTGTCTATGGTGGAGATATTTGGATTGCCGAAAAAAACGGAGCTAATCCGAGACGCCTTACAACAAATCCTGGAGTGGAACAGAATCCAATGTTTTCTCCAGATGGCAAGAAAGTTGCATTCACAGGAAATTATGACGGAAATACAGACGTATATGTAATCCCTGTAACGGGTGGTGAGCCCAAACGGATCACTTATCACCCTTCTTCGGATGTATTGCGGGGATGGCTCAATAATGATGAAGTATATTATACGACATCTCGTGATTTCACCTATGCTTTAAGTCCACGATTATACAGTTCCAATATTCAAATGTCAGGAATGGACAAGGCGCTTATTATGCCTGAAGCGACTCAGGGAAGCCCTTCTGCTGATGGTCGTTACTGGGCTTATATCAAAAACACTGACCCTACTGAAAGAGATCGAGTTGCCTTTAAACGCTACCGGGGTGGTGGTATGCCGACAATTTGGATCTTCGATACGAAAACCAAAGAAATAGAAGCTATTCCGCAGGTTAAAAGTAATGATGTTAAACCATTATGGTTGGGAAATAAGATCTACTTCCTTTCCGATCGTGATAAAATTGTTAACATCTATAGTTATGATACCAAATCCAAAAAGGTAGAAAAGCTAACGGATTTTAAAGATTACGATGTGCGTTCACTGAATGGAAATGGGACTGAGTTGATCTTTGAATATGCTGGCGTATTAAATACGCTAAATCTGGGCGATAATAAAGTCACTCCTTTGCATATTACGGTGAATACAGATGTAATGTACAAAAGACCGTATTATAAAGACATTAAGGATGATATACGTTATGCTACCCTATCGCCAACAGGGCAACGGGCATTATTAGAGGCGCGGGGAGAGATATTTACGGTACCTAAGGAGAAAGGTGAAGCCCGAAATTTATCTAATTCTCCGGGTTCTCATGAGCGTTTTCCGGATTGGTCTCCAAATGGAAAATGGATTTCTTATATTTCAGACAAAAATGGATCTTATCAGTTGGTGCTGATGGATCAATTTGGAAAAGATAAACCCCTGTACTTTAACTTAGGAGAAACGAACTTCTATTTCGAACCAACATGGTCACCGGATTCCAAGAAGTTGTTTTACAATGATTCACATCTTAATCTGTTTTATATTGATATCGCTTCAAAGGCCATTGTTAAAGTTGCAGACGATAAATTGAGCGGTCAAACTGGCCGTGTATCCAATCATTTCCAACCAAGCTGGTCTCCTGATTCAAAATGGATATCTTTTATACGTACATTGGAAAATGGGGTACCCGCTGTGTTTATGTATAACTTGGATACAAAGAAAACTCAGCAAATTACGGATGGTATGAGCTCTGCGCGTAGTACAGCTTTTTCTCAGGATGGTAAATATCTATTTTTTACAGCGAGTACAAATACAGGGTTGACAAATTCTGGCTTACATATGTCCGCGGTGCAGCGTAATGTTGATTATGCCGTATATGGCTTTATTTTATCAAGCAAAACGCCATCATTCTTTAAGAATGATAGTGATGAGGAACAAATCCGTGAGGATAAGGTGGATAAAAAGGAAGAAGGAGATGGTGATAAAAAAGATCGTGTAAAAGAAAACGATAAAAAATCACCTAAAAAGGATAAAAAGGAAGAGGCAGTGGCAAGTAAGCCCATTGATAAATCTATTCAAGTTGACTTCGATCGTATAGAAAACAGAATAGTTGCCCTCCCTTTACCTGCTGGACCTTATTGGAATTTGAATGGTTTAGTACCAAATCAATTGACTTACCAACGTGGGGGAACAATCGGAGCATATGATTTTAAGGATCTCGAAAACAAAACCTTAGTGGAAAATGCCCGTAGTTTTGTTATTAGCGCCGATGGTAAGAAGATGTTATATCAAACGGGAAATGGATTCAATATTGTAACAGCTGGGCAAAAAGTAGCCTCTCCTACTGCTGGCGAAGTTAAGCTAGGCGGAATTCAGCAATTGGTGGATCCCGCTGCCGAATGGAAACAGGTATTCAATGAAGTTTGGTCAATGCAAAAAGACTATTTTTATGTTGAAAACATGCATGGTGCTGACTGGAAAGCGATGAAAACCAAATATGAAAAATTCCTGCCTTTTGTAAACCATCGTTCTGATCTTGGTTATTTATTGAATGAAATGATGGGAGAAATGGTCGTGGGACACAATTATATCTATCCTGGAGATCAACCTTCCACGCCGTCGGTTTCAGTTGGTGTGTTGGGAGCAGATTATGAGTTAAAGAATGGTTACTATCAGATTGCTAAATTGTTTACGCGTCTTGAATGGAATCCATCGTTCAAAGCCCCATTGGCTGAACCGGGATTAAACATCAAAGAAGGAGACTATATTGTTGCTGTTAATGGTGCTGAATTGACTGAAGATAAGGATATCTATAGTTTATTTGACAATACTGTTGGTAAACAAGTTACGTTGAAGGTCAATTCAAAACCTTCATTGGTCGGCGCTCGTGAAGTAATCGTTAAACCGATCTCGTTTAGCGACGAGATGAATTTGCGGAGCATGGAATGGGTTGAAAGGAACCGTAAGAAAGTAAATGAATTGAGTAATGGGCAAATAGCTTATGTTTACATGCCAAATACCGGTGCTGAAGGTTATACCTATTTCAATCGTTATTATTTCGCTCAGATGGATAAAAAGGCTCTTCTGATGGATGAAAGAAACAATGGTGGTGGCTGGGTGGCCGATTATGTCATTGATCTTTTGTCCCGTGAACTGATTGCTGGTTGGGGAATTCGTGATGGAAAAGGATTTACTACACCAGGAAATGGTATTTATGGACCTAAAGCCATGATCATTAATGAAAATGCAGGTTCAGGTGGCGATATGATGCCTTATATGTTCCGTTTTAAAGGGCTGGGTAAATTGGTTGGTCGTACGACAATGGGGATTTTGGTTGGCATAAGTGGCTATCCTCCTTTATTGGATGGCGGCCGTATTACTTCGCCAAACTTCGGTGTATATGACCTCAAAGGAAATTGGATTATTGAAAATGAAGGTGTGGCTCCTGATGTATTTATCGAACAATTGCCTAAAGATCTTTTGGAGGGTCGTGATCCTCAACTTGAAAGAACGGTGAAGATATTGTTGGAAGAAATGAAAACGTATCCTTACAAAAATTTACAAAAACCAGCCGATCCTATTCGGGTGAATTAAAAGAGTATAAATCTAAGGGCTTTGAAGAGATTCAAAGCCCTTTTTTGATCATATAGTTTGTATGTAACTGCATCCATATCCGAGATGATTGAATATATCTCGTGTAGTTTTTATCGTAATTAGATCATATCATTCGTTTTCATTAGGCCAATACAAATCAGATGCTAAAATTTGATTGGACATGACAATTTTAATAAATCTTGCTTTTATTGTTATCTTTAACTGATATTTACTAGATATGTTTCCTGAAAAAACACCCCATCCGTTTCAATCTTTATTACGTTTGATCTTAATGGTTATTGGTTTTTCCATTCTTTCGCAGATTATTGCCATTCTGATTATTGCAAGTTATTATTCATTTACAGGGCAGGTCTTCTCCTTGGAGTCTATATTGAATGGATCTGCCAATGATATGCGATTTATGTTGTTAATGAGTAGCTTGGGATCTTTTGTTGTGCCAGCTTATCTGATGAATACACGCGAAGGATATGGTAAAGCCTATTTTAAATTGAAAAATTGGCCTAGCGGAATGCAATTTGGCTATATATTTTTAGCAATGCTTTCTTTTATGCCTTTGATGAGTCTGATCGGTCATTGGAATGAATCCTTACAATTGCCCGATAATATGCAATCTTTGCAGCGTTGGATGGAGCGTAGTGAAAAGGAATCGGCCGATTTAATCAAGGTTATTATTATGGAGTCGAGTGTATCCGGCTTTTTGTATAATATTGTTATACTGGCTTTGATTCCGGCCATAGGTGAAGAATTGTTGTTCCGCGGTGTTTTGCAAAAAATAATGGGAAGATGGTTGAGCAATCAGCATGTGGTTATATGGCTTGTTGCCATTATTTTCAGTGCGATACATCTGCAATTTTTTGGTTTTGTTCCCCGCATGTTATTGGGCGCTTTTTTTGGCTATCTTTATGTATGGAGCAAGAACATCGTACTGCCCATTTTTGGACACTTTGTCAACAATGCCGGAGCCACAATCGGGGCATTTTATTACGTAAGAGAGGGTAAGAGTTATGATGAATTCAATGCATTTGAATTGCAATCTTGGTGGATATATCTTGTAGGCTTCATTTTTACTCTTATTTTTGTATTCTTATTTTATAGATCAACGCAAAAAGAAAATAATGGAGAACGATTGGAAAAAAATTAAAACATATACAAATGCGATTCAGGCCGAGATAGTCAAGCAAATGCTGGAAGAAAATGGTATTCCTACTGTCGCAATGAATAAACAAGATTCTTCTTATTTATTTGGGAAAATTGAACTCTATGTCAGTGAAGGATCTATTGATCTGGCCGAAACATTAATTGAGGAAGCAGAAAGAGGGCTTTAAGAGATGAAAACAAGAGCAATAACGGGAGTAATCTTTGTGGCTGTCATGATAGCTGCCACTCTTTTGGGCGCTTATGTCTATTCCATTTTTTTTACACTGCTCAGTACATGGTGTCTTTATGAATTCTATGGAATAGTTTCATCCGAAGAACGCGCCCCAAATAAGTGGATAGGCATAACACTGGCCTTACTCTTATTTG
>NZ_DIJR01000004.1:0-73857 GCF_002421245.1 Sphingobacterium sp. UBA5639
CACCAAAAGTGGGGAAGAACCAGCATGCTCCGGTCTATGCAATTCTAACTCATCATAAAACTTCTTTTCATCTATGTTGGATATTTCCTTGAAAAATTCGTGATCAATTTGAGAATGATCTATATTGTTTTCTGTAAAATGCCTATGGAAGATGAACGATAGTCCGTTCTGATTCGCAATTCTGTTTATCACTTCGTAGTTCTTTTTAACAAATCCTTCGTATTTCGGTCTTTTTCCTAATTGAAAATAAAAAACACGGTGATCCATTAGCCATGGTGTTTTGGTTTTTATTGGAATAATGTGGTAATTAAAATTTTGATTGTCATCCATATATGCAAGTTATATATTCTTAAGTGTTATGTTTTTTGAACTTCTGTTACTTTCCATTTGTCGCCTGCATAAATTGCTCTTGCATTCACTTTGCAATCGCCAGTAATGTTGTGTTTTTCCAAAAGGTATTTTGGCACATAATAATCTCCTATAAAAGCAAAGTCAGGAGCTTCCTCTTCATAATTATAGTCTTTGTATTTTACCTCCAAAAAGCCCACAATGTCTTTTCGTAAGTTTGGATTTGCTTCTTCTGTTAGTTCAATAGATAATATTTTCACTCTTATTTTTTTGTCCTTGTCCGTTTTTGTAGCAAATGAAAGTTTAATAAAATCGCCTTCGCTTGGTCTTAGATTTGTTTCTGTGAACCTGACAATTCCTTGCAACTTGGACGAAATGACAAAATGGAATAATTGCTTTTGCTCGTTCACTCCGTCAACGATTGCAATTTGAGTTTGGAATTTTGAAATGACAGAACCTTTGTCAATTTTCTGAATTTGTCGCAGTTCTGTTCTGTTTTCGTCTTTTACTTTTTTGATGTAACTCTTTGCTGTTACAAAATCTCCAATTTGCAATTCGTTTTTGATTTGTGGGAAAAAGACTTCTTTGTTTTCCGTTGTTATTGCGTGAATGATGTTTTTCTCTTTGTTGATGTAATCAACAACCGCAAAAATGTCATTCAGTATTTCCCAATGTTTTTTTTCCGTCTTGTCCGCAATGAGTGGAATATACTTGTATTCTGTAATAACAGTTTTGCCAAACCAAGCGAACTTTGCTTCAACTTGTTTTTTAATTTCCTGCTTGTAAAGTTTGAATTTGAAAATTTGCCCTAATTCGGATTGTTTGAATACTTCAAAACGATTTTTAACAATTGCAAACTCTATTGTTTTTCCTTCAGTAAAAGTCAAACGCTCTTTTCCTTTTTCGTCCCTCCATTTGTCTGCGAGAACAACTTCTGTCCAATCAAAATCAGCATACGCAAAGCTTTCAGCAAAAGGAATGTATTTTTTGTATAGTTCCCGATTGTCTTTTAAACTTTGTTTAACCGAACTTGCCTTTTTGTGTAATTCGTCAAAAACCGATGACAATTTCCAACCTTTTATTTCCCGATGTTTCTTGTATACTTCAAGTTCTACAAGTGCGTTTTCTAATAGGTTTTCGTCAATTAGAACCTTTGCTAAATCCAAATGAATGTCGCCTAAAAAATCTTCGTTTTTTTCTAAACTCAATGCTTTCGACAACATTCCGATTTTTAAGGAATTCTCGGAAACAATACAATCTGAAAATTCTTGCCAAACGTAATGTTTGTCTGCAAGTTCCAAAACAAGTTGTTTGTATATTTTGATTGCTAATTCTAATTCGTTGTTTTTGAAATGAAGCAAGGCTTTTTCTCGTAACAACCATTCATCGTCAGGGAACAATTTGATTGCTTTTTCATAAGGCTGAATAAGCCAAGATAAATTCTGTTCAGATGTTTGAGTTTTCAGAACTTCAAAAGCCTTTTTAATTGCTTTTGCTGCTAATGGCTTGTATGTGTGTTCGTCTTTTTTTATTTCTTTCCAATCGTCAGTTCTTAAATTTTCGGGATTCCAATTCTTGAAAAAATTTAGAAAACGCCATTCATCATTTTCTTTCATAAATCTTTCAGCAAGACTTAAAATTTCGGAATGCCATTTTGATTGTCCGTGTTTGGAGTAATTGTTATTGTATTGCTCAAACAAATTCCACAATTCGGAAAATTTATTTTCCTTGTGAGCATTGAAAATATTCCAAAAAATGGTTTCCCTGAAAAAGTCTAAGACGGTTTCTTTGCTAAGGTCAATTTTGCTTAAAAATTCTTCAATGTTTATTTCGGTGTTTGAATTTACAAACTCGCTGCAAATGCGTGAAATAAGCGAAGGAATATCTTTTCCGTCCTTATATCCATCGTGCAAATCTTCGTAGCGAAGATTGTCAGGATTCCACAAAAGGAAAAAGTTGTAGAACTTAAAGTCGCTGTGTGTTTTTGAATAATTTAAAGCAAAATTTAAAATCATAGAATGAAGCATTGACGGTCTTTCATTCTTTAAGTTCATATAATCTCTAAAAAACATTCTTGCTTCAACCGATGAAAGATTGCTTTCTTCTGCTTTTATGTATCGGTAAAGTACCCAACCGTAATTTTCGTGATGTAGTTCTGTAAGTCTGTTTTGAGAAATCAGATTTTTAAAAATCGCTAATGCTTCTTTATTATTTCCGTTTTTGCTTAGTTCTTCTGCTTTTTGAATTTCAGAATAATTTGTGTCAATTTTTGGACGAAGAAAGTTTTTTTGATTTTCAATTATTTCATCTTCGTAACCTTGAAAATCTATTGCGTTAAGTTCTCTGAAATAAATTCCTGCTTGGTTTAAGTTTTTATCTGCTATGTAACATTTACATAAGTCAATAAGAACCCAAGCAAATGCTTTTTTCCCCCATTCATCATCGGGTTCTACAGAATACAAGTTTCTTGCAATTCCTAATGCCTTGTTTAATTTATTCAGTTTTTCAACGCCTGATAAATCTTTAGCTTCATTTCGTAATCCAAAAACGGCTTTAGAGTCCATATCAAAATACTTTTTCTAATAAGAGTTCGTTAATTTCTTCTGCTAAACCTGTTGTTCTGGTTGGAATGAGTTCTGTTTTTTTGAACTTAAATTTTCCGTCATACCAAAATTTGTATGTCGCTGTAAAACCGTTTTTCTTTATTTCATAAATATCGTGATATTGTTTGTGTTCAATTTTCGCAATTTGAAAATTGAACGGTTTTAATTTTGCCTTTAAGTTTTCGTAAAACTCTTTTTGAAACGCTTGTTCAAATTCAAATTCCGTTTCGTCTGTTTCGGATTCTGCAATTATGAGTGTCTTATTTTGAAGTTTGGCAAGTTTCGTATAAATGCTTTCAGTAAATTCATTTGAGTTTCCTGGCTTTTGTATGGTTGTAATTTTATTATGGCTGTTGTAGTTGATTTTGAAAACTGCAACTTCATTTCCTTGCGAAACAGTATAATGTTCCAAATAACTTGTGTGGCGAATGTCACTGATGTTTACATTTTCATCTTTCAAACATTCACTAATTGTAAGATAAATATGCTTCACAAAAGCCGTTTGATTTGAAAAATCAAACGGCAATTCTATTTCCGCAATTTCTGTGTTTAAAGTAAGAATATCTTCTCTTGGTTTTATGTTTTCAATTTTTGGCGGTTGAATATTGCTTGCAATGCTAAAATGCGGTTCGTCAAGCGTAAACAAGTTTTCTTTTGCCCTAGTAATTCCTGTATAAAGCCAACGGAAATAACTTGAATTGAAATAACCCATTGAAGTTTTGCAATTCAAAAATGTATTTTCCCATTCTCCGCCTTGTGCTTTATGACAAGTAATTGCGTAGCCAAATTTTATGCGTAACGCATTAAAATACTTGTCGCTTCGCAAAGCGTCTTTAAATGGTTGTGTTCCGCCTTTCAAATTTTTGTTTCGGATTTTGAAATCAATGTAAAGAGCTTTCAATTCGTCTGAACTCAAATCTCTGTGATGTGAGTATAGTAAGTTCTCAATTATTTTACATTCTATATCGTGTTTCTTAAAATTTTCGTCTGTGAAAGTAATTGTAACATTCCGGAAAGTTAGCGGAACATTTATTTCTTCAACTACATTTTTGCTGTTTTTTCGTTTTAGTGGAATTGTTCTGCTTTCGGTTGTTGGTGAAACTTCTACAACAAAACCAATGTCGCCATTTAGCAATTCCATTTGCGAATAATTGTAGTTATTGCTCAATAAGATTACTTTGTCGCCAACTGTAATTGTTTTTTGATTTGGAAAAAAATGATTTCTCACAAAGTCGTTGTAACCTTTTACGGCTGAATTTGAATAAGCAACAATTATCGTTTCTTCGTCTATTGTGTTGTTGCAGGCTTGCAAATATTTCGGCAACAACTCTTCATATTTTGTTTTGTTGATGTCTTTAAAATCTGTTTCAATGTCAAGTTTATTGAAAATGTTTTCTTTTAAAGATTGACGAATTTTTGTTGCGTTGTAAAGTATTCCGCTGTCTGCTTTTTGTCTTACAACTTCGGTCAATTCAAATTCGTTTGAAACAAGTCCGCAATTTTCTTGCAGGTATTTTCCGTCAAGTGCTGGCGAAAAATTCATATTTACAGGTGGCAACTGTGCGTTATCGCCAATGAAAATTATTTTTTTGTTGTGGTCGTTGTTGTCAAGGTTAATATGCTTGATAAGGTCTTTAAGCAAAAAGCCCGAACCAAATCTAAAAAATTCGCCTTCCGAATAAACATTTGAAATCATTGATGATTCGTCAATAATGTAAACGGTGTTGTTTGGCTCGTCATTTATTTTGACTTCAAAGTAAAATTTGAAAGTTTCTGTTCCGTCTTCGTCTTTGATTTTAAACTCTTTGAGTTCTTTGCTTGAATAAATTGTCTTATGAATAGTGCAAGCCTTGTGTTTTGTCTTTTGCGAAATCACTTTTGCAGCTCGCCCTGTCGGTGCAGCAATAACAAAGTTTCTTTTGCTTTGAAAAAGAAAGTCTGTAAGTCCTTTCATTAAAAACGTTTTTCCTGTTCCTGCGTAACCTTTCAACAAAAAGCAAGGTGTCTGGTCGGAAAGGAACTTTTCTAATTCGTCAATAAGAGAACTTTGTCCTGATGTCAGCTCATGTTTTAAAAAAAAGTCTCTTAAGGTAAGTTTGTCTGACATAATCCTAATTATTTTTTGTATAAAGGTAAAGATAATTTGCCTTTTAATATTACGGGAAAGCGTACAATTCTAAGGCGTACCCTTATCGGTAAAGTCGGACAACATGAAACAATGGGTCGTGCGCAGTAATCGTTACGAGCCAAAGTTCGCCGATATGCTGGAGCAATGGGCCAATCATAATAACATAGCGCTCCTGGCCACACGTCCTGCAAAACCCAGGGATAAGGCATCAGTGGAAGGTGCTGTTAAAATAACCTATCAACGGATATATGCGCCACTCCGAAATGAGACCTTTAAAAGTATCCGCGAACTGAACCTTGCTATAACACATTTGATCAAATAATCGGAAAGATCGAAAATTAGAGTGATCGTAAAAGAACTTTGTTTGCGACAAAACAAAACTTTGTTAAAGTTGCTCTTGATAATATAAATCAAAACCTAAGTTGTAAATTATAGTATAAGCAATTTCTAAACATTGTCAAAGAACTTTTTAGTTCTAATGGACTGATAATATTTGTTTAAGTTTTAATTTGCAATCCCCCCCTAATTCGAGCACTTTTTGCAATCGAAAAAAAAACACCCCAAAAGCTATCATCAAGCTTTTGGGGTGTCGTAGATTAATTTACTATATATTATTCCTAGTTAAATTTAAATTTAACACCAAACTGCATATAATAAGTTGAAGAGATCGATTCGTTCGGTCGATTCAACTCTTTTATTACATCGCCATTTGCATAGCCCAAGTTAAATGTTGGAACTGTAGTGCCATTTGCTGCTACTTTATCAATATTTTTTGGAGTCAATAAAATATTGTTATTAATTTTATAAGTACCCCAAGAAGAATTAAATAGGTTACCAATATTCATCACATCCCAGAAGAATTCTAATGAATTATTTCCGCCACCGATTCCTCTAAATACTTCTTGTGACAAATGGAAGTCAAACTGGTGTCTCCATGGTGCAACAGCGCCATTACGTTCAACATACTTTCCTTTGTGCTCGCTAAGGTACTTATCGCCATCCACTAAGCTCCAAAATATGTCGGATTGCTCCTGCGCAGTGTATGCTTTCTTACCATAGTTACTGTTACCAGCCGCTATATCAATAAATTTCAATTCTGAAGCATCTTTCGGGATGTAGATTAAGTCATTATTTTGACCATCACGATTAAAATCAGAACCATAATAGTAAGAGAATCTACCCATTGAGCTTCCACTATAGAATAATGTCATCGAAGTGTTCAATTTACCAATCCAATTGTTGGTGTAAGTCACAGATCCCATTAAACGATGAGGAACAATATTGGTAGTATATCCCAGTTCGGGATTATTGGAGTTACCGTTTGCTTGAAGAGGAATAGACCATAGGTTTTGAATTTGATCTCCAGCTCCATCACCGTAATTTTTAGCTCCACTATAAGTGTATGCAACCATTCCGGAAAATCCTTTATCGAAGCCTTTTTGCAATTGAGCAGTTACCGAATAATAATGTCCACCTTTCGCATTGGTCATGTACGTTGGAATAAACTGTCCTGAAGATCCTTTAACAGGTTGTCCTTTTGAGTCAATTGTATATAGGTATTTATCTGCGTTTGCATTCGGGAAAATAAATCTAGTATCTCCATATCCAGCGATATTCATTGCCGTCGGATCAACCAAGTTTACATTTTTTGCAACTACAGCATTGATATCTTTATTATAGATAGCTTCTACTGTACCGACCATTCCCCAAGGTAGTTTGTAATCAACTGCGACACTTGATTTCCAGGTTGAAGGAAATTTAAGGTTAACATCCATCGCTGACATGTTACCAGGCAATGAAGTACCAGCAGCATCAGGTTTAGCTGGGTAATTCGCTTTAATATCTGGGCTAAATACAGGCATATTAGCATCACCTGCAGCATAAGTCTTTGTATATTGAAGCATACCGGAATCTCCTGATTGAGCAACGATCCAAACAAAAGGAATTCGACCAGTAAATACTCCTGTACCTCCACGAACAATAAATGAACGATCACCATTAACATCATAATTAAATCCAAAACGCGGAGATACCATTACTCTTGTTTTAGGCATCGCACCTGTATTTAGATGAAGTCCGTTAGCAAATTCTAAGCTCTGCAACAGTGGGTGAGTTTTCATTTCTGAAACATCTGGATACGTTGGAAGTTCTAAACGCACTCCCCCCGTTAATTTCAGTTTTTCATTTACTGTAAACTGATCTTGTAGATAAAGTGACCACTGGTTAAACTTGAAGCTTGGCATAGCTTGCGAACCATCTGCAGTTAATGGATAAGTCAACGCATAATTTACAGCAGGTTTACCCCCAATAAAGTCTTGCCAAGAATTATACATATAATACCCTGCTCCGAAACGTTGAAACCCATTTACTGTCCGAGATGTCTCAAACTGAAGACCTCCAGTAAAATAATGATCGTTCAAGGTATAGTTAGCGTCATAATTTGCAGTCCAAGTTTTGACCGAGCGAAGGTTTCCGTACGTAAACGGATCTGTTCCAAAAGAGGTAAGTACGTTACCACCTGTACCAGCAATACCATCACGTATGTCAACTAAAGGAAATATATCTCCAGAGACACTTCGCGGCTCATCTTGATTTACATAAGATAGACGGGCAGAATGATTCAAATTACCAATCTTTCCATTATATTCGGCTGTCGCGGAATATAAGTTTGTTTCTTGAAAATAATTCGAGTTTTGAAAACTTAAAGCATTATTTCCAGTTCTACTCATTGGATACACTTTTGTATCAATATTAGAACCACTAAATGAAGAACTCAAATTAGAAGGAGATTTCCCTTTAACTTGGTTGTATCTAAAATTGATTTTGTGATTATCAGCAATGTTCCAGTCGATACGAGCAAAAATCTTATCATTATTACTTTTCGAAGAATATCCTTGGTAAGCACCAGGATCATAACCGTAAGTATTTTTCAAATAATTGCTCACTTCATCCATAAAAGCAACTGTAGGTCTTGCAAAATAACTTGTAGTTCCATAGTCAGATTCTTTTACAGAAGCAACTTTGGTCGGCCCTGGTTCAGTTTGCTTCAATTGTTCAACATTCACAAAGAAGAATAACTTGTTTTTAATAATTGGACCACCTAAACTTACACCATACTGTTTTACACTTAGATCATTAGGTGTAAACACCACATCATTTACACGAGTTCCTTGTTGTTTATCAGAACGACCACTATAAAAAGCTGAGCCAAAGAAATCGTTACGACCAGAACGTGTTACAGCATTAATAGACGCTCCTGTAAAACCTGATTGGCGAACATCAAAAGGAGTTACATTCACTGAGATCTGCTCTATCGCGTCAATAGAAATTGGAGATCCATTTGCTGGAATATTTTGGCCAATACCAAATTGGTTATTGAAATTCGCTCCGTCAACAGTGAAATTATTGGCACGGTAATTTCCCCCACCAATAGCAGTACCGTTAGATTGGGGAGTTAAACGGGTTAAATCATTTACACTTCTAGTAATTGTAGGCAAATTTTCGATCTGACGACGCCCAACAATGGTAGATGCTCCATTTCGCTCTCCTTTTAAAACTCCAGCTCTTGTAACAACTACTTCTTCAAGATTAGTCGCTGAATCGCCGAAAACAGGATTTACTACGAATGGTTCACCTAATTGCAAATAAACATCTTCATACACGATAGGTTGTTGTCCTACATAGGTTACTTCAATTCTGTAAGGTCCACCAACACGCATATTGGCAAGGTTAAACCTGCCTGCAGCATTAGCCGAGCTTGAATAAACTGTTCCTGATGGGACATGCGTAGCTTTAATTGTTGCTCCCGATGTGAACTGTCCGTTTGACTCTTTTACAATACCTGTAACGCTACTTGTCGTAACCTGAGCTTGTACAGCACCATAACTAGCCATAACAAGAGCGAAAAAGAGTAAAGATCTTTTCATATAATGTGATTTGTTAAAAAATGTTAAGCAAAATTACTAAGAGATTTCAAATTACAAAGGACTTAATATAAACTTAACACACTAAACCACACCCATTTCATGAAATTCACACCAAAAATCAGACATCAACCTATAATTTATCACGACAAAAAACGTTGTAAGATGTTTTAAACCAGCATTTACATTCTAATTATCGGATCAAAAATAGTTTTCCACATCAATTCTGGATTTTTTTTTTGTAACAACATTCTTCCAATCGGAATTTAACTTTTTGAAAATTTTTAACTAATTTCCTGTCAATCGAGACTTTTATTAAACAACTCAGTTTCTTGTCGAATTTGAGCCACTGTAACTTATTCTGACCAAAAAAATCTAAACGATTCTATAGGCCTGATGGTTTATATAAAAAATGTTTCAAAAGCCAAGAACTTTTCAGAAATTCGCACACCTAATAATTTATGCTTCATGGAAGACGGTATTCAAAATTCTTCTTTTCAAGAACCTGCAGACATTAAATTGTCTCCGGCAGGACTCTCCTTCTTGGCTTCAGCGGCCAAATGGGCCAATTTTTTGGCCATTGTCTGTTTTATTTTCATCGGCATTTCTGCCATAACCATGGTCAGCCTAATCTTCGGAGCCAGTGCATTATCACTCGGGGCCGACGAATATGTCACAGCAGGGGCCTTATCCACATTCGGTGTACTTTATCTTTTATTTCTTGCTTTTTTCTGCCTTCCCATCTATTTCCTTTATAATTTCGGATCCAAAGCAAAGAAAGCTATTGAAAACCGCGACACCATTCAGCTGGAGCTCTGCTTGGATGCGTTAAAAAAACATTACAAATTTATTGGCATCATGGTCATCATTACCATAGCCTTTAATTTTATGGGATTGGTTATTGGTGTAGTGCTCGGCGTTAGCGATGCGCTAGCCGGGGTGTAACTTGATCAAAATATAATGCAAAAAAAAGAGGGATCTGCTCACGCAAATTCCTCTTTTCGTATCCTATCAATCGTTTATTTTTTATAATATTTCATTGCGTTTGGAATCAATTTCTGAATATCCGCAATCCGTCGCTCATCACTCGGGTGGGTACTCAAAAACTCAGGCTGCCCTTTTTGACTACCCGATGCCATACGCTTCCAGAAATCTACAGCTTCATTGGGATTGTAACCCGCCAAAGCCATAATAATCAAACCCGCTGCATCCGCATCCGATTCGTCGCTTCTCGAAAATTTCAGTTGCGCCAAGTTGCCTCCTAATCCATAAAGATTGTTAAAAACACCAAGCGTACTGTTTCCAGATACGCCTGCAGCTGAACCTAAAATTTGTCCACCCAGCTGTAAAGCGATCTGATTCGAAGCCTGAGCCACAGAGTGTTCTTCAATAGCGTGTGCTATCTCGTGTCCCATTACTGTTGCCAATCCCGCTTCTGTACGTGTTACTGGTAATATTCCGGTATATACCGCAACTTTACCCCCAGGCATACACCATGCATTCACGTCATCACTCTTCACCAGATTAAACTCCCAATTGAAGTTAAATTGATTTGCGCGACCTGTACTCTGCAAATACTGATTTACCGCCGTTGCAAGCTTGTTACCAACACGTTTTACCATCGCCGCATCTGCAGTTCCGGTTACTACTTTCGCGCTATTTTTCGATAAAAAATCTTTATAAGCCAATGCAGCTTGTTGGTTCACTTGATCAGCACTGACCAATTTCAAATATTTTTTCCCGGTAACAGCAGAAGTTGCACAACCCGACAACCCCGATGCCAGTGTTACACATGCTAATACCATAGCTGAATACTTAAACATTCCGTTCATAGTTTAAATTTTATTTCAAGGGCCATATGGAGTTTCGAAGCGAAAGATAATCGCTTTTCAGCGCATCCAACATGGATATTTTACAATAATTTATTAATCCATCGTAGCGAATGCAATTATTGTGCCTATTCTTTTTCCTTCGGCTTTTTCTTAAAGAGGTAAATCTTGGATTCATGCCCCTTTAACAAACGCTCTATATTCTTTTGGTGGGTAATTAACAACAGAATACAGATGGCTATTCCGTAAAGCAGCACAGAAGGTATCGTTGTTTTAAAAATAAAGGCCAAACTAAAAGGAAATGCAAAACCTGCAGAAATGGAACCGAGCGAAACATAATGAGTTGTCAGCAGGATGATGATAAACACTGAAACACAGACCAAAGCGGCAGGTGTATGTATAGCGAGGATCATACCACACAGGGTTGCCACCCCTTTTCCACCTCTAAACCCTGCAAATACAGGAAACAAATGTCCTAATACCGCAATAACGCCAAGTGCCAACTGAAAGTTGACAAATTGGACATCGCTGGTATTTTGCCCCAGTTCTATTAAATAAGCCAGGTTTGTTGCTGTCCAGCCTTTAAATATATCTACAAACATCACGATCGATCCCGCTTTAGGGCCCAAGACGCGAAAGGTGTTAGTCGCCCCAGCATTACCGCTACCGTACTCACGAACATCTACCCCATAAAATGCCTGTCCCAACCAAACTGCTGTAGGTATGGAACCAAACAAATAAGCTAGTAATACTGCAGTTACTAAATAAATCGATATCATTAATTAAATCAGTTCTTATATTAATTTGGCCTTCAGACTAAGATCCAGGCTCCTTACACTGTGTGTCAAAGCACCTACTGAAATATAATCTACCCCAGCCTCCGCATACGATCGGATCGTGTCGAAAGTTATTCCCCCAGAGGCCTCTGTCTTGAATCGATGGTCAATTAGCTGAACAGCTTTGGCTACATCCTGCGGCGAAAAATTATCTAACATGATTCGGTCCACTTCGCCAAAGTTAAGAACTTCATCAAGCTCCGCAAAATTTCGGACTTCAATTTCTATTTCTATTGGTTTATTTAGGTTCTTTCTGTAATCATTTGCGCGCTTTAGAGCCGGTACAATACCGCCACTATAGTCCACATGATTGTCCTTAATTAAAATCATATCAAAAAGACCAAAACGATGATTGGTCCCACCTCCTATGCGGACGGCTTCTTTCTCCAATACACGCAATAAGGGTGTGGTTTTCCGGGTATCCAAAACTTTCGTACCTGTACCTTTGAGAAGGTCTACGTATTTTCGGGTAGTTGTCGCAATGCCACTCATACGCTGCATGACATTCAGCACCAAACGCTCTGCCAGCAAAATACTTTGGATATTTCCCCTCACATAAAAAACAATATCACCTACTTTAACCTGACTTCCATCGTGGATAAACACCTCGCAGGTCAACGTATCGTCAATATAGGCAATAATCGCCTGCGCCACTTCGACCCCTGCTAAAATACCGTTATCCTTAACAATCAATTTGGCTTCACCTTGTGCGCCAGTTTCAATCGTAGAAAGTGAGGTATGATCTCCATCGCCCAAATCCTCCGCGACAGCCTGTTTTACAAAATGGGCCAGATAGTCCTTGATTTCCTTCTCCATAAATACTATTTATTGGGCTAAGATGTGGAATAATTTTTTAATCGAAAAATAGATTTATAAAAAAAGCATCGCTAGCTTTAATTTTTGCCGATTCTTAGCTCTTCAATCGAATGGTTATTATTTCCTACGCCGATCTTAATAAAGACACGATAGTTTGTTTGTTCTGTAGCTAATGTAAATGTAAAATATTGATAGCCATTGTTCGCATTGCTGGCTTGCGTCAATTTAACAGTCTTGGGTTTATGCTGATTAAAAAATGCCGCCAACATGATTTCTGACTGATACTTTGTGTATACGCCATTCTCCCCCAAAATAGATAAGGTTAAGTTTGAGCCGAAATACTTGGCCATATTTTTTGCATTACCTTCTTTCAAATACGATTTCAGTTCCTCTGAAATACTTCCTAAAGAATCATCATCACCTGGCAAAGCTACCTTTACCACTGTATTTACTTCTCTTAAATAATGCCCGAAGGCCGCAGTGTGTACAAAAAGACTATTAATAAGTATAAATACGCAATAGCTTAAAAATTTCATATAGCTCAACATATTATAGAACAGCTTCTATCATCCATATCAATCATTAGGTAGCTCCGTTTTTTAACCGAACATAAACTATGCCACAAACCTATAAAATTATTAGGGATTAACAAGGGAACTTTTTAAGATGCGTTGATAGATTCTAAAATTAAGATTATCTTTGTTATACGATGAATAAGAAAAAAGTTGCACTCATGATCCTAGACGGACTAGGATATGGAAAACATGATAAATCAAATGCAGTTGAAGCTGCAAACACCCCATTTTTAGATCATTTATTAGAAGCTTATCCAAACTCGAGCTTAGAGGCTTCTGGTGAAGCTGTTGGACTGCCTGCAGGACAGATGGGTAACTCGGAGGTTGGTCACATGAATCTTGGCGCCGGAAGAATCGTCTATCAAGAATTGGGTCGTATTCACAAAGCTGTCAACGATGGCGTATTCAATACGGATCCTATTATTCAAGACGCATTTAAATATGCATTGGAAAATAACAAAAAGGTACATTTAATCGGATTACTTTCCGATGGTGGTGTACACGCACATACAAAGCACTTAAAAGGCTTATGTGATGCTGCAAAACATGCTGGCTTGACAAGTGACCAGGTATTTGTACATGCATTTTTAGATGGCCGTGATACAGATCCAAACTCTGGTATTGGCTATGTCAGGGATCTACAAGACTATTTAAAAACGACAACGGGCACTTTTGCCTCTGCAATAGGCCGATATTATGCCATGGACCGCGACAACAGATGGGAACGTGTGAAATTAGCATACGATCTTTTAGTAAAAGCGGAAGGTGAAAAATCCAATGACCTTGTTGCATCGATCCAAAAATCATACGACGAAGGTGTAACCGATGAGTTTGTGAAACCAATCGCATTGGTTGACGCCAACGGTACTCCGGTAGCAACAATCCAAGAAGGTGATGTGGTCTTCTGTTATAACTTCAGAACAGATCGTGGCCGCGAGATTACGATCGCTTTAACTCAAAAGGCATTTCCAGAATATGATCTACAACCATTAGATCTATATTATGTGACAATGACTTCTTACGATGAAACATTTCAAAATGTCAGAGTTGTTTTCCAAAAAGACAACTTGTCCAATACTTTGGGTGAAGTGTTGGAGGCAAACCATAAAACACAAACACGTATTGCCGAAACAGAGAAATATCCGCACGTGACATTTTTCTTTTCAGGAGGTCGTGAACAACAGTTTGAAGGTGAAAACCGCTTGTTGGTTCCATCTCCCAAAGTAGCGACTTACGATCTTCAACCGGAGATGTCTGCCAAAGGAATTACAGAAGCTATCGTCAACGATATGGAGACCCTTCAACCAGATTTTATCTGTCTGAATTTTGCAAACCCAGACATGGTAGGTCACACAGGTGTTTTTGACGCTGTCATAAAAGCGGTAGAAACTGTTGATCAATGTACAAAAACGGTTGTTGAAACAGGCCTTAAAAATGGTTACTCCTTTATTATTTTGGCCGATCATGGTAACTCCGAGTTTATGGTCAATGAAGATGGATCACCAAATACGGCACACACAACCAATTTGGTTCCGTGTATCTTAATTGACGATCAGTATAAGAAAATAGCAGATGGTAAATTAGGTGATATTGCCCCAACCGTCTTACAGCTTTTAGGCGTCAATATCCCCGTTGAAATGACAGGAAATGTATTGGTATCAGAATAATAATTTACTTATAAATAGTGGCAGAGCACTTTCCCTTGTTATGGGCAGTGCGCTGCTTTTTTGGAGCTGTGGATCTCCATCCGCGACAAAAGGTCCTCAAAAATCTTCAGACATATTTTCTGTTGATTCATTCTTTACTGCCGAGGTCAATCGCCTGCAGCAACTCAACCCCTCGGTTCTAAAATCTGTCAACAAAGATGGAGAAAAAGAACAAAAGGAACTGAAAATTAGCAACTGGAAAAATGAACTTTCCGCCTTTCAAGCTGCCGACATCAGCAAAAACTTCGATCCATCACTGTATGAAGTTAAAGCTGTAGACTGTGTAACAGAATTTACAGCTAAAAAGAAAGAACTACAAATACAAAAGTTACGCATCGAGTTTGATAACAACGAAAAGGTAAAACACATCCATATCGATAAAAAGATAACAAATACCTTATACGATAGTCAAGAAAAATTAGACTATTATACGGACTCGCTTTATCGCATTGTCAAATTTCAAGATGTCCAAGGCTTGGATGCCAATCAATATGAAATTGAAGGCAAGTTTATTCCTTCCAAAAAATAAACAACCTTATCGATCATATGCAAAGTGTCTATCTAATCTTTGGATAGACACTTTTTTTTGTTCCGATGGGTATCCCCTATCACATCCTTTCGATAATCGGTTCAAAATAATAAATGCAACACAATTGCTTTGTATTATATTTTCCTTACCTTTGATCTGATTAACAAAATAACTCAACGGATAAATGGGTTTAAACGTAGTGATTTCAGCGTGAAAGATATCTCATTGAACAAATTCGCAGCATTCATGCTCTTAATGACCTTCTTAATTGGTCAGTTCATTGTGTATACCCATGCGCATCCGCAAACTGCACTCAGTATCGTAGACAGTCCTGCAAAAAAACACCATGGAGACCATCCGAAGTGTTCCATCTGTGACCAAAATTCACATCCACAAATTCTTTTCCATTTTACGCTGCACGAATTAATACTTCCGACACAGCAGGTTGAATTTGGCCTGTTTATCACCGGAGATCAAATTATTCGATCACTGCTTTCTGGCAATCGTGGTCCCCCCATCGCTTAATTTTTACATAAGTCCGATAATGTCACTCCTATATTCTTCTCATTATTGCGACAAACGACTTCATAAAAGTTTTTAGAACTAGACAATCTCAAGAATTCATACGATGAGTTATTGGGTTTCTATTATCCTTGATGTTATATATACGTAAAAATTATTCGTACAGATGAAACTTAAAATTATAGGCTGCATTTTTATGCTTGTCTCCTATTTCTCCATATTTCCGGCCCTTGCCGCAACAATCAGCGGTAAAGTAACGGATGCAAAAACAAATCTTCCCATTGCCGGTGCTACAATATCTCTGCAACAGCTTCGTTCGAGCACTGCATCAGACCAACAAGGTCGTTATAGCTTTAAATCACTTCCTTCAAGTGGACGCTACCTAGTTGAGGTCCGTTTCTTGGGCTATCAGTCCGTTGTCAAGACCGTCGATTTAACTTCAGAAAATCTTTCCCTTGATTTCGCCCTAACCGAAAGTATTATTGAAACCAATGAAGTCGTCGTTACAGGTACATTGGTTACTTCACAGAGCCGGCGCAACAGTACTTCGGTTGCTGTAATCTCCAAAGATGAATTACAGGGAAATGCGACGAATCTGATTGATGCGCTTGCCCGACAAGTTCCCGGACTAAGCCAGATCACAACGGGACAAGGCATTTCAAAACCTGTTATACGGGGTCTTGGCTATAATCGTGTCGTCACGGTAAGTGATGGTGTCAAACAGATGGGACAGCAATGGGGAGACGAACATGGTATTGAAATCGACCAAAATCAACCGGATCGTGTGGAGGTCCTACGCGGTGCCGCTTCCTTGATGTACGGATCTGATGCTATTGGCGGTGTAATCAATGTGCTTGAACCAAATGTTCCTACAGCTGGGCAAATTAAAGGTGAAGTATTGAGCAGCTACTCCACCAACAACGGACTAACCAATAGTTCGGTTATGCTTACCGGTAATGAAAATGGCTTCGTATGGCGTGGGCGTAGTTCTTATCAAAATGCCTATTCGTATAATACACCCGCAGGCCGATATGGCAATAGTGGTTTTAATACCAGTAATTTCAGTGGTATGCTCGGGCTAAACAAACAATGGGGCTACTCTCATCTGAATTTTTCATACCTGAAAAATAATATCGGCTTTTACGACGCCGAACCTGGTGACCCGCTTTACATAAACTCAAAAAGCCGGACCTTAGATTTCCCTAAACAGGATATCCGCCATTACAAACTGGCCCTCAACAATAACTTTGTCATCGGTTCGGGTAGTTTAAAACTTGATCTGGGCTATCAAAAAAATCAACGTCGGGAGCTCGAAGAAGCAACACCTTCTTTATTCTTTGATTTGAATACATATTCACTTGACGCAAAATATTCGTTGAGTGAAAAAAATGGTTGGCAACATGTCTTTGGTATTAGTGCTAGCCAGGAACACAGTTTAAATAAAGGTGTTGAATTCTTAATTCCGGCCTATGATCAGTTGGAATTGGGCGCTTTTGGCTATGCAAAGAAAACCTGGGGCGAAAACACCTTTAACGTTGGATTACGCTATGACTACGTCAACAACAAAGGCAAGCAGCTCTTTATTGAAGACGAAGAGCAGTTCGCTGGCTTTAAAAATAGTTTCAGCAATGTTAGCGGAGCACTTGGATATACCCATATTTTCAGCGAAGACCTCAATTTCAAAGCAAATGCGGGTTCGGCATTTAGAGCCCCTAATCCCGCTGAACTCGGCTCAAACGGGGTGCACGAAGGGACTTACCGCTATGAAGTGGGAAATGAAAACCTGAAACCTGAACGAAGCTACCAAGCGGATGCAACGCTGGAGTTTGGACATAGCATCGTCACAGGAAGTATCGGAATCTATGAAAATTATATCCACAACTTTATCTATGCCTCAACAACAAAAGGCGATACCAAAACTGTGGTGGGTGAAGATGGTGATTCGCATACCTACGACGTATATCGCTATGGCCAGGTAAACGCCAATCTTTACGGTGTTGAAGGAAGCCTGAATTTTCATTTGTTAAACTGGATACACCTGGACAATACGTTTAGTTATACCCATGCACAGAACAATACCTTTAACAGACCCTTGGCAATGATTCCAGCTGGTGTTGTACACAATACATTGCGTCTTGAGCCCAAGATTAGCGGCTTGAATGCTTTCTACGTTTCTGTAGGGCTGGACAATTACTTCAAACAGAACCGCATTGATGAAACCTTCGAAACGCCAGCAAACTCTTATACTTTATTGAACGCAGGAATCGGTACGACATTACATCTCGGATCGCAGCAACTGAAAGTATTTGCAGCAGCTTCAAACTTGACCAACAAACGTTATTACGATGCGTTGAGCAGATTGCGCCCAGGACGTCTTTCACAGGAAGACACGAGCTTTGGTGTCTACAATATGGGTAGAAACATCACCTTCGGTGTATATCTGCCATTGAGCATAAAGTAAATTAAGCCTGGTAATAAATGATCGTGAGATCAATTAAGATTAGTACACGGCAAAATAAAAAAGCGGGATCTTGAAGATCCCGCTTTTTTATTTTATAATTATTTGGGGTCATCTGCTGTCGCTTCCCTTGCCAAGGCTACTTCGTCGGGCATGGCTTCAAGGGAGGAATCCAACGCAAACAAGGATTCATCTGAAGCTCGGTCACCACCGGCAATCTTCAGTTTATCCATCAATTCCAGCGCCAATTTCTCTTCTTCAATCTGTTCCTTGACAAACCACTGTGCAAAGTTCCACGTTGCCCAGTCCTTCTCGGCCATCGCTAAATTGACAATGTTATAGATCGCTTCGGTATTATCTACTTCATGTTTAAAAACGCGATTAAAGCATTCGGTCAGCGATTGCGGGTCAGCTGGCGGAGCTGCAATAGCCTGTATTCTGGGGCGGCCACCTCTTTCCAGAATATAACCCATAATTTTAGTCATGTGATTTCGCTCTTCCTGGGCATGTCTATACAGAAAATTGGCGATTCCGCCATAACCCTGATCATCTGCCCATACCCCCAACGCCAAATAAATCTGTGCAGCCTCAGCTTCTTTTGTCATCTGACTGATTAAAATTTGCTGCATTTCCTTTGACAATCGATTCGTTTCCATAATATTCATTTTGATTTAGGAAAAGAACAGTTTCGGTGCTTATTTCGTTTGAAATTTATCAAAGTAAAAACTGTCGAAAATTCACTCCTCGAAATGAAACTGGATCTCATTTGTGACCAACTGTTACATTCCAATAAGTACATTTCAACCGGCACAAATCAATAGGTACAAAATCAACAAGCACAAAAAAGGGAACACCATTGGCATTCCCTTTTTCTATGCTTTTATAGCGATACTATTTCAAGTTATCTCTATATACTTTCGCTTTTTTGATTTCTGTTTGGATATCTTTTTTCGATGCATCAAAGCTCAACACTTTTTCGTAATCCTTGATTGCATTGTTATAAGCGTCAGTTGCCATTGCCTTATTGTAGTTAGGCGTACCCTCCGTTCCGATCAAGATACCTAAATCGCGATTCGCGATCGCTCTATTTTGATAGAATTTCGAATCAGTCGGCGTAATAGCAATCGCTTTTGAATAATCCTCAATAGCAACTTTCAACAACTGCTCTTTGTTAGCAACAGATGTCTTATTTGTGGCTTGAGTAGCAAGATTGTTTGTTGCTTTCGCTTTGAAGTATAAAGCATTTGCATTTTTACCGTTCAATGCAACTACTTTTCCAAAAGTTTCAGCTGATTTTTTATAGTCACCATTTTGAAATTGAGAATATCCCAACATATATAATACGTCCGGATCTTTCCCTTCTTGAGGGAGGGCTTTAGTCAAGTATGACTCTGCATTCTTGAAATCACCATCCAAAAGAGCTTTCTGCCCCATTCTCACATTAGCGTTGCTATGCTCAGCCTGTTTTGGTTGTTGTGCATTCGCGCTAAAAGCAACTAAGGCAAAAACCCCAGTAAACAAACCCAATTTAAATGATTTTAAATTCATATCTAAATAGTTACGTTTTTATATTCACTCTTTAATGATCACTTGTGATCGTTTCTACATCTGTAAAAAAGCATCCGATTGATTTCTTTAAACTTAAAAACGGCCATCGGCGCCCTTTCACATTCCAATATTACAATTATTATGCCTATTTCTCCAACAAATGGCAGATAAATTTTATTTAACCTGCCTTTTTTTCCTATTCTAGAAAATAGATTTGTAATTTTGCTCACTTTTAGCAATTGGCACTTCCCTTGCAATATAGGGGAAACAATAATAGAAGCTTAAAATTTGAAAGTCAGCCGTCAACATGTCAGCGACTGCCAAATACACAAAATAAATACTATGAGCAAATTCGAAACTTTTGATTTCAGTCAAGCAATTCCAATCGTTGCAGAGGATACCGAATTCTTCCCCTTACTTACACAAGAGGATGAAGATAATATGGCGAATGCTGAAATTCCAGAAGCATTGTCTATTTTGCCTTTGCGTAATACCGTATTATTTCCCGGTGTTGTCATTCCGATTACCGTAGGTCGAGATAAATCCATCAAACTGGTCAAAGAAGCCTATAAAGGCAGCAAAACCATCGGTGTTGTTTCTCAAAAGGACATGACTGTAGAGGACCCAGGGTTTGAAGAACTAAATAAAGTGGGCACCGTAGCTCATATCATTAAAGTCCTCCAAATGCCTGATGGTAATACCACCGTCATCATCCAGGGAAAACAACGGTTCAACTTGTTGGAAATTGTCGATACTGAGCCTTATTTAAAGGCACGTGTGGAGAAATTCAATGAAGCGAAGCCGAAGATGACCAAGCACTTTAAAGCGACAATTTCTACCTTAAAAGAAATGGCGCTGCAGATCATCCAACTTTCGCCAAACTTACCTAGTGAAGCTGGTATCGCGATTAAAAATATTGAAAGCCCTTCGTTTCTGATCAACTTTATTTCGTCGAATATCAATGTCGAAATGGTCAGAAAACAGGAACTACTTCAAATACCTAAAGTAGAGAATCGTGCCAAACTTTTATTGGAGCTCCTGACAACAGAAATCCAGATGCTGGAACTAAAGCACCAGATCCAGAATAAAGTACGTGTCGACCTTGACAAGCAACAACGTGATTATTTCTTGAACCAACAGCTCAAAACAATCCAGGAAGAGCTGGGTGGAAACACCCCCGATCTTGAGCTGGAAGAGCTTAAAAAACGGGGTAAGAAAAAGAAATGGAATGTTGATGTCGAAAAACATTTCACAAAAGAACTCGAAAAGCTATCGCGTATCAATCCTGCGGCTGCTGATTATTCGGTACAGCTCAATTACCTTGAGCTACTACTTGATCTACCCTGGAATGAAACAACAAAAGACAATTTTGATTTAAACAAAGCACAAAAAGTGCTCGATAAAGATCATTATGGGCTTGAGAAAGTAAAAAAACGTATCATTGAATACCTTGCGGTATTGAAATTAAAAAATGATATGAAAGCACCTATTCTTTGTTTAGTAGGCCCTCCGGGAGTCGGTAAGACTTCTTTGGGAAGATCTATTGCCAAAGCATTGGGGCGTAAATATACCCGTATGGCCTTGGGTGGTGTGCGCGATGAAGCAGAAATCAGAGGACACCGCAAAACCTATATCGGCGCAATGCCGGGCCGTATCATCCAGTCCCTGAAAAAAGCAGGAGCAGCAAATCCGGTTTTTATTTTGGACGAAATCGATAAAATGAGTGCGGATTTCAAAGGAGATCCTTCGTCGGCCTTATTGGAGGTATTAGATCCGGAACAAAACACACATTTCTATGATCACTATGTCGAAATGGAGTTTGACCTTTCCAAAGTGATGTTTATTGCGACGGCCAATTCCTTGAGCGCTATTCAACCTGCGTTATTGGATCGGATGGAAATTATCGAAGTGAATGGTTATACCATCGAGGAGAAAATCGAAATCGCGAAAAAACACCTTTTGCCAAAACAACGCGAAATGCATGGAATGGCGGCCAAAGATGTCTCGTTAAAGGCTAAGATCATCGAACAGATTATCGAGGATTACACACGTGAATCTGGTGTGCGTGGATTAGAAAAAAAGATCGGCTCTGTGGTACGTGGTATTGCAACACGCATTGTCATGGAAAAGGATTACAGTCCAAGTATCAACGAACAGGATCTGCTTGATATCCTAGGTGCTCCAATATTTGATAAGGACATCTACGAAAATAACAATGTTGCCGGTGTCGTAACGGGCTTAGCCTGGACTTCTGTCGGCGGCGATATCTTATTTATAGAATCTTCGCTGAGCCCAGGAAAAGGACGTTTGAGCCTGACAGGTAATTTGGGTGATGTCATGAAAGAATCTGCGTCGATAGCACTAGCCTACCTGAAAGCCCATGCTTCGGATTTCGGCATTAACTACCGCGTTTTCGACCATTGGGATATCCATATCCACGTTCCTGCGGGTGCCATTCCAAAAGATGGCCCTTCAGCTGGTATAACCATGCTCACAGCACTGACATCGCTATTTACCCAACGTAAAGTGAAGGAAAAATTAGCCATGACAGGTGAAATTACATTACGTGGAAAAGTATTGCCTGTTGGCGGTATTAAGGAGAAAATCCTTGCCGCAAAACGTGCGAACATCAAAGATATTATCCTTTGTAAATCCAATGAAAAAGACATCTTGGAAATCAAGGAAGATTATATCAAAGACATGCAATTCCACTATGTGACTGAAATGTCGCAGGTGATCAAACTCGCGCTATTGGAAGAAAAAGTAACTGGTGCCATCGATCTGGCTCAAGATATAGAAAATACAAAAAAAGAGAATTAACAGATACCTGAAAGGTTTTGAATAGAAAGGGGCTATTCAAAATTTGGACTGCCCCCAAAAGATTGGACAAATTTAGTTAATTAGATTTGTAATAATGAGCTCGATATTCTGTCGGGCTCATTCCATTTAAATTTAGTTTTATCCGTTGATTATTGTAATAGGAGATATAATCTTCTATTTCGCTCACAGAACCTTATCAGCTATTCTTAAACGGTTTGAGCTGACTTTTCAAACAATTCTTTGTTGGAGCCAAGCTTCTTTTATCATAGCTTTTGATTGCAGAAATCATCGTTTAGAACCTAACTTTTCATGTAGGAGCTCCTCGTCCAAACTATCTTCATATTTTGAAATCACCAGCGTTGCCGCTGAATTTCCGATCAAATTGGTTATCGCCCTTGCTTCACTCATAAAACGATCTACACCAAAGATCAAAGCGACTGATTCCACCGGTACATGGCCAACAACAGGCAAGGTCGCAGCGAGGGTAACGAAACCACTTCCTGTTACACCTACAGCACCTTTAGAGGTCAATAACAACACCAGCAATAAGGTAATTTCCTGCTCCAGGCTGAGATGCATATTGAGCGCCTGCGAAATAAAGACCGCTGCCATGGTCAGATAGATACTTGTCCCATCCAGATTGAAAGAATAGCCCGTGGGGATAACTAAACCCACAACAGGCTTGGCACAACCCGCATCTTCCATCTTCTGCATAATGCCCGGCAACGCCGACTCGGATGAGGAAGTCCCCAAAACGATTAAAATCTCTTCTTTGATATATTTTAAAAACTTAAAAACATTCACCTTGAGATAAAAATACAATACGGCCCCAATCACGATGATCACGAAGATAAAACAGGTCAGGTAGAAGCTCAACATCAGCATACCGAGTTTAGATAAGGCCTGGATTCCAAACTTACCGATCGTAAAACCCATTGCTCCCATTGCCCCGATTGGAGCCAGGTACATGATCATTTTGATAATGGAGAAGAGAACCTTCAGAAAAGATTGCAATACATTGAGCACAGGCTCACAAGCTTTCTGCCCTATTTTTGTCATACCGATCCCAAATAGCACTGCAAAAACGAGTACCTGCAACATGTTGTCCGACGCTACCGCAGCTATCACATTACCTGGAATGATCCCGATGATAAAATCCATAAAACTATGTGGCTCTTTGGATTCTGAAATATAATGAGATACCGAAGATACATCAAGACTAGCTGGATCGGCGTTCATGCCAGTACCCGGCTGTATCCAATTAACAAAGACCAAACCGATAATCAGGGCAATCGTTGTCATGATCTCGAAATAGATAATGGAGGTTAAACCGATTTTCCCCACTTTTTTTGTATCCTGCATGCCCGCTATCCCGATCACAATGGAGCTAAAAATCAATGGCGCAATAACCATCTTGATCAGTTTAATAAAAGCATCTCCTAATGGTTTTAGCTTAACAGCAAAATCGGGGTAATAGATACCACAGATGATCCCCATAAGTATACCCACGATGACTTGAAAATAGAGGCTCTTAAAAATATGCTTCATGATAGATTTATTTACGGACAGTAATTTCCCTTGCTTTAATCGGTTTTTTAATTTAGGATATTGAAATTAATTGGTACGAATATAAAAAAAAAGGGATGCATAAATGCATCCCTTCCTATTATAATTTTGAACTTAGCTGCTGAAATATGCTCTTACATTCTTTCCTTCAATCCAGTTCATATAAGCTTTATTGACAACCTTGTTTCCACCAGGTGTTGGGTAATCACCGGAGAAATACCAATCACCCTTATGATCTGGACAAGCTTTGTGTAAATTATCCAAAGTCTGATAAACTACTTCAAGCTCTGCTTTCAGGTGGTGAGGTCTTACGATTCGGGCGATTTCTTCCGAGATCTCTTCATCAGTAAAAGGTGCGTAGATCGCTTTGACATAATTATCGATATCATGAACATCCTGAGTCATTGATAACACACATTTTTGATAAACTTCATCGATAATATGTGCCATACCACGTTGTTTTAGGAGATTAATTGCGGCTTCGAAAGCGACAAACTCACCCATACGTGACATATCGATACCATAACAATCTGGGTAACGGATCTGAGGCGCAGATGAAACAATCACGATTTTTTTCGGATTCAAACGATCCAGGATCGTTAAAATACTTTGTTTCAATGTTGTTCCCCTAACAATCGAGTCATCAATGGCAACGATCGTATCTTCGTGATCCTTTACAATACCGTAAGTTGTATCGTATACGTGCTGTACCATGTCTGTACGGTCCGCATCTTGCGTAATGAACGTACGTAGTTTAGCGTCCTTCACGTTAAGTTTTTCAAAACGAGGTTTAATACTCAAGATCTCATCCAATTCTTCATCAGAAATTTTTTCTGAGCGATTCAATAAAGTATCTTTTTGAAAATCCCGAACATAGGTATTGATACCATCCATTAAGCCATAGTAAGATACTTCAGCTGTATTTGGAATAAACGAGAATACGGTATTTTTGATATTATTTTTAACAGATTCCAATACCTGAGGTACCAGTAATCTACCCAATTCTTTACGTTCTTGATAGATATCAGCATCTGATCCACGTGAGAAGTAAATACGCTCGAAAGAACAAGAACGTTGTTCTACGGGTTGTCTAAACATCTCTTGGGATACTGTACCATCTTTTTTGGCGATCAGGGCATGGCCTGGTTTAATTTCCTTCACAGCACCAATTGGAATATTGAATGCAGTTTGGATGACCGGTCTTTCCGATGCTACAACCAGGATCTCCTCATCCTGATAATAAAACGCCGGACGGATACCCGCTGGATCGCGCATAACAAAAGCATCACCATGACCAAAGATACCTGCGATGGTGTAACCGCCATCCCAAGTTTTGGCCGAACGCTTCAATATTTTGGTAACATCAATATTTTTAGCAATCAGCGAGCTGATCTCAATATTAGAATGACCTTCTTTTTTGAATTGATCGAAAAGATCTTGGTTCTCATCATCCAAGAAATGGCCAATTTTTTCCAAAACGGTTACGGTGTCCGCTTTTTCTTTTGGATGTTGTCCCAACTCATATAACTGTTGCAACAATTCGTCCACATTGGTCATGTTGAAGTTACCCGCTACCACCAAATTACGAGACATCCAATTGTTTTGTCTTAAAAATGGGTGACAGCTTTCGATGCTGTTCTTTCCATGCGTTCCATAGCGCAAATGTCCTAAAAGTACTTCTCCCGTAAAACTTACGTTATCTTTTAACCATTGCGTATCTTTTGACTCCTCCGGAAATGCTTTCTGAACAGAAGCAAATTTTTTCTGTACATATTCGAATATGTCTGCCACAGCAGTTGAGCCCATTGCTCTGTAACGCGAAATGTAACGATTTCCAGGTTTAACATCAAATTTAATGGTTGCAATTCCAGCCCCGTCTTGTCCACGGTTATGCTGTTTTTCCATTAATAGGTACAATTTGTTGATGCCATAAAATGGCGTACCATATTTTTCCTGATAATAAGATAAGGGTTTTAACAGGCGAATTAGTGCGATTCCGCACTCGTGTTTAATAGCGTCGCTCATATCTTGATTTGATGTCGCAAAAATAAGAATTATTTAGCACTTAGCGATCGCTCCGCTCACTTTTTCAGCAATAAAATTACAGTGAATAGACAGAGGCTCTTTCGAATAGCTCCTTAAGGCCTATTGGGCGATAAAAACAGGGACTTTCACCGCATGTCGCAGCTTGTTAACGGTCTCACCAAAAACAAAATCCTTCACACCACTGTGCCCATGGCTTCCAACAACCAGCAGATCGGCACCGTATTTTTCACATACTTCTGCAATACTCTTGATCCGGTTATTGTATCCCAGTTCATATTCAGTTTGATGTCCTTGCGAAAATAGAAAATCAGCATACAATTTCAGCCGTTCCAAATCCTGACGCGATTCGTAATCATCCGTCGACTCCCCGGTATATTTCACCGATGCACTCTCAACAATATGTACAACGACAAAGGTCGTGTCGTCATGCGACAACTGTAAAGCATATTGAATTACTTTCTGATCTGAATTTGAGAAATCCAACGCGATCACAACTTTCTTAAAAGAGCCCTTATGTTCAAAATGCAATGCCTCGAATGGTGGGTGAACTTCCAGCTCCGTTGGTTTCGATTTGAGTAAAATGGGGTATAATACAGTCATGATAAGCAAGACGAATAAGCCCATCGCCCCCATCAGCAATAATACCGTTACCACAATATTATCGGCTTCACCAATCCAGCCGACCACTTCGTCGTAGACCAATTTAAAATTCAAAACAGCGATAATGGCCGCTATCAGCCAGGCCGCAATTTTTGTTAGCGGTTTAATGGCAAAAGAACCCATCTTGACTTTATCGCTCACAAAATGGATCAGCGGGATGACGGCAAAAGCGAGCTGCATACTCAAGATCACCTGACTAAAGATCAGCAGCTGTCCAACGCGACCTTCACCCGAAATAAGTATCACCAATACAGCCGGGATAATCGCCAAAAGCCGGGTTATAATCCTTCGCAAAGTCGGACTAATCCGCAAGCGAAGGTATCCCTCCATCACAATCTGACCGGCTAGGGTTCCCGTCACCGTTGAGCTCTGTCCGGCAAGAATCAAGGCAACAGCAAACAATTTTGAGGCCCATTCCGTTCCAAGAAGATTGCCCAATAGGTGATAAGCATCTTCAAGTTCGGCAACGTCATGCATACCGTTTTTATGAAAAACAGAGGCTGCAAGAATCAATATCGCGGCATTTACCAAAAAGGCCAGGTTCAAAGCAATGGCGCTATCCCAAAAGTTATACTTGAGCGATTTTCGGATCGAAACCTCATTCCGGTCAATCTTCCGTGTCTGCACAAGAGCCGAGTGCAAATATAGATTATGTGGCATGACGGTTGCACCTATAATGCCTATAGCAATATATAGTGCGGCACTATTCGGGATACTGGGTATAAACCCAGTGGCCACCTCGGCAAAATCCGGTTTCGCCAAAAACATTTCTACCATGAAACACATGCCGATAAGCGCAATCAGGCCAATGATAAAAAGTTCCATTTTCCGCATCCCCAGCTTCTGCAGATAGAGCAATAAGAAGGTATCTGCAAAACTGATCATTACCCCCCAGAGCAGATCAATGCCGAAAAGGAGGTTAAGACCGATTGCCATACCCAAAACCTCCGCCAGGTCACAGGCTGCTATTGCAATTTCAGCAAGTACATAGAGCACAAAATTCATCCGTTTAGGATAGGTTTCCCTGTTACACTGCGCAAGGTCTTTACCGCGTACAATACCTAGACGGGCACATAGATTCTGTAGAACTAGCGCCATGATATTACTCATCAACAGCACCCAAATCAGGGTATACCCAAATTGGCTTCCTCCAGCAAGATCGGTAGCCCAGTTACCTGGATCCATATACCCAACACTAATGAGATAAGCCGGACCAAAGAAACTAAGTATCTTCTTAAATTTGGATTTCCCTTGATTGACATCTACACTTTCATGGATATCAGATAGGGATTTATGATGAGATTCGTCGTAATGCATAAAATACTGTAAGTGCAATATCGTCTATTGTCAGCCTTAAAGATAAAAAGCTTTATATTATTAGGCAATTAAACCGCGATATTATTAGAATTTAAATGCCAGCTGGCCAGAATTTTCCTTCGATTGGTTGCCAAACTGTATAAAATCAATGATCTCATACTGACCTAAATCAGGTTTAAACTGCCGCACATGAACGCCCTTGCACATAAAGCTCAGGTCGACAGACCGCAATTGTTCTTTTGCAATTTCAAGCTGTTCTGGCTCCAGACGTCGTCCAATCGAAATATGGGGTTCGTCGCTAATCTCGATCAAATCAAACTCCGATAAAGTTTGAACAACCTTCCGCGCCCGGTCCTTGAGATAACTGCGGGCATGTACTGTCGGTGCAATATAGAAAGCACCACCGGCAAATGACGAAAAATGATCGAAATAAACATACTGACTACGCTCATAGACCATAGTCTCCTGCAAAGCCTCAATAGCCATTTTCAGTTTACTCCCATCTGCTTCAAAAGCACATATCGTTACATGGGCTTTGGAATTGCAACTGGGATACCAGCCTTTGTTTTTGTCGGGAAACAGTTCGGCTAACGATGCACGTAATCGCCGCTTCAGGCCATCTACCAAGACAATACCAGCTTCATCAGGCTGAAAAACAAACGAATATTTATTGACACTACCCTCCATAACAAAAATCAGTTTCCGATCAGTAGGTAAGATAACAAATACCGCGGAGATAACAAAACCAAAACCTAGCAGCAGGCTAATGACAAACTACCACCCGATGCCATAGTCCTCCCCGTTGTTGCTACTGCCGCCCCAAAGTGTATGGTGCTGCTGGTCGAAATAAATAGCATTGATAGGTCCACTGGTACGATCACCGAGTTGTATGCTATACCCCATTTTCTTTAATTGTTCGATAATTGCTGGTGCTGTATTTTTATCCAATAGAAGGCTACCTGAGCGCGGTTTTCGATCGTCGGTCTTCGTTCCTCCCAGCGATAACCAAAGCTGGTTACTGTTGATATTGGCCGCTTCGCTGGCTTGTTGTGGCGTCATGCCAAACTCGACCATATTCAAGAAAAACTGCAATAGGTTTTGATCCTGTGTATCTCCGCCCTGCACAGCAAAAGAAAGGTAAGGTTTTCCGTTTTTCAACGCCATCGAAGGGGTGAGCGTTACACGCGGTCTTTTCCCCGGCTCGACCACATTGAACGGGTTAATCAACGAATCTAAGACAAAACTCTGCAAACGTTGGCTCATGCCCACCCCGGTATTCCCGGCAATACAGGCAGGGAGCCAACCACCACTTGGTGTGATCGAAACGACCCAACCTTCTTCATCCGCAGCTTCAACGCTTGTGGTTCCCCGCAATAAACGGTCGACATAAGCACTATCCACCGTTAAAGATGCCAAAAGAGCTTTTTTTGGCAATTCCGTTCGCGACGAACTTGAGCGTGCGTCATGTTTAGGGACAAAATCATTTTTCAGCTCCGTATGTGGCGTAAACTCTTTCTTACGCTGCTCAAGTAACGAAAGATACGGATTCTGCTTACCTTCGTAGGGATAAGGGTCTCCGGGAAGTACATTCGGGTTATTTTGCTTAAGATCAATGGTTGCGGCCCTAGTCTTGGCATAGGACTCATTCAAAAGGCCTTGAATTGGTGTCTTAGGTTTACCGTAGGGATCACCGTAATAAAAATCCCGATCGGCAAAGGCCAAGTTCATAACCTGATAGAGTGTATGAATATAAGAAGCAGAATTATAACCCATTGCCTTTAGATCGAAGTTTTTCAGCAACTGCAAACTCTGTAGCATGGCTGGTCCCTGTGTCCATTCTTGTAATTTATACACGTCAACGCCCTTATAATTGACATGCAATGGTTCCTCCTCAATGGGTTTCCAATTGGCTAAGTCTGCTTTCGTGATTAAGCCACCTTGCTCCTTACTGCCACGGACAAATTCATCTGCAATATCGCCGGTATAAAACCGGTCATAAGCAGCCATGATTGCAGCTTTCCGGTCTTTTCCCGCCGCAAGAGCCTGCTTTTCGGCTTCTACCAATTTGGACAGGGTCTTATGCAGATCCTGCTGCACGAAAACCTCTCCCGCCTCGGGAGCTTCCCAGGATTTACCATCATGTACTAAAAACACCTTTTTACTGTATGGCCATTCTTTAATGCGCTCTTTGCCACGTTCAATACTCGTTGCAGTTTGCGCATCAATCGGGTACCCTGCAGCCATTTCAAGAGCAGGAGCTAATACTTCTGCTAGACTTTTCGTTCCATAATGAGCCAACATATAGCACAAACCGCCGGGTGTACCCGGTGTGACAGCAGCAAGAGGACCATATTCTGGTGGAAATTCGTAGCCCTTTGATCTAAAAAAATCGACTGTCGCTCCACTGGGTGCTACCCCCAAAGCATTTATCGCAATGACCTTCTTTAGTTTCGGATGATAAATTAACGCTTGCGTCTCTCCGCCCCAACTCAGTACATCCCACATCGTACAGGTTGCTGCGAGCATTGCACAAGCAGCGTCCACCGCATTTCCCCCTTGTTGAAATAGCTGGGCACCCGCTGTTGCCGCCAAGGGCTTACCCGTAATAGCCATCCAATGTTTTCCATGTAAAGGTGGTTTCTGTGTACGCTGGGCGGAACTCAGCATCGGCGTACAGGTAGTGAGCAATCCAAACAGCGTCATCAGTAGCAAGGGGGATCTTCTTTTCATAGCAGCAATCTTTCGTTAAGCAATGGTTTTAGTAAAACCAAGATAGGTATTTTTAAAACAAACAAAAAACTCCCATCAACCGAGATTGATAGGAGTTTTTAAAATCTTATTTGCTATTGGATTACCAATAAATAGAATATAATGCTGTAACCAATAGCGCTACGATCAATGCAATGACCAAAAACGCCCGGTGTGGTTTAAACATCGTGGTATCAACTTCCAATCCAGCTGGCACGACACCACGCTTATTGTCGACAATACTGATGAGAATCATACCGATAATACAGATCACGAAGACGAATCCCATTCTATCCAAAAATGGAATTTCGTAGACTCCTGTTGTTGGATTTGGAACAGAGAAACCTGTCGATGACAAGAATGACAGATCGACCCAATCCGGCAATTTTTTGAAGATGATGGAGAAAATAAAACCTCCAATTGTTGCAAACAAAGCCGCATTTGAAGTTGCTTTCTTCCAGAAGAATCCTAAAATGAACATCGCAAAAATACCTGGAGATACAAAACCCGTATATTCTTGAATATATTGGAATCCACCTTTTTTATCAATACCCAAATGTGGAGCAATCAGCACACCCAAAATCATGGCAACCACAACAGTTAGCTTGCCGATATTGACCAATTTCTTATCCGATGCTTCTGTATTGAATACTTTTTTATAAATATCCAAGGAGAAGATTGTTGCGATACTGTTTGCTTTACCTGCCAAAGAAGCGACCACTGCAGCTGTTAATGCCGCAAAAGACAAGCCTTTTAAACCTGCTGGCAATAAATTCAACAAAACTGGATAAGCGTGGTCAGGGTTTACCTCACCATGTTGCATCATTTCATTTTGAAACAAGCCATCTTTCCACATGACATAGGCTGCAATACCCGGCAACACGACAATGATAGGCATTAATAACTTCAGAAATGCGGCAAACAAGATACCATTTCTCGCGGTTTTCAAATCTGCTCCAAGCGCGCGTTGCGTGATGTATTGATTACACCCCCAGTAATTCAAATTAACGATCCACATACCGCCAATCAATACGGTTAGCCCCGGTAAATCGAGATAGTTCTCATTTTTACGATCCAGAATCATATGAAAGTGGTCGGAAGCTTTTTCGGTCATCAAGTGATAGCCTTCCAGTACTCCTGAGCCACCATAGTGCTCTGAAACGAGGTTCAAGGCTAGGTAAGTGGTCGCCAAACCACCCAATACCAAAAAGAAAACCTGAATAATATCCGTATAACCGATTACTTTCATTCCCCCCAATGTAATGATCACAGCAAAAATCGCAATGGCATACATACAGGCATCCAGACTGATACCGGAAATACTACTTACCGCAATGGCTCCCAAATAGAGGATAGAAGTCAAATTGACGACAACATACAGCAGTAACCAGAAAACGGCCATGATCATCGCAACAGTTCCATTATATCGTTTATGGAGAAACTGTGGCATCGTAAAGATCTTGTTCTTTAAGTATACCGGGATAAAAAATACCGCAACGACAATCAGTGTAATGGCAGCCATCCACTCGTAAGTCGCAATAGCCAATCCCATCTTAAATCCGGAACCGCTCATACCGATAAATTGCTCGGCCGAAATATTGGACGCAATAAGTGAAGCTCCGATAGCCCACCAAGTCAATGACCCCTCAGCCAAAAAATAGTCTTTGGAACCTACAGATTCAGATTTCTTGCGATAATACACCCATAATCCATAACCTGCTACAATAACAAAGTAGATCAGGAAAACGATGTAATCTTTTGTGCTTAAATAATTATTCATGTATTGGTAATTGGTTTAATTTGATCGCCTAATATAGAAATATTTTTAGAACTATATATATCTATTAACCAAATTTTCTAAATACTCCTGTTTACCACTAATCGTTTTCGGCTCACCTAATTCCACTGCTAAATCCCTTAAGTTCTCCAGGGTCAATGTCAATTCTTCAAATGATGCACCATGGCCTGTATCAAAAGAAGCATAACGATCGGCCCGTATTTTTTTGTAATCCGAGTCTTGCAAGATACGATCTGCCGTAATAAGCGCGCGTGCAAAAAGATCCATACCACCGATATGTGCATAAAACAAATCTTCAGGATCTGTCGAGTTGCGGCGTATTTTGGCATCAAAATTCACACCTCCACCTTGGAATCCACCACCTTCTAAAATAATCAACATGGCTTCGGTCAATTCATTAATATCATTCGGAAATTGATCCGTATCCCATCCATTTTGATAATCACCACGGTTAGCATCAATGGAGCCCAATTTACCTGCATCTACAGCAACCTGTAGCTCATGCTGGAACGTATGTCCGGCCAATGTCGCATGGTTTACCTCTAAATTTAATTTAAAATCTTCCAAAAGATTATACTGACGCAGGAAGCCCAGCACAGTAGCCGCATCATAATCGTATTGATGTTTTGTAGGCTCACATGGTTTCGGCTCGATAAAGAAAGTTCCTTTGAAACCATTTTTGCGGGCATAATCCTTGGCCATATGTAAAAACTGTGCAAGATGTTCCTGCTCACGCTTCATATTGGTATTTAAAAGGCTCATATACCCCTCTCTTCCACCCCAGAACACATAATTTTCACCACCAAGAGCAATCGTTGCGTCCAAGGCTGCCTTTACCTGTGCGCCACCATGTGCAAGAACATGAAAATCAGGGTTAGTTGCAGCTCCATTCATATAGCGTTTATGGCTAAAAAGGTTGGCTGTTCCCCAAAGCAATTTTATACCGCTTTCCTGTTGTTTTTCCTTCGCATAATCAACGATAGTTGACAGACGTTTTTCATTTTCAACCACATTATCCGAATAATCAACTAAGTCCACATCATGAAAGCAATAATAGGGTATGTTTATTTTACTAATAAATTCGAATGCTGCATCCATTTTATCTTTTGCCCTCGTGATTACGTCGTTGCTTTCATCCCATGGAAATTGATGTGTCGGTCCGCCAAATGGATCAGATCCGTTACCGTTGAAAGAATGCCAGTATGAACAGGCAAATTTAAAATACTCTTCCATGGTCTTGCCACCAACAATTTGTTTTGGATTATAATAACGGAAAGCCAATGGATTTGTGCTGTCTTTTCCTTCGAATTGAATTTGGCCAACGCCCTTGAAAAATTCCTTTTTCCCTTTGATAATATTCATCTTATTTGTTATTTATTTGTTTGTTTAATAATTCCTTCCATTGCTGATAGTGCTCCTCATATTGCGCTACAAATTGAGGTTCCACTGTATACACGGGTTTCAAAGAACGAAAAGCTTCTGTAAAATCGGCATAATACCCACTTCCTATACCTGCTCCAAGAGCGGCACCAATACTGCCATCATGATTAAAGATTTCTACAGGAACGTCAGTGGCCCCCACAAATGACTCCCTGAAAACGGAGCTCAAGAATAAATTCGCATAACCTGCACGAATCATATTTGGATGCAGATTATTTTCGCGCATGATATCCAAACCATAGCGGAAGGCATAGGCAATACCTTCCTGTATAGCACGCAGCATATCGCTTGTCTCATGCCTATTCAAATCTATCGCTGAAATTGAAGCCCCAACGGTTTGGTTGTTGAGCATCCGTTCGGCACCGTTGCCGAATGGGACAACCTGTAATCCTTTGCTACCGATAGGAGATGCGCCAGCCATCGCATTAATCTGCTCATAAGACAAATCGTGGCCCATCAAACGTCTCCCCCAGCTATTCATAATCCCTGTTCCATTTATACAGAGCAATACCCCTGTCCGGATATCATTCTCCTGATAATTCACATGGGCAAATGTATTGACGCGCGATTCACGGTCTGCAATCAACTGGTCGCTCACCCCATAGATAACCCCTGAAGTGCCCGCGGTCGCGGCAACTTCCCCGGGTTGAAGGACATTGAGGGAAAGTGCGTTATTGGGCTGATCACCAGCTTTATAATTGATAGTCACTGTGCCAGAGAGGCCAAGCTCCTCGGCAACAGCTGTTTTAATCTGTCCATGGGTCGAAAACACGGGTAAGATCTCAGGAATAAGATGATCCTCAAAGCCATAATAATCCATGATGGTATCCGACAGCTTATTGTTTTTGAAATCCCAAAATATTCCCTCAGACAAGGCTGATATGGAAGTTGTCACCTGTCCCGAAAGTTTCATGGCGATAAAATCGCCCGGCAGCATGATCTTATCTATTTTTTCATAGATCGCCGGTTCATTAGCCTTCACCCAAGCCAGCTTAGACGCCGTAAAATTCCCCGGAGAATTCAAGTGATGGCTCAGATTAAAAGATCTTCCGATTTCATCGAAAGCAGCATTCCCTATTTCTACAGCCCTGCTATCGCACCAGATAATTGCATTTCGCAACACGTTCTGATCTTTATCGACGATAACTAAGCCGTGCATCTGATAGGCAATACCAATGGCGGAAATCGCTTTGGGATCGTATAACCCTAACGCATTTGCCTTCAATAAAGCCTGTTTAAAGTAGTCCCACCAATCGAGCGGGTTTTGTTCAGCCCAATTGGGCTCCACCGTTATAATGGGAGCTTCTACGTCCGGATATTGCACCGAGCAAACCTTGCGTTGCGAAGATGCCTCAACAATCGAAACCTTTACGGAAGAAGTACCTACGTCTATACCTAATAAATACATGGTAATTAATTGAAACTGGTTATTTTAAAACAAAGGCGGAAACAAACATTGCAACCGGTTGCATAAAAGTAGGATATGTTTCTGAATTATCAAAATATTAAATAAAATTATTTACTTTGGAGCGTGAATAAAAAAACGACAATTTACGATATTGCCCGTGCGCTTGGAGTGACAGTCTCTACCGTATCGCGCGCATTGAATAATGTGCCTACGATCAGCGAGGCGACACGCAAGCTTGTGCTTGATAAAGCAAAGGAATTAAATTATAGTGTCAATAAGCTAGCGTCCTCCCTTTCCTCGGGCAAGTCCAATACAATTGGAGTCATCGTACCGACCATGCAAATTCATTTTTTTGCAGAGGCGGTACATAGTATTGAAAAAGAGTTAAAAAAACACAATTATAGTCTATTGCTTTATCAATCGAATGAATCTTTTGAGGATGAAGTTAATGGCGTGAAGACTTTACTGGAAGCCCAGGTGGACGGCATTATTGCTTCGTTGTCGCTAGAAACGCAGGAAACCCAGCATTTTCAGGAAGTGATCAATCAGCGCAAATGTTTGGTTATTTTTGACCGTACGCATAAAAATATTCCTGCTCCCGTGGTCAAACTTGATGATTTTAAAGCAGGCTACCTCGCAACACAGCATTTACTTGAACAGGGCTACAAAAATATTGCCTTTATCACAACGGATAAAGAAATAGCGATTTTTCAGGATCGTTTCCATGGTTTCGAAGCCGCCCTAAAAGACGCGCAGATTTCCCCGCAGAAGGACTTTATTATTCGCGGCGACTTATCCATTGAAGCCGGTATCAAAGGAACCGAACAGATTCTAAAATCTGCAATCCAACCTGACGCCTTTATTGGTGGCGATGACTTTACAGCTGTCGGGATAATACAAGCATTAAAAACTGCAAATATTGCTATTCCAACAACTGGTGTGATCGGTTTTGCAAACCAGACCTTTTCTTCTTTTATCACGCCCACACTGTCAAGTATCGACCAGCAGGCCAACAAAATGGGCGAAGAATGTGCTAAGCTCTTTCTGAAAATGGTCAAACAAAAAAGTCCATACGAAGCAATCGAACAGATTGTTCTTGACCCTATATTGATAAAAAGAAAATCTACCAATAGAATAGACAAATAATCAGTACCTTTGCCTAAATTTATTTAAATGCAAGCCCGGCAGAAATTTAGGATAATAAGCATCTGTTTATTATTTGTCATTCAGGCCCTTTTTTTAGTGGCCATCTTTGTAGAAAACACACATTCTTATATTGTATTGGCTTTTATCGGCCTACTGTCCTTACTGATCTTATACAGTTACCTCAAGTCGCCCATTCATCATCACAGGCATGAATATGAATCGATTAAAATTGCTATTTGGGTACCTGTAGGAGCGATTGCATCCTACTATTTCAATCAGATTTTCGGTTTGGGCCCTGTGTTGGGCGCAGCACTGACAGGTACCATAGCCTCTTTCATTCCAAATATCAACAAAAATTCGACTTATCTGCCCCACCTTCCAGCAGCAATTTATTGCGGCGCATTTGTAGGAATGTCCAATGCACAGGTGGCTCATGGGTTCTCTTTTATTTTAGCAGCGAGTATTTTTACAGCGATCTTTCTGATTGTATCGAAAAGTTTATTAAATGGTGTCGGCGGTAAACTAGGCACATTGGCCTTTCTTGGTGTTTCACTGACTTACCTCCTTTTATATATTTTTAAGTAATATGGAAACATTCATTTTATACCTAGTTGGCACCATCGGGAGCACGGCGACATACTATGTCAACACCAAGTTTCACCAAGGGGCAGTACGTTCGTCGGCATTGCTGACCTTACTTGTTGCAGGTTTTCTACATTTCTTCCCACAAAGTGTTTCTCCTTATCTCGCACAGTACATTCCCCCTATTTTTATAGGCGCGTCATTTATAGGCATGGTCTCCAAAAACCAGTTATCAACCTATTTCGGTTTGGCTCTAGCTGGCGCTATTTTCACGACAATACTGCTCAATACCAGTAAATTTTTTACTGGTTATGGCGGAGCCCTCGGCACTTCCGCCTGCATCGCGCTGTTGGTCGTACTGAGCATTCCTTATTTTAAATCACCACGGAAAATGACCGTTGGATTTCTTCAGCTCCGCAAAACAATCTTAAAAAAACAAGGAAAAGTTTCAAAAAGACGAGTAGATTTGTTTAAATAAAAAGTATAACCACATGAAACCTTTATTTCTTGCCCTTATTATCCAAATCTTTCTCCTGAGCCATTTGAGTGCTCAACAAGCAAAAATTAACATCGTAAATCAAGAACGAAATAGCAGCTACAGAGGTTTAAGTGTAGTTGATGATACAACTCTATGGGTAAGCGGAAGCAATGGGACAGTTGGGCTCAGCACCGATGCTGGAAAAAACTGGCAGTGGGTCAATCCAATTGGCTACGAAAAAACAGATTTTAGGGATATCGAAGCATTTGATGAGCATGAAGCCTTAATTATATCGGCCGGTTCCCCTGCCATTATCTTAAGCACACAGGATGGTGGTCGAAGCTGGAAAGAAGTATTCAATGACAAGCGGCCCGAAATATTTTATGACGGTTTTGCTTTTACATCAAAAGGGGTCGGCATTGCCTTTGGCGACGCCATTCAGGGAAAAATGCCGCTATTGAAAAGCACCGATTTCGGAAGGTCCTGGAAAGATATATCCCCGAATATGCACTTTACCATTACCGATGGCGAGGCCGGTTTTGCAGCCAGTGGAACATCAATATATTGCGATAACAGCGGAACATATTGGATTGCCACAGGTGGGACAGTTTCCAATATCTACAGCAGCAAGGATCAGGGTAACACATGGCAACGTTACAGCTGCCCCATCATTCAGGGCACAAATAGCACCGGCCCTTTTTCTGTCGCATTTAACACATCAAAAACGGGTATTGTCGTCGGTGGCGATTATAAGGCGGATAAAAACAAAGACAAAAATAGCCTGCTAACCAACGATGGCGGCAAAACATGGTCTGCACCACAGACAGCACCCGCTGGCTTTAAGTCGGCCGTTATTTATCTTTCAAAAAAACAGCTGATCAGCACGGGCACTTCGGGTACAGACCTATCGAATGACGGCGGAAAAAACTGGACGCCTATTGGAAAGGAAAGTTTCAATGCCGTCCAAAAGGCAAAAAAAGGTCGAGCGATATTTTTAGTGGGCGATAAAGGCAAAATAGCGAATTTAGCATTATAAGCTAAATTCGCTATTTCCTGCAACACTACACACTATTTTTTGCAGCACTGTGCCGCTAGGTTTTGTCGTCCAAAACCGAGATTTACGCACTTATAAATAACTACTTACGCGACAAACGCGATTCCTCCAAATCCAGGGAATACTCGATCTCTTTAATGACATCGCTGTCAAAAGCCTTGCTTTCCTTGATCTTGTACAGACCATCACGACGCAGCGCCAAAAGTTCCAGCATAATTTTATTATAGAGCCCCCTTACTGCCGAAAGCTGCGCGCGCGTATCCTCTTCTTTCGCTCGTTCGGATGCATTTACGCTTCGGATAATCTGCTCTTTGACGCGAGCGATGGTCTCATGTTCCAGCATTTCTTTTGCATAATGTTTATCCAGATATGCAATAGATTCTTTGCCAAGCCGTACACGGATCTCATCAATTTGCTCTTCCATTGAAGCTTGCTCGTCGACTTCCTCAATTTTTATCAATTTAATCAACAAAGGCAATGTAAGCCCCTGAAAAACGAGTGTTACCAAAATAACCACAAACGTAATGAACAAAATCAGATTTCGGTGCGGGAAGGCCGTTCCATCGTATAAAGTCAATGGAATCGCTAATGCTGACGCCAAAGAAACCACGCCTCTCATCCCGGCCCAGCCAACGACCAGGGGCAGTTGCCACCCCGGACTCTTTTCCTTGATGCGAACCCGTTTAAATAATATTCTGGGAACAAAAGCCGAAAGATAAACGGCGATTAAGCGTAAAACAATAACAATTACACAGATCGCCAAGGCATAATCAATAGCTTCCTCCATGGAGTATTCACCCAATCCATTGATGATCACCGGAAGCTCAAGTCCAATTAAAATAAAAACAAATCCATTTAATAGAAAGCCCACTGTCGCCCAAACCTCCTTCGTCTGGATGCGCGTATGGTAGTTGAGGTAATCGCCTGCCCGGAAGGAAAGAAACAATCCACCACTAACCACCGCCAAGACCCCCGACCATTCAAAATGCTCCGCAACAATATACATCAGGTAAGGTGCGATGAGGGTAATGGGTGTTGAAATACTGGACGATTTCGCGACATAGCGTAAGAAAATATAGAGGATGTGACCTATAACCAAACCAACTACAACACCCATGACTGATAACATCAGAAACTGTGTCGTCGCATTGCTCATTACGAACTGACCAGTAAGAATCGCGATGGATGCAAATCTAAAGACAGTCAATGAGGCCGCATCATTGACCAGGCTTTCTCCTTCCAATATTGCAATTCCCCGTTTAGGAATACTTACCCCCTTCAGGACAGAACTCGCGGCCACGGCATCTGGGGGAGAGATAATCCCACCCAGTAAAAAGCCCAGCGCTAAGGTAAACCCAGGAATAATACTGACCGAAAAGTAGGCAATGGCCAATGATGTGAAAAAGACTAAACCAAAGCCCATGATGAAAATAGACCGTCGCCACTTTAGAAAATTCCCCCAATTGGTATACCAGGCTGCTTCGAAAAGCAAAGGTGGCAAAAACACCATAAATACGATATCGGGATCAACACTAATAACCGGCGCGCCCGGAATCAGCGAAATCACCAGTCCGCCAATAACCAGCAGAATGGGGTAAGAGATTTTTAAGCGTTGACTCAGCACAAATAACATGGCCATAAAGAAAAACAGCACCATAACCAATAAGAGGTTGCTGTGAATTTTTTCACCGGCCTTCCCGCCCACGGTAGACTTAACATCCTGATAGGGAACCGACATGGACATGCTGTATTGACGAATCTTCCATTCATTATCCAGCTTACTTAATACCCCCACGCCACGAAAAGACTTGGTATTGATCTTAAAAGATTCATCAAACCACGCTGTCGTACTATCTGCATTAAAGCTGATATGCCGCTTATCATAGGTGTAGGTCCAGGCATTTTTTGGATTGAAATATTGATCGGTGAACTTCTCTGCATGTGCTTTATCCCACCTTTCATCATGATCAGTACCCAAAATAACGCCATCTGAAGCAATAACATTCAAAAACGGGCCATACTTTACCTCGCCCGAGGTTTTGTGCCAACGGTCTAACAGCCCATTGATTTCGTCCATTGGCTGCTGGGCATTTGTCGGAAAGACAAATAAGATTAAACTAAGAAAACAATACGTACCTAAAATGATCTTTCTAATCATACATTATAAAACTTCGTAATCGCTCAGACAATACGCTTTCGCTGAGATCAGTCTTAAAACAAAAAGCTGCGTATGCAGCTTTTTGTTTTTATTTAATTATTTCTTCAATTTCGCTGATAATCCGCTGCGCGATCTGCTCAGCAGCTTCAGGCGTAGGTCCCTCCGAGTAAATCCGAATAATCGGTTCGGTATTCGATTTACGCAAATGCACCCATTCATTTTCAAAGTCTATTTTCAAGCCATCGATTGTCGAATGGTCTTCATGCTTATATTTTTCCTCCATTTTGGCCAATAGGTTGTCAATGTCCAATTCCGGAGTCAGCGTGATCTTGTTTTTTGACATAAAGTATTGCGGCAAAGAAGCACGATATTCGGAGGCTTTTTTACCAAGCTTAGCCAAATGTGTCAAGAAGATGGCCACGCCTACCAGCGCATCACGGCCATAATGAGATGCCGGGTAGATAACACCACCGTTTCCTTCTCCGCCAATGACAGCATCGACTTCTTTCATCTTTGTAACCACGTTGACTTCGCCCACAGCCGCCGCATAGTACTCGCCACCATGTGCTTTAGTCACATCACGTAGTGCGCGTGTAGAAGATAAATTGGAAACGGTATTTCCTTTTTTATGCTGCAATAAATAGTCCGCTACGGCAACTAGGGTATATTCTTCACCAAATAGCTCGCCATCCTCCATCATAAAGACCAATCGATCTACATCCGGATCTACGGCAATCCCTAAATCAGCTTTGTGTTCAATAACCGCAGCCGATAGATCCGTCAAATTCTCTTTCAATGGTTCTGGATTATGCGGGAATTGACCATTTGGCTCACAATGGATTTTAAAGATTGTCTGTACACCAAGTGCATCCAATAAGGCAGGTATAAATGTACCACCGGTACTGTTGACTGCATCCAAAGCAACTTTAAAATTAGCCGCTTTGATGGCTTCTTTATCCACATATTCCAGTGCCAACACAGCGTCTACATGTTTCTGTAAGTATGAATAATCTTTATGAACTTGTCCCAGTTCTTCCACTTCGGAAAAATCAAAGTCTAAGGATTCACCAAGGGCCAATACTTCTTGCCCTTCAGCATCTGAAATGAATTCACCCTTTGCATTTAATAACTTTAGTGCGTTCCATTGACCGGGGTTGTGTGAAGCAGTCAAAATAATACCACCCGCTGCTTTTTCCATCGGTACGGCAATCTCTACCGTTGGCGTTGTTGCAAGACCCAGGTCAACCACATCAACACCGATGCTTTGTAGGGTTCCAATCACCAAATTACTTACCATCTCACCAGAAACACGCGCATCTCTTCCGACAACAATTTTTTTGATACCACTCTGCTTAACAATTATTTTGCCATAAGCAGCTGTAAACTTAACGATATCTATTGGGGTAAGTGCCTCTCCAGCACGTCCGCCGATCGTACCTCGTATTCCTGATATTGATTTAATTAAAGTCATTTCTTTTGAATTGATTAACGTGTAAATTTAGCACAATGGCAATAAAATATCGAATTAAAATTATAATTAATGAATATTTAACGTATATTTGTTGCAACAAAGTTGTTTTTAAAAGAAACAACCGTTTGCAATGAAATTATTTTTACTTTTGAAAAGTGAGTTTTTAAAGTTTGGGAATTTCATTGTCATCAGCAACATTTATGATTCAACAATTAGTACACATCGATCAAGAGATTTTTCTGGCCATTAATCAAGGCTTGAGTAACCCCGTATTTGATTGGTTATTGCCGATATTACGCAATCCATACACTTGGGCACCTTTGTATTTATTTCTGATCATATTTTTCATTAAGACCTATGGAAAAACAGGTATCCTAATTGTTGCCATGACCTTGGTTACTTTCGGAATTTCCGATGGTATATCCTCTCATTTGATCAAAAAGACTGTAAAAAGGATTAGACCATGTAACGACGTGGAGTTTAAAGAAAATGTCAACATCCGAGTGCGATGCGGTTCGGGCTTCAGCTTTACATCCTCTCACGCGGCCAATCATTTTTCCCTAGCTTTTTTCTGGATTGTACTTTTCCGGAGAAGATGGAAACATGCGCTTTGGCTTTGTATTACCTGGGCAACCCTAATCTCAGCCTCTCAAATTTATGTTGGTGTCCATTACCCGTTTGATGTCCTGTGTGGTTCAGCCTTAGGTATTCTGGTTGGATTGGCAACAGGCTACTTATTTAAACGGTTTGTGCCTAGCTTTTTTAAAACTGAACACGTATAATGAATTCAATTTTATTGATTTTAATTTTATTCATACCTGCATTTGCAAGTGGAATTGCTGTATTTTTTGTACAAAAGAAAGGAACCAGCTTCCTTAAACTCATCCTTTCTTTTAGTGGAGCCTATTTATTCTCTATTACTGTGCTTCACCTCATTCCGCATGTCTATCAGTCCAACAATACTTCACCTGAAGTATTGGGTATTTATGTACTTGCTGGATTTCTTTTCCAGCTATTTCTTGAACAGTTCTCCCAAGGGATCGAACATGGCCATATCCATACCGAAAATGATCATGACCACCATAGCCATCGTTTTCCAATCGGTATTATGTTCAGCCTATGTCTTCATGCTTTCCTCGAGGGAATGCCACTTGCGGCTACACATCAGACAGAACTTGCACTAGGCATATCCATCCACCACATTCCGGCCGCATTTGCGTTGGGAAGTATTCTCATAAGCACACATTTAAAGAAAAATACCATCCTCATTACACTGGCTTTATTTGCGGCAATGACCCCTTTTGGCTTTTTGCTGAGCAAAGCCATCAGTGCAGGTGAAGTAGGGAATATCCAGCAATATTTTGATAAAATCATGGCCGTCGTTATTGGTATCTTCTTACACATATCGACGACGATACTTTTTGAATCGGGCTCCATTGACCATCATAAATTCAATAAAAAGAAAATGATCGCTGTGATTGCAGGTGTTGCGATTGCACTCGGAAGTTTCTTATTTGTCGGAAAACATGATCATGGGCACGATCAACACCAACAACCGCATGATCATGAACATCATGACCATGCGCATTAATTTCTTTAGCCGCGAAGTTTATCCAACAGTGTACTTAACGTCATTGCCTCTTCTTCACTAATTCGATTGGGTAAAAGATCCTTCATCAGCATTTCCTCATCTAGATTCTTAAGAATCTCCAAGCCCTTCTCGGTGATAACCAAATCCACAGCCCTTTTATCTCCACCCGATTGACAACGTGAAACCAATTCTTTGGAAACCATGCGATCAATCATACGCGAGATGTCAGGGGTGGTACTCAACATTCTTGATTTAATCAGATTATTGGTTGCAGGCTTAGGATATTGGCCCCTCAATATGCGCAAGACATTAAACTGTTTCAAAGTGATCCCTTCTTTGGCAGCTCGCTGTTCAAGCTCATTGTTAATCCAATTGTACGTATATAGAATATTTACCGTACAACGATGCCATTCATTGCTGAATTTACTTACTTTGATTTCGTCCTCAATCTTCATTCTGGTTGATAATTAATCGTTCTGAATAGTAAAGATAGCTGTTTTTTACTAAATACATAACTATGACATTAGAATCATTCTAAATGGTAGAAATTCTGTATATTTGAAGAATTCAAAAAAACAGGCAGATGCGTAATAGAACTAGCTTAGATAAGCTAAAAAAAGGGGAAAAAGCGGTAATTATTGATTTTGATTCACACGAAATTCCAGCTAAATTTTTCGAATTGGGGTTTATACCTGGTACTGAAGTAGAAGTGAAACATATCGCACCTTTGGACGGTCCCATATGTCTAAATATTAGTGCTAATAACGCCTTAATTGCTATCCGCAAATCAGAAGCTAAAGTCATCCTTATTGATCAGAAATAATGAATAACCCGATTATTGCACTTTTGGGTAATCCAAATGTGGGTAAAACATCTCTATTTAACCGGATTACAAAATTAAATCAGAAAGTAGGAAATTATCCCGGTATTACGGTCGAAAAACGTGAGGGGCAAGTAAAAGCCAACAACAAAATTTATCGTATTATTGATTTACCGGGAACATATACCCTGTTCCCAAGTTCGCTGGACGAAGAAGTTGTTTTCAACACTTTAGTCAATAAAGAAAGTAGTTTCAGACCTAACCTTGTCGTTGTCGTCGCTGAACCTACGAACTTAAAGCGGTCTATTATTCTTTATCAGCAGGCCCGGGAGCTCGGTCTGCCGGCCATCTTTGTCATCAATATGATAGATGAAGCCAAAGAAAAAGGAATTACAATAGATGTTCAGAAGCTTGAGCAACTATTAAATACAAAAGTCTACGAAACCAATGCACGTACGGGACAAGGTATCGATCAGCTGATCAAAAACTTTGATGCTGTTCCGCCCATGTATATCAGCAAATTTAGCCTACCCAAGGAAGCTGATGCCGCATTAGAAGAAACCAAACGTCTTTTTCCATTAGATACGGAATACCATACCTGGCAATACCTGGCCAAAGGCGAGGTATCCTTTTTATCGAAAGAAAAAAATCAGGCGATTCAACAAATCCGTGAAAAACACCAATTACGCGCCGAGAGACTGCAAAAAGACGAAGCCATTTTGCGTAGTAAATCCCTGGATAGCAGCCTTGCTGAAATCTATGCAAAGGATGAATCCTCCAATAAAAACAAAACCAATACGATTGATAGCATCCTGCTTCATCCCATCTTTGGCTATGTCATCTTCTTTGGAATCCTCTTTTTAATCTTCCAGGCAATTTATACCTGGTCTGGACCAGCCATGGATTTTATCGATGGTTTATTTGGTGATCTTGCAGCCTATATACAAACAGCATTGCCGGCAGGGCCATTGACCGACTTGCTCAGCAATGGTATTATCAAAGGTATTGGCGGAATTGTGATCTTCATTCCACAGATCGTTATTTTATACATCTTTATCTCGATCATGGAAGAAACGGGCTATATGAGCCGTGTTGTTTTCCTGATGGACCGCTGGCTTCGCCCTTTCGGGCTGAATGGAAAATCAGTGATTCCATTGATTTCGGGCGTAGCCTGTGCTGTTCCTGCGGTTATGTCGGCACGTAACATCGAAAATAGCAAAGAAAGACTGGTCACTATTCTGGTAACGCCTTTTATGACCTGCTCAGCACGTCTACCTATTTATATCGTTCTGATCGGACTGGTGATACCGGACACGAAATTAGGGGGCTTTCAAATACAAGGTATTGTATTGTTTGTGATGTACCTACTTGGAATATTCGCAGCTTTGCTATCGGCGATTATCCTGACCAAAGTCATCAAATCAAAACACAAATCATTTCTAATCTTTGAACTCCCCACCTATAAGACTCCAGATTGGAAAAACGTAGCCTTAAATGTATGGGAAAAAGCATCAAGCTTTGTTTTCGGCGCAGGTAAAATCATTTTAGCCATTTCCGTTATCCTATGGGCATTGGGTAGTTTTGGTCCGAACGATAAATTTAGCCGGGCGGAGGAATATGTGACAAAAAATAACCCCAACCTGTCCGAAGCCGATTTGGACCATGAAGTTTCATCTTACCGTCTGGAACACTCTTTCCTTGGCTATCTTGGCATGGCTATTGAACCTGTTGTTAAACCATTAGGCTACGACTGGAAGATGGGCATAGGTCTTATTTCTTCGTTTGCTGCCCGTGAAGTTTTTGTAGGCACAATGGCCACAGTATATAGCCTTGGTGACGAAGTGGATATCGAAGATGAAGCATCTAAAACAACGGTATTAGGCAAAATGAAAAGCGAAATTAACAGGAATACCGGTTTACCGGCTTATAATTTAGCTTCTGGTGTATCCTTATTACTTTTCTATGCTTTTGCTATGCAATGTATGAGTACAATTGCAGCAGTAAAGAGGGAAACAGGCTCGTGGAAATGGACTTTGATACAGCTTGGTTTTATGACAGGCTTGGCGTATTTCAGTGCCTTGATTGCTTATCAACTTTTAAAATAAAAAGCTATGGATAATTTAACAGTACAATATCTCATCGTAGGAATGCTCGTTTTGGCGGCTGTATGGTATGTCGTTAAAAATGTCCGAAAATCACTAAAGGGCAAGTCGAGCTGCTCGAAAGGCTGCGGATGCGACTGCGGCGTAGAAAAAACACAAAAAGCAAATTAATTTATCTTTTTGAGTAGCATTTACAAATAAGATTTCGTTATTAGTTAGAGTGGCCAAAAATCACACTAGCTGCTAATTCATAAAGCGCCGTATTTCCAAATTACGGCGCTTTCTATTTCTGAGTCAAACAGGCCCCTCGCTATTGTTTATAAAAAAACAACGAAATACATTAAAACCACAACAGAATGTGCACAAATACCTAAGTGTTTTATTAACTTTATGCGCTTAGGGCAAATCGTTCGCTGGGAAGCTTTACGATAAACAGGTAATTCTTCTGGCGTCATTGATTTTGCTCAAACGATCCTTGGCGGGAGCAAATAGCCTCATGGGTTTTTCCGTATCTAAGGACCAGATTAAAACAGACTAGTAACCGTATTAACCATACACATGGAGAAACAGAACAATAAGGAGGAGTTAAAAAGAGGACTTCAAAACAGACATATTCAATTAATTGCCCTGGGTGGTGCAATCGGAACGGGCTTATTTCTAGGTATTGGGAAGGCTGCCACATTGGCTGGGCCAGCTGTTATCCTCGGCTATGCTTTCGCCGGAATTATTGCTTTTTTTATTATGCGCCAGTTGGGTGAGATGGTTGTTGAGGAACCTGTTTCAGGAAGTTTTAGCTACTTCGCCAATAAATACTGGGGTTCTTTTGCGGGTTATGCTTCGGGCTGGAACTATTGGGTGCTGTATATCTTAGTCAGCATGGCCGAACTCACAGCGATAGGCGTTTATGTACAATTCTGGTGGCCGGAAATACCTTTATGGGCATCAAGTTTATTTTTCTTCTTTGCAATCAACGCCCTTAATCTTGCCTCAGTCAAAATTTATGGCGAGACGGAATTTTGGTTTTCCATTATCAAGGTTGTTGCAATCATTGCCATGATTGTTTTTGGTGCATATTTATTGGTAAGCGGTACTGGAGGGGAGCAGGCAAGTCTCAGCAACCTGACTTCACATGGTGGTTTTTTCCCAAAAGGTTGGTTTAGCCAAACAGCGGATGGAAGTTTTGAAGGCCTTCTTTCCGCCATAGCATTGATCATGTTTTCTTTCGGTGGCCTGGAGTTGGTTGGTATCACTGCTGCCGAGGCCGAGCATCCCGAAAAGAACATCCCCAAAGCGACCAACCAGGTTATCTATCGAATCTTAATCTTTTACGTAGGTGCATTGATTATTCTTTTCTCTTTGACACCGTGGACAAATATCACCGCCGATACAAGTCCCTTTGTGCTGGTGTTTGACAAACTCAATGGGTTTGAATTTACGATCTTTGGAAAGACCTTCTATTTCACAAAAATTATCGCAAATGCGCTAAATCTTATTGTCCTTACCGCTGCATTATCTGTTTATAATAGCAGCGTGTACAGCAATAGCAGAATGTTATATGGATTGGCAGAGCAGGGAAATGCACCCCGTTTTCTTTCGAAACTCAACAAGAATCATGCGCCTATTAACGCGATTTTAGTTTCGGCACTGTTCGCGGCGATTTGTGTATTTATCAACTATGTAGCACCTAAAAATGCCTTGGAGATCCTGATGTCGCTGGTGGTATCTTCACTGATTATAAACTGGGTCATGATTTCCATTACACACTTGTATTTCAGAAAGAATAAACTCGATGCCCACTTACGCACCAAGTTTCCATCCTTTCTGTATCCTTTAAGTAATTATATCTGTCTGATCTTTTTGATCGCTGTACTTGGCATCATGTGGATAACAGGGATGAAACTTCCGGTAGAATTGATCCCTGCTTGGCTTATATTACTCTATGTGAGTTATGTTTTGATCAAAAGAAAGAAATCTTAGTTCACTGGAACCTTGATCTTATCAATCAAAAAAGCCTGATTCATTGCATGAATCAGGCTTTCTTGCTAAAATTTAATGCGGGTATTCCTCCTCGAGAATAGCAAATTCATAATTGTCGCTCCAACCATCTTTTAACGGCAAAATTTTCCGTCTGCGCGCCTCTTTGACCATGCCGACTTTCTCCATTACTTTAGCGGAAGCGATATTTCCAACAGCACAACCGCCCTCAATTCTATGAAAATTAAGTTCCTTGAAACCAAATGTCAGGATTCGGTTCAATGCCTCTGTTGCATAGCCCTTATTCCACATTGTCGCAACAAGCTTAAACCATACTTCTGAATTTCGATAGCGCAGCTTGACAACACTGATATTAATTAACCCAATAAACTCTTCCCTTCAAGGGTTTCTATATAAAAGGTATAATCCTTTCTGGCATCCAATTCATTGATTTGCGCCGACCAAGCTTCCACCATTTGCTCTGTATGGGCTATTCCATTCGGAAATCCACTCGGATTAAATAATGCAGATTCAGGATACATTAATAGGGAATGGATCTTTTCCAAATCTATTTTCTCTACGGATCTAAGCTTGAGCCGTTCTGTTCTAATTTCCATGTTTAAAATTACACAAATGGCTTAATTTAATGCTACCATTTGACAACAATAACTAAAATAAGCCCAGCTGCGTTCCTGCATCGGGTAAGCGGAAAAGATCTCTTCTCAAGGAGGGAAGCGTCCCATTATTCATAAATTTCTTGACGGAAAGCTTGAATAAATGCTGTAAACTCTCAGCCATATGGCCATCCCCTTTTATCCTCCGTCCAAAATCGGTATCGTTAATTTTTCCACCATGACAGGCTTCGATCCAGTGTAATACCTTTTCAGCACGATCAGGATAGTTTTGATAGAGCCAATCTTTAAAGATACCACCGATCTGTCCATTGAGCCTCACGATGGTATAAGAGGCCGTAATGGCTCCCGCATCTGCTCCCGAACGAATCAAATCTGAAATCTCATCACTATTGATCCCCGGAACGATGGGGGCCATCATTAACATGACGGGTACACCTATCTCAGTCAATCCCTCGATCAGTTTCAAACGGGCCGACGCTGTAGCAGTCCGAGGTTCCATTTTCTGACGTACCTCCTCGCGCAGCGAATTGATGGTCACAGCAACGGAAACCAGATTGTGTGCTGCAAGCTCGCGCAAAAGATCAAAATCCCGTCGCATCAGTACATTTTTGCTGATGATAGAGACCGGATGTTGGTATTTGACCATCAATTCTAAAAGCGAGCGTGTGATGCCCAGCTTCCGTTCAATCGGTTGATAACAGTCCGTATTGCCTGAAAGCATAATCAAATCGGGTTGATAGCTCGATTTTCTAAACTCCTGTTCGAGAAGCTGAGCCGCATTATGTTTTACTAGGATCTTACGTTCAAAATCCAACCCAGCACTAAAGCCCCAGTACTCATGCGAATTGCGCGCGTAACAATAAATACAACCATGCTCACAGCCCTGATAGGGATTAATGGATCGTTCAAAACGTAGATCCGGGCTATTTGATTTGGATATAATGGATTTTGGATGTGTCGGAATAAATTGTGTTTTCTCGGCACCCAAAAATTCTTCATCCAGCCCCTCCACATGTTCCTGCACGTATTGATTAGAAAAAAATTTGTTATTGGGATTGATCTGCGCCCCTCTGCCCTTCAAATATTCCGATGAATTCATAGGTTAAAATTACTAATTTTATTAGCAAAAACAAATTAAAATTTCCAATTTTTCACAAAGCGGGAAAGCGAATATCTTCTAGTTTGAAGTCCCAATAAAGCGTATTTTAAACCAAATAAAAATCCCTATACCGCAGCGGCAGTATAGGGATTAAAATTCTTATTTTAGATCTCAGTCCAGCTTCTATTTATTTCATTAAGAAACCACCACCGAGTAAATCATTGCCTTCATAAAAAACGGCCGATTGCCCTGGAGCAATACCTTTCACATTGTGCACAAAATCTATACGCACTTTATCGCCTTCTTGGGATATGGTCGACAAAGCACCAGAGTCTTTGTAACGTACCTTTGAAATTGCTTCCATCGGTTGATCTAGTCCTGCATATTTCACAAAGTTCACATTACGAACGTAAGCATGTGACTTTTCAAGTTCATGTTCTTCACCCAATACGACCGTATTACTTTCCGGAAGGATCTCAATCACAAACATCGGTTTACCCAAGGCAATACCTAAGCCTTTACGCTGACCGATGGTGAAATAAGGGTAACCAATATGTTTACCTACAACGGTACCATCGGAAAGAATAAAGTTACCGGGACCAATTTGTTGATCCAACGTTGGCACCTTATGTCTCAAAAACGCACGGTAGTCGTTGTCAGGAACGAAACAGATTTCATAACTCTCCGACTTATTGGCCAATTCCTTCTGTCCCATATCCAAAGCCATCTGACGAATCTCCTTTTTCGTGAAAGATCCTAACGGAAACTGTGTCCGGGCAAGATTTTCTTGTGATACGCCCCATAAAACGTAAGATTGATCTTTGTTTTCATCCTTACCTTTTGATATCACATAACGACCATTGTCGTGCATACGGATATTAGCATAGTGCCCGGTAGCGATAAACTCACAGTCCAATTTGTCAGCGCGTTTCATCAAAGCCTCCCACTTAATGTGGGTATTACACAACACGCATGGGTTAGGCGTGCGCCCAGCAATATATTCTTCTACAAAATTGTCAATCACAAAATCTCCAAACTCATCACGTATATCTAATATATAATGAGGGAAACCATAGTTTACGGCTAATGTACGAGCGTCATTGATACTATCAAGGCTACAACATCCGGTTTCTTTCGACGAGCCACCTGCGGATGCATAATCCCATGTCTTCATCGTGATACCGATAACCTCATATCCTTGTTCGTGGAGCATGACAGAAGCAACGGAGCTATCTACCCCTCCACTCATTGCAACTAAAACTCTTCCTCTTTTACTCATCTCTAATTATTGAAATGCAAAGATACAGCTTATTCCTTTTCCTATATGTTAGTTTCTTGTAATTTTATCTCGATCAAAATCAACACGTTCGAAAAAAGTACGAAAATAATCTGCATAAAAGTTTTAGAATTCAAATTATCGGACTATATTTGCATCGCAATAGGGGAACAAACCCATAGCAAAAAAGCGGTGCCATAGCTCAGCTGGTAGAGCAAAGGACTGAAAATCCTTGTGTCCCTGGTTCGAACCCAGGTGGCACCACGCTTCAATCTGATGATCACAGATTTAAATAAAAGGTCAACTGGTGCCATAGCTCAGCTGGTAGAGCAAAGGACTGAAAATCCTTGTGTCCCTGGTTCGAACCCAGGTGGCACCACAAAAAAAGCTTGTTCAATGAACAAGCTTTTTTTGTTTTAGCTAACTGCATTTTATATAACATCCCCCCCACATCTCCGCCGTATAGAAAATTCATCATACCCCTACTGCCTGAATTCAATGGGTGTTATTTTCATTGATTGATTGAGGGATATTATCAAAAAAAAGATCATGGATTTTGGAAATGAACCGGCGTTGTCTTTTTAAAATCCACTCAAGTTTAATTTCCAAAACCCAATCGCTTTTCTGCTACGATTCAGCAATAATCGACCGATCAAGATGCACATAGCCACCGTCCACATGAATCAATTGACCAGTTGTATGACTTGATTTGTTAGACAGCAAAAAGACTGTTGTATCGGCGATTTCCGCTGCTGTGGTCATGCGATGCTCCAATGGAATGCGGTCCGTAATTTTTTTCAATGTCTCCTCCGGATTTGATAAGGTTTGAATCCAGGTATCGTATTGGGGAGTTGCACATTCTGCCACAATAATGGCATTGACACGAATCGAGTAAGGCAACAATTCTACAGCCCACTCGCGCGTAAGTGCATTACGTCCACCATTGGATGCCGCATAAGCCGAGGTATTGCCCTGCCCTGTTTCACCAGTTTTGGACGAAATATTCACGATACTGCCCTTAGATGCTTTCAACGCATCCAAAGCGTGATGTGCCATCAGATAGTAGTGAATTAAGTTCTTATGTAGCGAAGCAACAAATCTTTCATAGTTGCCCGATGCCAATCCAACACCATCATTTTGTCCGGCATTATTCACCAAACCATCGATCCGCCCGTACACTTCCAATGTCTTTTGAACGGCTCTTTCACAATCTTCGGGTTTAGATAATTCTGCTTCAATACAGAGTGCATCCACACCAAATTGCTTTATTTCTTCTTTGACTTTTTCATTATCAGCTTGTTTACGGCCAACAATGACAGGAATAGCCTGTTCTTTAGCCAACGCGTGGACTACAGCCCGCCCGATTCCTTTTGCTCCGCCGGTAACAATAACAACTTTATCTTTTAAATGAAGATCCATAATACTTTTATTGAATGGTTTGTTTCATTGATTGTGGTTAACATTCGCAACAATGAATTCGTTCTCTGGTTATTGATTAATTTATATTGACGTCATTAAGCCCATTATCCAGCTTCATGACCAATAAAAAGCTTCAGCATGCTATTTTTCCCTTTCATAGCATGCTGAAGTTTTTCCTTTTAAAGATTATACACGCGTATTGCGTTCTCTGCCCAAAATGCGTTCTTCTCTTCAGCCGTAAATTGCCCTAATTTATCCTCAACGATGGCAATACTTTCTTCGTAGGATGCCGCCAATAGACATACCGGCCAATCTGACCCGTACATAATGCGCTCCTTTCCAAAACGCGCAAAGATATGCTCCAGATATTGCTTAAAATCATCAAGTTTCCATCCTTCCCAATCGGCCTCTGTTGCAAGTCCCGAAACTTTACATACGACATTTGGAAAGGCAGATAGCGCATCGATAAACGCCGCCCACTCATCAAATGCTTTCGACTTGATCGGCGGTTTGGCAATATGATCCAATACAAATTGAAGATTTGGATTTTGCTGCACACAATCCAACGTTGCCGCATAATGTCGTGGACGGATGAGCAGATCATACGTATAACCATAATCTGCTAAGGCCTTCAGCCCGTTTAATACCGCAGGGCGAATGAGAAAATCAGGGTCAGCTTCTCCTTCAACAATATGACGAAATCCTTTGATGACCGTAGCTGATTGATAGCCATCCAACTGTTGTCGAATATCCGCTGCTTGAAGATCAATCCAGCCCACTACGCCTTTAATAAAAGGATAATCACTAGCCAGCTGAACCAAATAAGCAGTCTCTTCGTTGGATTGATCCGCCTGAACAGCAACACTCCCTCCAAATCCATTTCGTTCAAGCACAAATTGAATATCCAAAGGGGTGAAATCACGTCTGATGACTTGCATTTCTTCGGTAATCCAACTATCTCTAATTGGATCGAATTTCCAGAAATGCTGATGGGTATCTATACGCATAATGAAAAGAAAACCTAATGAGCAATTAATTTTTTGAATACGCTACCACAGTCTGACGGGACTCTCCAAGACCATCTGCTCCTAACTCGATCACATCGCCAGGCTTCAAATAAATCGGTGGGTTAAATCCTAAGCCAACACCTGCCGGAGTACCTGTTGATATCACGTCTCCTGGCAACAAAGTCATAAATTTAGACACATAGGATACTACATGCGCCACCGAAAAGATTAAATCCTTGGTATTACCATCTTGGTAGGTTTTTCCGTTTACCTTCAACCATAGACGCACATTGTTGATATCTTTGATTTCTTCTTTTGTCGCCATGAAAGGTCCCATCGGTGCAAACGTATCACATCCTTTTCCTTTATCCCAAGTACCGCCACGTTCCAGCTGATACTCACGTTCGGAAACATCGTTGTGCAATACATAACCGACCACATAATCTAAGGCTTCATGCTCTTCTATATAAGAAGCTTTTTTACCGATCACAATACAGAATTCCACCTCCCAATCTGTTTTTACAGAATCTTTCGGAATCATCACATTATCGTATGGACCTACCAACGAAGTGGTCGATTTCATAAAGATGATCGGTTCAGCAGGAATTGGTGCATTTGTTTCCTTGGCATGGTCTAAATAGTTCAATCCAATACAAACAATTTTGGATGGGCGGGCAAAAGGTGCTCCGATACGTTCGCCTTGAGGAACTTCAATCAACTTACCTTCATTTGCCTTCACAAATTCTTCTAAACGGGCTACACCATTCTCTGCAAAGAATTGTTCATTGTAATCACCACCAAATGCGCTTACATCGTAATTTACACCATCGATCTGAACACCGATTTTCTCCTTGCCTTGAGCTCCAAAACGTATTAATTTCATTTTTATAGTATTGAGATAATAGATATTTTATTTTTAGCTTTTTAATTATTCAATTTAATAAAACCACCGTCAATAGGGTAGTCATTTCCAGTAATAAATCCAGCATCGTCACTACACAAGAAAAGTGCTAATTTGGCAATTTCTTCCGGTTGCGCCATGCGGCCTATTGGTTGGCTTGCTGATAGTTTTTCAAACATTTCTTCCTCTTTTCCAGGATAGTTTTTTGCGATAAATCCATCCACAAATGGGGTATGTACACGTGCAGGCGAAATGCTATTGCAACGAATACCATAGGCCATGTAATCCCGTGCTACAGACATTGACATCGCGTAAATAGCCCCCTTGCTCATCGAATACGCAAAACGATCCGTGATACCAACCCATGCAGCTATGGATGCTAAATTAAGGATTGCTCCCGAACCCTGCGCCTTCATCATCGGCACAATAGCATGCAATGCATTATAAGCTCCCTTAACATTCACATTAAAAACACGCTCAAAATCTTCTGATTGACAATTTTCCAAATTACCAACATGAGCGATACCAGCATTATTTACTAAAATATCAATTTTTCCGATATTTTGTGCTATAGCAGTAATTTCTTGTTGATCAGTTACATTACAACGATTAAATGCAGCCTGACCACCCAAAGCCAAGATCTCATCAACTACAGCCTTACCGCCATCTTCATTCAAATCCAGAATATGAACTTTTGCTCCTTCTGCAGCAAATTGCAGACTGATCGCACGGCCTATCCCACTACCACCACCGGTAATTACAGCTACTTTTTGTTCTAATTTTCCCATTGTTATTTAATTGTTAATGTCAATACCAAATCTGCTTCATCTGTCGATGTTGGCAAATCCAAGCGTAGACTATTGTTCTTATAACTAAACTTAATCTCTTTCTTTCCGATAAATGTGCTTACTTTTTTCACCTGATAAGGAAGGTTATTAATCAACAATTCCTTTTTATCCGTTTTAAACACATGTAGATACACTTGGTTTCCTTTTTTTGTCAACGCATAATCGTCTGTTGGTGACACCGCCCCACCCGCTGTTCCATAGATTGTTTCACCATACACCGATAGCCATTTTCCAAGTTCTTTCAAGCGCTCCTGTTGATAGTCCTGAATCTCACCGTTTGGCATCGGGCCAACATTGAGCAATAAATTGGAACCATGACTAGCTGCCTTGACCAGGTATTTCAGCACTTCCTGAAAGGATTTTCGTGTCCGATCTTTCAGCTCAAATCCCCAAGATCCTGCAATTGTTCCACATACTTCCTTCGGTAGTTTCCCAACATCATGCACTTTCGTGCCGAACCCAGTAGTATTCTCTCCAGGTAAATCACGTTCGAACATCTGAAAATCTTCCCCTTCAAATGGCGCCAGATGGTGGTTGTTACCCACCAAGCACTGTGGCTGTAAGGTATGAATCAATTCATAGATTTCTTTGAAATGCCAATCTTCATTGGGCTTGTCCCAATGACCATCAAACCAGATCCCATCGATCTCACCGTAGTTGCTCAACAGCTCCGTTAATTGGCTTTTCATAAACTGGACATAATGATTCCAATCCCCTTTCGTTGAATCGCGCCCCGCAATGCCACCACCCGTTTTACCAACAGGCAGATAATCATCCCGGTGCCAGTCTAAAAGCGAATAGTAGAACATCACTTTTATCCCTTCGGCACGGCAAGCTTCCACCAACTCTTTCACAATATCGCGTTTGAAGGGAGATTTCTTCACCACATTATAGTCCGAAACCTGGCTGTTCCACATCGAAAATCCATCATGATGTCTGGTCGTAAAGGTGATATACTTTGCCCCTGCCTGTTTAAATAACTTCGCCCATTCTTTCGCATTAAAGGAAATTGGATTGAAAAATTTAGGCAGCAATGCATATTCATCCAAACTGATATTCTGGTTGTTCATGACCCACTCACCATCCCCCAGCACACTATATACCCCCCAATGGATAAAAACACCAAACCGAGATTGTTCAAACCACTCCCTATTTTTCAGATTTTCGGGACTCGGTTGATAATGTTGCTGGCTATAGCTCGCGGATACTGATCCCATCAGCAAGGCTAAACCACAGATTACATGTTTAAGTTTCATATGTAAATGATTAGTTGTCATGGATTTTCAATAAACTCATTATACCCAACTACAAAGAAACACCTCTACGCCATGGTATGAAATCGTCTTGCCCCAACAACACCGCCTTCGGTTTCACTTCACCAGAAGCAACCTCTATTACATAATCCCAAATACGGTGTGCGGCTTCCTCAATAGTCTCTGTACCTTCGATAATGGTACCACAGTTCAAATCCAGGATATCGGGCATTTTCTCAAAAGTCTTGGTATTTGTTGATAGTTTCACAACAGGTGCAATCGGGTTACCTGTAGGGGTACCCAGCCCCGTAGTAAACAAGACAATATTAGCACCTGCTGCCACTTCTGCAGTTGTACTTTCCACATCATTACCAGGCGTACATAATAAGTTTAACCCCGGACCGTTGGCCAATTCAGGATAATCAATCACTGCTGCAACAGGTGATGTTCCTCCTTTTTTGGCAGCCCCAGCAGACTTAATTGCGTCAGTAATTAAACCATCACGAATATTGCCCGGAGAAGGATTCATATAGAATCCCGAACCATCAGCTTCAGCTTTTGCGTTGTAAGTACGCATCAGCGACATAAAACGCTCCGCCGTTGGCTCATCGATACAACGATCACTCAACTCCTGTTCCACGCCGCATAATTCAGGAAACTCCGCCAGAATCACCGATCCGCCTAAAGTCACCAAAATATCTGATACAAATCCGAGCGCCGGATTGGCCGAGATGCCCGAAAATCCGTCTGAACCACCACATTCCAGACCTATACACAATTTGTCCAATGAGGCTGGTTTGCGCTCATTTTTATCCGCTTGCATCATCCCTGCAAAAGTTGCTTTAATCGCCTTTTGCATAAGCTCTTTTTCAGTTCCTTCTTTCTGTTGTTCGAAAATATACAGTGGGCGATCAAAACCTGGACTTCGCTTTTCAATTTCAGCTTTCAGAATGGAAGCCTGCGCATGCTGACATCCTAAACTCAATACCGTTGCCCCCGCCACATTCGGATGGGTGATATAACCAGCCAAAAGGCCACATAAGGCATCCGAATCCATGCGGGTTCCGCCGCAGCCCATTTCATGGTTTAAAAACTTGATTCCATCGACATTTTTGAACAGGCGTTCCTGCTCACTGGAAGTCGAATTAGCAAGTAGATCCTGACTAAGAATCGCATTTACATCAGCACCAGACTTATATAAGCTAATGAGATCTTCTACCTCAGACACGTAATTATTGGCTTTTACTTTATAGCCTAACTTTTCTTCAAAAGCAGCCTTCAGGGTCAATACATTTCTATTTTCGCAAAAAACCAATGGAATAACCAACCAGTAATTGGCCGTTCCAACAGTCCCATTTGAACGGTGGAATCCATTGAACGTTTTATCTTTAAATGCAGAAACATCAGGTTTTGTCCAGGCTGTCTTGCGATTGCCCATTTTAAAATCTTCCGACGCATGGCGCAAGTTTTCAGTGGTAATGAGTTCCCCTTCAGCTAGGGGAGTATTCAATTTTCCTACCAGAACACCATACATCAATATCTCCGTATCTTGTTCCATTGGCTGGATGGTGAATTTATGTTTGGCAGCAACAGCTTGCTTTAATGTAAATTCCTTACCTTCAAAAACAATCGTTGTTCCCGCAGCCAAGTCCTGTAATGCAACAAGGACATTATCCATTGGATGGATCTGTAAATAGCGCTGTATAGCCATAATTATACTAATTCAAATATTTTTGTCATCATTACCCATTTCTCTCCCGGCTTTGCCCCCGGAATGGCCGCCTGGTATTTCCACATCAGCTGTTCCCATTCCTGTACTTTTTCATTGGCAGCATCCATAGCCGATTTTTTCTCAAATGAAAAGTCTTCACCCACCTCCATGTTCATAAACAATCTATTTTCAAAACGATAGATCTCCATCTGCAGAATACCTGCATCCAGAATCGAACGTTTTATTTCCGGCCAAACCTCACGGTGGTAATCCTCATATTCCTTGATCAATTGTGGATCGCCCACAAGATCTAAAGCCATGACATATCTTTTCATTACTAACTAATTAATGTGATTTAAGATTTTCGGTTTCTGCAATACTGACATTTCTATTTTGGAAAGCAAACAATAAGACAACAATAAAACAAACCAATGGCACAAAATAGCCATACTGGAAATGTCCTGTTTTATCCGAGATAAAGCCCAAAATTGGAGGTAACAAAGCACCACCAACAATAGACATTACGATCAAACTGGAAGCAGATTTGGTATCGGCACCGATACCTTGTACACCAAACGCGAATATCGTCGGAAACATAATAGACATAAAGAATGCAATACCGATCAATGCATACAAGGTCTGAATACCTGATCCGAAGATGACAAATAGGGATAGAACGATCGCTATAGCGGAATAGATGATCAGAAGCTGGGATGCTGATACAAAACGCATAAAAAATGTACCGATAAACCGGCCCAACATAAAAGCCAATCCCGCAAACCCAGCATAATCGGCCCCATCCTTACCCGATATGCCCGCAGCTTCTGTTGCATACAATACCAGGAAGCTTAAAATACAGACTTGCGCTCCCACATAGAAAAATTGAGCCACCACGGCCCAACGCACATTTTTATGACGCAACGCGTGGAAAAAACCAGCTCTACCTTCTTCCTCGGCATCTTTGATATCAGGTAATTTGGTAAAGAAAAACAAGGCAGCGATCAATAAAATCAATATTCCCAATACTACATAAGGCAATTTCACAGCAGCTGTTTCCGACTGAATATACGCCATCTTTGCCTGCTCAGCCATTTGCGCCAGTTCTTCCTGTGATTTGGGTTCATGGGATAAAATAAATTTTCCACCAAAAATCGGAGCAACAAAGGCTGCTAGTCCATTAAAGGACTGCGCAAAATTAAGCCGTTGCGCCGAAGAAGCTGGATCTCCCAAAATCGCTACATACGGATTTGCAGCGGTTTCCAGAATGGTAAGACCACAGGCTACAACGAACAATGCCCCCAAAAAGAAAACATAACTTATCGTATTGGCCGCAGGTACAAAAAGAAAACAGCCAATGGCAAAAAAGATCAATCCGATCAAAATACCCGCTTTATAGCCATATTTTTTCATGATAATTCCAGCAGGAATCGCCATCACAAAATAAGCGATAAATACAGCCGAATCGACTAAGGAAGCCTGGAAATGGGATAAACTAAACGCATTCCTCAAATGCGGAATTAAGATCGGATCAAGGTTATGAATAAATCCCCAGAAAAAGAACAAGGATGTCACCAAAATCAAGGCAAATGCGTAACTCTTTTTATTCGTCATATTTTTCAAATGGTTATAAGTAGTTATTTAATGTAAAATAAGCTTAAAAATGCTAGACAATATTCAAGTATATTATCAAATTATTAAGCTATATTACCATAGCTAAACTGAATTATGTAACTTTACTGCATATATTTCATAATTATGAAAGCACAGCTGCTTCATTTAAACAGCAATCTTGAGCATTCGTTCAACGCGCGTAGAGACAATACACCTCAGTACCATAATCTTTGGCATTACCACGAAGAACTGGAATTAATTTATTTCGCCAAAGGCTCAGGCACCCAATTTATTGGCGATAGTGTCCGGCGCTTTGAATCGGGCGATATCACCCTTGTGGGTTCAAACCTACCTCATTATTGGTTATTTGACGAAATTTATCTTCAAGAGGAAGAAGCAGAAAGCGCAGATATTCGTGTGCTTCATTTTAAAGAGAACTTTTGGGGAAATGATTTTATTAATTTACCTGAAAATAAATCCATCAAAGACCTTATTCGCGTCTCCAAAAGAGGCATTTCATTATTGGAGTGCAGCCGACTAAAAACTGCGCAATTAATTGACGCTATCTTGGCAGCAACAGGTACCCCACGTATTATTCATTTATTAGAAATATTACAGTATATTTCGGCCGAAGAACAACATGATCTGTTAACGAGCCCCACTTTTACCATCCAGCTGCAAGATCAGGATGCCAACCGTATGCAGATTGCCATGCAATATATCGGTGAAAATTATCGCGACCAGATACGCCTGCAAGAACTTGCCTCTCTCACGGGAATGACCCCAAATTCCTTCTGCCGTTATTTCAAATCACAGATCGGAAAAACGCTCTTTCAATTTCTGATCGAAATGCGCGTGAAAACCGCTTGCAATTTATTAATAGAAAACAAACAGACGGTGAAGCAGATCTGCTTTGAATCAGGTTTTCAAAACTTTTCAAGCTTCCATAAATACTTCAAAAATGTAACCGGCACCACGCCGCTCAGCTTTCAGCGATCAAAAACTTAAGACGATTTTACCCAATAAGCTTGAATCTTCCATCAATCGATGGGCTTCAGCAGCCTCGGCAAAAGGAAGCACCCGGTATAAGGTCGGTTTGAAATCGCCAGCGCTAAGTTTCGGCCATACCTGAGACCAGATATCATCCCGTAGCACTTGCTTAAATTCACGGTCTCTCGCCCGTAATGTACTTCCCGTTAAAACAATCCGTTTCTGCATTAATTTGAGCAAGTTTAACTCGACTATTGCGCTTTCCATCGCATTAATATATACTAAACGACCATCGGGGTTCAAAAGGTTGATATTTTTCTCAAAATATGAACCACCAATACTGTCTAAAATAACATCAACCCCCAAAGGCTTCAGCGCCTCCAGAAAATCCTCCGTTTTATAATTTATTGTTTTGGTTGCTCCCAATGATTTACAAAAGCTAGCCTTTTCAGATGAGCTGACTGTCGTATATACTGCTGCACCAAACAAGGCCGCTAACTGAATTGCCGTACTGCCAATCCCACCAGCACCACCGTGTACCAAAAAATGATCGCCGGTCTGCAAATTCCCTCTTCGAAAGACATTGTCCCATACTGTAAATACGGTCTCAGGCAGCGAGGCTGCTTCCGCGAAATCTAAATGATCGGGAATAGGCAAACAATGTCCCTGATAGACCTTAGCATAGTTTGCATAACCTCCACCCGCTACGAGTGCACATACACGATCACCAATGTTCCAGTCAGCGACCCCGGTTCCCTTTGCGACAATAACCCCTGCTATTTCTAATCCAGGTATCCGCGCATCCACCCCGGCAGGTGCCGGATAGTTCCCTTTACGCTGAAAAACATCAGGTCTATTTACACCTGCAGCCTTTACTTCTACTAAAACTTCCAGTTCACCGATCTGCGGCATCTCCACATCGCGGACTTCCAAAACTTCGGGTCCGCCCGGTTCAGTAATAATGACAGCTTTCATCATGATTTTTTGGGATATTTCTGTAATCTTATATTGAGCGAAAGCATAAAATAACGAGCCAAACGATTGTTTCGAACGTCTAAAATATCATTTCCCACCACGGCACGTGAAATTCCAGTATTCTGATTCATTAGATCGAATCCCTGAAATCTCAACATACCCAAGTTATTCCTTCCAAAAGTATATTCCATATAGGCGTTGATTATCGTTGGATTAATATTGTTCCATGAGCTCGAATAACCCGCATTAAATTTTTGAGAAAGTTCAAGTCCCATGGTAAAATGTTTGCCCAAATAAGCTTTAGATCCCAAACCAACGATTCCAGAATGCGCCGTGATATTATCTTGTACAGGCCAGTCAAATGTGGCCCTGTTCAACGAATAGTTGCCATTTAATTCCGCTTCAAAAATATCACTCCAGGTATAGCGGAATTGAAGGGCTTGTGTAAACAAAAAGTGTCCACCAAAGCTCTTTTTATCATTGACGTACGAAATATTGTTGTAATAATCTGCATTGCCATTTAAGCTCATCTGCAAATTATCCGACAATAAAGAAGCTGTAAACAAATAATAGCTCTTAATATCATAGTAGCCTTCTGTATTGCGATAAGTCGTTTTCTGTATCGTTGAATTAGGTTCAATTGTCCGGTTGGCTACAATCTTATCATTTACTAAGTTAAAAGCAAGACTGGCTTCCAGATATTGTCCCCTCCGCGTGATGGATTTGCGATACTTTGAAACAATACTATGTGCAAATTCAGATTTCAAATCCTTATTTCCGATCACAATATTCTGTGTGTTGGTATTGTCCACCACCGGCTGTATCTGATAGAAACTAGGCTGGTTATTACGTCCATAATAGTCCATAGAAAGATCCTCTTCTTTGGTAAACTTCCATTTCAATCCAGCAGAGGGCACGAGATTAACATTTGAATAGGAGGTTTTTATCAGTTTATCTGTTGAACTTCCCGTTAATTCGGACGGCTGAACTGCAAAACCGAAGTTTACCTTTACTTTTTCGCTTAAGTCTTGGCGGTAAATCATGCCGACTTTATTGCTTGCGAAAGAATAGTCGTACTTCAAACTAAGTGAATCCACCAGTATGGGCCCGTTGTTAAAATTATTGTTATTGTCAAAAGTAGAGCGACGGGCATCAATTTTGGTATAATCGAAATCGTAATTGATCTCCAAGGTACCACCTAAATCAACGGGCTCCACCAACGACAAGCGACTTTGGATATTTTTATTCTCATTGCTGGAACGGACCATTTGATTCAGGTAAGTTTCCGTTATTTTTGGCACCTTCAAGCTGCTGTCGATCGCTCTATTAAAATCGCGCACTTCCTCATCTTTATCCAAGGAATTAAAATCCGTATGCAAAGTATAAAGTACTTTCCGCCCCGGTTTAGTAAAACTTCGCACGTAAAAAAGATCTAAAGCCGCAGCAGGGCTTTCTGTACTATTGGCCGCGCCGTAGTTCCCCGTACTACTTAACCGATTATTTTGGATCCTTCTATCTTTTAACGTATTGCTGGTCGAATTGGTCCAAGATAGTTTGGGCGATATTTTAAGCTGATCTTTGGGCGACAGCTTCATATCAAAATCCCAGTCCATTTTATGGATACGATCGATTGATTTTATTTTGTAATCTTCAAAATTACTAATCAGATTATTCGCGGCTTTGCCATACCCATATATCGATTGTAATAAGGAATTTCCCTGGATATAATTATTACGTTGCGTAAAGCTATATTTTCCGCTTGCTGTTACCGTTTTAGAAAGCGGACTAGAGAAACTACCACCTACAGAGCCGATTTTATTGACGCCGTCTGTCGGGTCCGCAAAATCCGCTAGCTCGCCCATTTCCCGCTCCCGTTCCCCGCCATTGGGCGAACCGAAAGAAAAAAGGTTGGTATTGGTATTATTGACCGAGGCGATAACAGAGTACTCTTTACCGTCATTGAAACGATTCAGTCCAGCACTCCCCAAGTAACGATCTACCGAACCACCGCCAAGCGTAGCTTGACCAAAAGTAATTTTCTTCTTATCATCTTTGAGCACAATATTCAGAACTTTTTCGGATTCAGCACTTTTAATTCCTTTTGCCGTCGCCTCGTCACCATAAAAATCAATAACTTGAACGCTTTTCACAAAATCTGCAGGAAGATTGCGTGTGGCGGTGAGCACATCGCCACCAAAGAATTTTTTACCATCCACCTTAACAGAGGATATGGGCTTACCGAAGGCGTAGACAGAACCATCCCGCGAGACCTGAATATTGGGTAATGCCTTAAGAGCCTCTTCTAAGAGTGCCCGACGATCAAATTGAAAAGCATCCAGATTAAATTGAACAGTATCCTGCTTATAAACAATGGGTTTATATTTTAGTACAACAACTTCTTTTAAAAGGGATACATGGGGAAACATGGTCAATTTTCCAACATCCAATTTAGCTGTCGTGCTATTGTACAAGGGATAACTACGTTCCAAGATACTAAGGCCCAGCTGGCTACAGCTAATACGAATATCATTACCCAGTACACGATTAAAATGAAAATAACCTGTTGCGGAAGTTGATGAGAACAAGGTATCGCGGGAACTCGTCAGGTGAACACTTACACCATTTAGGGGCCTTCCAGCTGTATCGACAACAATGCCATAAACCTCTTTTTTTGACACCTGCCCTAAAGTGGTTTTGGGTAAAAAAAACAAGTTCGTTATAGCTAAAAAAAGTACTAACCGGATAATATTCCCGTCCTTTAGTTCCATCAAATAGACTTTGCAATAATACAATTCAATATAAGAATTCTTAAGCTATTAACGTAAAAAGTTGTGATTTTGTATATAAAAAAAACGAGCTGTTTTCTCAACAGCTCGTTTCTTACACTATTTTTTACAATTTATTATTCACCCGCAAAGGTAACCTTAACGAGGTGCTTATCAATTTCCCAACGGCCAGTACCATCTTCACCGATTACATCGAATAATTCAAGAATACGTCTTGCAACAAACTCCTCCTCCACTTGCTCTTCCAAGAACCATTGAACAAAGTTAAAAGTTACGTAGTCTTTTTCCTTCGCACATCTATCCGCAATATTATTGAATTGTTCAGTAACAAACATCTCTTGTTCCAATGTTTGCTCAAATACACCACGGAATGATTCAAAATCTTGAGGAATACCTGTAACTTCCGGAGAAATTGCACGACCACCGCGGTTGTTAATATAATTGAAAAGCTTCAACATGTGCTCGCGTTCTTCGTTGGATTGTTTCGCAAAAAACTCGGAAGCATTTTCCAAACCCTGATCATCACACCATGAAGACATTGCCAAATATAATGCTGAAGAATGAGCTTCAACTTTAATCTGTGCATTCAATATATTTTCGATCTCTTCTTTCAAAGAAGATTTTAATTTCAATAAATCTTTCATATTTACCTTAAGTTTAATTTCTAAAACATGAACAAGTGAAACACATGATCACCTGACTACATCACAAAGATACAGCAGATATTCAAAATGTGTATCAAGAATATGTAATACAAATTCAGTCTAAATTAGACAAACAAACCACAACTTGTTTAGAATCAATACAATTACAAATACGTAATATTGATACTTTCAATAAGCCATCAAATAAAACAATAAGTGGCAGAAAGGACTTAAAATCAGGAATGCCAACCAAAAAACAAAAGGTAGTCCATTGAGACTTATTTAAATTAAAATTAAATAAGGTCACCACAAAACAAAAAGCGGTGTACATCATAGACGTACACCGCTTTTTAAATTCGTTTATATATACTACCTAAGCGAAAACCGCAAATGGCGAAACCTGCAAACAAGTTCTGACAACGCTATTCAATTCCATCATAAATTTAGCGCCATCTAATAATTCGCGCAACTGGAGCACATCCGCTACAGTTAAGATGAAACATCTTTCTGTACGAAAAGGCATAATGATTTCAAAATCAGATGAGCGTGTTGTATCATGAAGCATATGCTCAACATCAATCCCATCGATACGTTTCTTAAATTTCAAAAAATCCGATACCGAGAAAGACGTTGTTTCATTATTATATTCCAACCAGAAACAATTTTTGCGGCTACATTGATAAACTGTACCTACTATAGTTGAAAACACTTCCTCAACATGTGCTAACGGACAAACCAATTTTGACATTTCTATTTCCCTTATCATTTAAATCGATCAAAAATAAATATTATTTATAATCAATCCAAGTAAAACAGAAGATTATTTTGATTTAATATAAATAAGCCTTTCAGCGAGTAATGGAAATAAATCCTTCCTAATTTCACATGGATCAACAGCCCCGAAAATCCACGTTAGGTTCTTACGGACCAATTACAATAGAGCGGTACAAAAAAAGAGGCCAGTTTCTATAACTGACCTCCTACATTTACATCTATATTTTAATAGTTATTAATCGTATTCTTCCTCTTCTTCTTCCTCTAGGGTAAGAACTTCATTACGTCCATTGATAACTGTATTTTTTGTCTTTGTTTTATGTTTATTAATCTGTCTACGCAAGGATTCGACAGCAATATCTGTCGCCTCCTCAAAGCTCTTCGCTTGCCCTTTCGCAAAAAGCTGGCTTCCCGGGATATTTAATTTAATTTCTGAAATTTTATTTGCCTCATCATCGACATTTTCCAATCGCAGGTAGCATTCGCCACCAATAATGGAATCCAAAAACTGCTCCAATTTTCCTGTTTTCTTTTTGATAAACTCGATTAGCTTTTGATCAGCAGTAAATCGAATGGATTGCACAGTAATGTTCATTTTTCCTCCTTTTTTTAAGCTTTTGGATGAGCTTGTTTATAAATTGACTTCAATCGTTCTGCTGAGTTATGCGTATACACTTGTGTTGCCGCAAGCCCTGCATGCCCCAGCAGCTCTTTAATTGCATTTAAATCCGCCCCGTTGTCCAACAGGGCCGTTGCGAAAGTATGTCTCAAAATATGAGGACTTCTCTTACCTTGAGTAGAAATCAGCGTCAATTGCCGATGTACAATAGCATAGATCAGCTTGGCATATGCTGGCTTTCCTTCTTTCGTAACGATTAGTAAGCTGTTATTAGTATCAACAAATTGCGTCGCCTTTTGTTGCAAATAGTTTTTCAATTCTTTCAATAAAAGATTATTGATCGGAACCAAGCGTTCTTTGTTCCTTTTACCTAATATAAGAATATTTTTATTAAAAAAATCTATATCCTGCTCCTTAATTTTCAACAATTCTGCCAACCGAATCCCGGTACCGAACAACAATTCCATAACCATATAATCGCGGCAGGATTCAAACCCATCCTGCTCCTGCCCCATCTGATCCAACAAACGGACCAGCTTTTCCTTTTCAACAACAACCGGTAATTTTTTAGCAGTTTTTAACGCTTTAATAAGCGTCATGGGATTTTTCGCAATACACTCTTCTCTTTGCAAAAATTTAAAATAAGTTCGCATGGAGGACATACTCCGGTTGACTGAACTTGCATTTTTTCCGGACTCTACCATTTGCGCGAAATAATGACGTAAATCACGGTATACGATATCCTGCACAGTCAGTCCCTCACGATCCAAAAAAGACTGGAACATCTCCAACTCATGCTTATAGGCAATAACCGTATGTTCTGAATACCTTTTTTCAATCTGCAAAAACCGAATAAACTCCTTTTCCAACATATTTTCCCTTGCTATATAGCTTAAATTACAAACTTAAAAGCACAAAAAAAAGGGAAAAGCATTGCTTTTCCCTTTATATTTTAAAATTCTCAGCGAATCAATTAGTTAGCTACATCTTGATTCAAAGATTGTTTGTAAATCGCTTTTTTCACTTGAATGCGACGAGTTACAGATCTCTTTTCGTAAGCTTGACGTGAACGCAACTCTCTTAAAACTCCAGTTTTTTCGAATTTCTTTTTGAAACGTTTCAATGCTCTATCTAAAGATTCTCCTTCTTTTACATTTACGATAATCATGCGTTATATATACCTCCTTTCGCCGCTTTTAAATTTAAAGTGGGACAAAGGTAAGCTATTTATTTTTAAAAAGGAAAACAAAATTATTTTTTATAGCAATTCGAATTCTTCCAACAAAATTCTTAGCGGTTTCTCCTTCGTACACAATGCCGTATGCCAACCCAATTGTTTTGCTGTCGCTAGATGTTGAGGGCTGTCATCAATAAATAAAGTCTCCGCCGGATCCAATTGTTGCTCTTGCATAACCAATTCAAAAATCTCCGCATCAGGTTTGCGCATCCCTACCAAATGAGAGTAATAGGTCTTTTCAAAAAAACCTTCATTGTCGGCAACACCATATTTCTCATGAATATCATTCATACAATAGGCATAATGAATTGCATTGTTGTTACTTAACAAAAAGGTACGGTATCGATCTTTCAACTGGACTAAAATCTCATGATTTCCCTGTGGTACACCGATCAGTAAACTGTTCCAGGCCGTATCAATCTGTGCGTCCGTCAGTGCTGGGTTTTGGGTTAATTCTCTTATCCCTTCACGAAATTGCGTCGAATCAATTTTTCCTTTATCAAAATTATCAAAAAGTGCACTTTGACCATGATGTCCAAATACGGCATCAACATTTTCTATACCTAACTGAGTAAAAGCATCTTTCAATTTTACAAAGTCGATCATAAAGATCACATTCCCATAATCAAGAACAATATTTTTAATTTTTTCCATCGAATTATTTTGAAATATCAATACAAATATCGATAATTGCATCGTCAAAACGGCACAACAGCTGTTTAAATTGACAAAACAAAAGACCTGCTCCTATAGCTCAGTCGGTTAGAGTAGAAGACTCATAATCTTTTGGTCCCTGGTTCGAGCCCAGGTGGGAGCACAAAGCAAAAAAGCGGCTTTTCTATGCGAAAAAGCCGCTTTTTTCGTTTCTTTCCATCAATTTTCATTGATGGAATGGCTACGGGCTACCTGCCCTATTTGGCCAGTTTTGCATAGTTTTTTGTTGAACTTCACGTAAAAATGTAACAAATATGTAACGGGAATTTTTACGTGCAAAAGAAAAAAGATTATGGCAACCGTAAGCGCAAAAGTTTATGAACACCACAAGAAATCCGATGGCACCTACAATGTAAAAATCTGTGTCTATCACAAGGGAGAAAGAAAGTTTTTGGACACTAACCACTATGTTGTTCAGAAGCAACTCACTAAAGAAAAAAAGATCAAGGACACCTTTGTTCTTGACAAGTTAAATGACCAACTCAAGGAGTACCGTAAAGCAATTAGCGAACTTGATGGGAGACTTGAATATTTTACAGCGGAAGCTTTAAAAGATTACCTGAAAGATATGGATGAGGATGTAGAGTTCATATCATTTTGCAGGGAACATATCGAACGATTAAAAGCTGATAGAAGAAACGGAACAGCCAAGAACCATACAGCTATTTGCAATAGCCTTATTGATTATTTTAAAAGACAGACTGTCTCCATAAAAGAAATAAATTCAAACATGTTGTTTATGTATGAACGATTCCTGAAGTCTGATAGAACCATGACTAGGATTAATCAATTTGGAAATTCAGTCGTTACAACCGAAAAGGGTTTATCGGACAGTGGACTACATAATCACATGCGAGATTTAAGGACTCTCTTTAATGAGGCCAGAAGAAAATACAACAACGAAGATTTGGGGATCTATCGAATCAAACATTACCCTTTTTCAAAATATAAGGTTGGTTCTCCCCCTCTCACAAAAAACAGAAACAATGAAATTGATGATGTTTTAAAATTAAGGGATTGGCCTACAGTAGCCAACAGTCGAGCTGAATTAGCCAAAGAACTCTATATGCTATCGTTCTACCTCTGTGGCATTAATGCTATTGATCTATACTACTTAAATAGATCAGATATCAGAAATGGTAGAATAGATTACAATCGAAAAAAGACTAAGGATTTAAGAAAAGACAATGCCTTTATTAGCATTAGAATAATTGATGAAGCGAGGCCACTTCTCGAAAAATATATCGAAAAACTACGAAATCGATATAGAAATCCTAATTACCTTAATTATGCATTATCAAAGGGAATGCTCCACCTTCGTAACCTAACCGGAATTAAAAATCTCACCTTGTACTGGGCAAGACATACTTTTGCAAACACTGCTAGAAATAGATGCCGCTTAAATAAAGATGATGTCTCACTCGCTCTAAATCATGTCGACGAAGGGAATAGAGTAACAGATATCTATATAGAAAAAGACTGGAAAATTGTTGATGATGTCCAAAAAAAGGTAATGAGAATTCTGAGAAAAATCGACTCAAAAAAAGATAAAAAAAATAAATCGAAGAAAAAGAAAAATAAGAACAAACAAGCTGCTTAAGTATATACTGCGATGAAGTTCATTGCAGTATAATTTCATTATTTCTAAATCTTACAATTATGAAGACCTTATTATTATTCTTACTCTTTTGTATTCTATCGACTATTGGGCTTTTCTCCGCCCTTAGTATGAAAACTCCTTGGATCGGATTTTCGCTAGTATTTTGCGTATGGCTTGTATTTATTTTGACTACTACTAAGCCTAAAATTTAATAAAATATTAAACTGATGATCTGAGTCATGCATTCGGTCTAGAAGGTCGGATAGTAACAGATATTCGACGTCGCTATTATTGTAGATTTTTGTTCAATAAATTTTACATTTGTATATGACTAAAAAACTGATTGAAAGTCTTTATTTGAAAAATATAGCAGTTGTTGGATTTAGATCAATCCATAAGATAAATGCTGATTTTAATAATGGCCTTAATATTATTATTGGGAAGAATGGAGCAGGAAAGTCAAATTTGCTTTATATTGTAAAAGAGGCTTTAAGGCCGAAAGGGCTACCTCAGGATAGTCACGTTAAAGCGCTATCCTTTGTAATGGAGTCTTTAAGCGGGGCCGATTTGTTCGAAGTGAATTATGAAAGACAAGCTTTTAGCCCGGAAGATATAGAAATTAATCCTGGTCAAAAGTATTTTTTCAAAAGAACTTATACCTTAAATGGCACTTATCTGCCGTTAAATCATAGAGGAAAATTATTAGCTGGGGAATCCGAAGGAACATTAATAGTAAAATCTCGCCAACTTTTTTATAATTATGCTCTACGATCAGTAATGTTAACTTTTCCTCGTACGATACTCTTAGAGTACAATCTACCTATTTCTCCTGAATTCATTGATTTACCTGGTAAGCTGATCATCGATTTTGATATGTATGAAGGCATATATTCTATCGGAAATAATTTTTTAGACCGTTATTTTTGGAACATAGAAACTGAGTTTTTAGATTTTTTCGAGAATAAAAGTTCAGATCAAATTGACTCCCAAATGATAAAAGAAATTCCAACTGATTATATTAAGTCAAAATTTGTTTTTAGTGATGAATTTATCCGTGTACTTTCAAAATACACCCCTATAAAGAATATACGTTTTAATTCAAATATTAATATTTATTTTGACGAACTACGCTTTAATGTTGAAAACATCAAGATAGAGTATTTCGTAAATGATACTTGGTTACCGTGGAACAATCTTTCTGATGGAACAAAAAGATTATTCTATATTATTGCCCAAATACAAGATTTGAAAGAAAGCGTAATTTTGATAGAAGAGCCAGAGTTAGGAATACATCCCCACCAATTTGATCTTTTAATGCAATTCATTAAGGAACGTAGTGACTTCAATCAAATTATTATATCAACTCATTCTCCTTTAGTTTTAAATTACGTTGAAATTGAAGAATTAAGTAGAATTCAAATAGTATCATATTCAAAAGACTCCGGAACATCTATACGAAGGCTATCAAATGATGAAAGAGAAAAGGCGAGAACTTATGTTGAAGAGGTGGGTTATTTAAGCGATTATTGGGTTTATTCAGATTTAGAAGAATGAAGGTAATTGGCTTAATCGGAGAGGATCCAAATGATACTGTAGCTCTTGAAAATCTATTAAAACCTCAATTTGGCTCTGCAATAAGATTTAAAACCCTTTGTAAAAAATTAAGGGGAGATGGATTAGAAAGTTTTAAATTTTTTAAACAGATCACAGCGGAGACTAAAATAGAAAAGTATGATTTGTTAGTGTGTATTAGAGATTTAGATGGGTTTAATTCTGATAAACTTAAGGTTGATTCGAGGAATATTTGGTTTCAAAAAGTACAGGATTACGCCAATAATTGTAAGGCTGTTATTTTACTAAATGTATGGGAATTGGAAGCTTTACTTTTCGCTGATATTAATTTAATCAATCGTAAATATGGAACTAAACTAACATTTTCTAAAGATCCAACTAGTATAAAAGACCCTAAAGAAAAACTAAAACGAGAAACTAGTAAAGGCCGACGGAGATATGTGGAATCTGACTGCAGGGAATTATTTGCAGAGATAGACTATAATAAAATTATGGCCAAATGCATATTTTTTAGAGATTTTGTAAATGTCTTAAAAAATGAACTTAGTATAAAATAGAAACTTGAGAGCAACATGCTTAGGATTATTCTTTAGGTGGTTTTCGCACCCAATTTTATATGGATTTCCACAACAAAAAATAATAGACGACCCTAATTCATGAAATTTCTTTTGGCACATTATCCAGACTAGGCTTAGAATATCCAAATTTATCTCTATTATCCCTGTATACATTCTTTTAAAATAAAGAAATACCCTGTTTAAATGATTAAAAATATACCAAAACCAGATAGGTTTGAGAAATTAGGATTAGAATGTCTTTGGAAATCATTTGAAATGCTTTTTAATATCTCAAACAATGTAAACGCACTTATTCAAGATGAGATATTCGATAACTATGAAATCACTATTGAAGATTATTGGAAACATAATGGAATTACCGTTAGTACCTCCTTAATAGTATTATTTCAAGGTGTAGAATATTTAATGAAAAGTAAAATCACAGAAAAAAGCGCTTTGTTGTTGATTGAGAACAATAAATATGATTGGCCATCGCTCCCTAATAAAACCGATCGCAATTTTGACGAATTGCAAACAATATCAGGGGAAAATTTATTAGGAGTTTTCTGTGCTGTATTACCACAGAATTTCCCAATTCTTGCATTTGTTGGATATAATGGTGATATTGA